>MNUP01000121.1 GCA_001871075.1 Candidatus Desantisbacteria bacterium CG1_02_49_89
AACAGAGAAAACGCCTGATTCCCTGTTGAACATTTCAAATGGAAGAGTGATGAATTCCAAAGAAGCCGCGCTTATGGTCTCGGTCTGGGCAGCCGGAAGCAGTCCCGCATCCGGGTTTTCCGCGCTGATAACAATACGTGCGCTCCCAGACCCAGATAGTTGTGGCGCCCTGCCCGTGGATCGCTCCCTGCCAGAGCACGTTCCTGACATGCGCGGACGGTATATACCCGAAATCCCTGTCCATGATAAGGTGGTTCTCGGAATTAAAGACCGGCTTGTCTGCAACAGAACGCTGCAGGTCATAAGCCATATTCTCAACCTGCCAGCCGCTGCAATATTCCCCGTCTCTGGCATACCACTTGCAGCAGTCATTACCGTTGATCTGGCTCAATTCCCCGAACAGCTCAGGGTCGATCCCCCATCCTGTTGTCCCCCTGTCCGCGACCGGGCACCACATCATTATTTTCGCGTGCACGGGCAGGTCCGGTGCGACCTCATGTATAATATCAGCCATAAATTTGTGCCAGCCCGCGAACCTTTCCGCGTTAAAGACCGCCCAGTCATAATAAACAGGCTTCTCTTTTACATTTGACCCCTGGGCAGGCACATCATCGAAAGAACTATAGCTGGTGCCGTAATTCTTGTTCAGCGTCCCGATACTGCCGTGTTTTTTCTGGAGCCATTCCCTCCACATATTTTTTGTAAATTCGCACTCCCTTGACTCGGTATAGACCGGCTCGTTGGAAAGGCAGACGCTGTGAAGCGCCGGGTGGTCCTTGACCATGGGTATCACGAAACGTATAAAGTCTTCCAGCACCCTGCGGCTCTCAGGCGCGTCAATGCAGTATTGCAGGAACCCGCCTGAACAGCTCTTTAAATGAGGGTATTTGTTCTTCACCCACTCCGGAAAATAATGGGGGCTGAGCAGAAGGTTTATCGCGACGTTGTTCGCCTGCGCCCTGTCAGCGACTTTCAGAAAATCCTTCACAGCCGCGTCCGAGACCTTTCCCTCTGAAGGGAAAACGCTGTTAGGCCCGAACTCGATCTGGATAATGTTAATGCCGTAACCCGGAAATTTTTCAATATCCGCGCGCACCTGCCCGAATGCCCCGTACCCGGTAAAGAACACCGGGCGGGTCTCAGCCCTGCCTGAAAGGGTCTTTGTGGCTGCAATAAAACAGGGGCCTTCGATCTTTATGGAGCTGGTTGGCACATACCTTGGCACTTCCAAGACCTTGCGGCCGCCTGCGGCTATTCCGTCCAGGTCCTTTTTTGTTTCTTTAAGCATTGTATCTATTTCATCAACCGCGTCCTGTGCCCTCTTGATCTCTCTTTTCGTTAGATCCTGGCTTACATACTTAAGAAAGTTCTCCGCCACTGTCACCGCGACTTTCTGGTAAGAACAGTCAATCCCTTTGTTCTCCAGATCCTGCGCCAGCACCTTCAAGGCATTATTGTTCTCCTCTAAGCCTGAGATCCTGGCCAGGAGCTTATCTTTCGCCTGCTCAGCGCTGTAAACAGTGAAAAAAACCTCTTCTTTTTTCTTTCCGGGTGCCCCTGCTGAAAACCTGTAAGCCCCAGCGGAAATATTTTTCGTATTTAATTGAAGCGTGGTTATGTTCTCACCCTTTTTTATTTCGATCTCCTGTGCCGGGAATTCCGCGTATTTTTTCCCTTCTTTGTCCAGAATACCGAATTCCAGCTCCGCCTCACCAAGGTCTTTAGCGCTGAGCAGACAGAACTCCGCCTCCAGGCTCTCTCCTATTAAAAATTCATTCTTATTTATTTTCAAAGAACTTTTATCAGCCGCAGGCCCGGAAAACGGCCTCGCGCGGTAAGAAATGTCCGCTATATCCCCTTCCCCTGATCTTGCCAGGCGCACTTCGTCTATCCACAAACCTTTTGTGATGCCGTCCACGTCTATCCTCAAAGGCCAGGCAGTTTCTTTACCGGTCCTGAATTCCAGCTCAAACCTTGTCCAGTCAAAGCTGCCTGAAGGAAACCCTTTTCTGACCGCCCATCCGGGACCTCCGCCGAACCAGGCATTTTCCTGGCTTTCAGCTTTCGCCCGGATAGAAAGGATGTACCCGGTATTAGGCTCCACAGGTATATCCTGCTGCAGGCCTCCGTATACATGCGGACCAAAATCCGAGGCGCTGGCAAGCCTTACTGCCCTTTTGCCGGAATAATAAACTCCATTATCCATGCCGCAGGTTGCTTTGGCATTCCTGGAAATTCCCCAGTTCCAGGAAGCGGGCAGCTCTTCCCCTTCCTCAAAATCGGGATTCCGCACTAAATTTTCCGCGCGGATAAATTTCAATGGCAACCCTGGCTCCTTTTCTGATCCTGTCCCTTCGGCGCAAACAAGGCTCAGGCATAACACCATAAACCACAAAAAGACATTTTTAACCACGAATTTCTCCCTGCAGCTGCTGCGCAACTTAACGCAGGGACCTTCGGGTCAGAACTGAACCGATGACCCTGCGGCACGGATTCTCACGAATTTTAAACTTTAGAGTAGAGCCTTAGGAGTAGACCCTTTAGGGTCGTTTAAATAACGGGGCTAAAGCCCCTACTCCCAAAACAAGCAAACCTTCCTCCATCAAGATCGGCGGATCTACGAAAAGGTTTGTCCTATCCGCCCCGATGACCATCGGGGCGAGACCTCACCCCAAAGGGGCGGGCGATAAAATTCCTTGTTGTTAATTCATAACTCATAACTCATAATTATTCTTACGGAGCAAAATATATATCTAAAAACCTAGTCGGGTCCTGCCAGTACGCGCCTGTCATATCCCCGTAAACGTATTCGTCCTCTCTCTCACCCTTCTCGTCCGTGTCACCCGTAATGAACTTGATGCCTATCACCTGGCCGGCTTTCGGCTTGAAACTGAGCTGGGCCCAGGGGATCGCGGCTTCAATGACCCAGCCGTTTGCGTTTGGCAGGGCAAGCCCTGCAGCTACGATCTTAGAGGCAATTTTAATCTTGCTTAAATCCAGGCCGGGATGCCCGGGCCCGCCGAACGCCTGCGAAACTTCCTTCAACATCGGCTTGTTGCCGGGGCCTGTGGGCGTGAACACGAATTCAAAATCATCCCCGTCGAACGTTGAGCCTGAAGCGTTCTTCCCCAGATCCAGATAAAGCCTGTAGTAGTCGCAGTGCTGGAAATCCGCTGTTGCCGCGTCGTTGCAGGAAACAAAGTCGTCAGTCACGTCAGCCGCGAAATATAAATTGTCCTTATCCCAGGTAACGTAACACACGGATGAAAAATCTTTCGGGTCCTTGTCAGGGTTTGAGCATTGCGCAGGCATGTTCAGCGCTATCTTCTGGAAATCCTTCCACTCATCCAGGCTCGCGTCAATTTTCATTGGGGTTTTCGCTATTTTGATAATGGGAAGGTCTATTACCTGGCTTCCCTTCATCACACCTGCTTCACCCGCGTCGATCACGAAGTGAATATTCGCCGAGGCTTCAGGCGCGCTGATGTTCTCAACGATAAAGCCAAGGGTTGCCGGGTTTGCGGGCCGCAAAGGCCCGAACCCGAGGTTCGGGGGAGTTGCCTCGTATCCTTTGGGCAGGCTTATCTTCAGCTCTCCCTTTATTTCCCGGTTCAGGTTATTGGCCGCTTCTATTGAAACCAGCATCCTGTTCGCATCAAGCCTTTTTGTCTTCTGAGCGTTGATCTTCACAGGGCTTACTCCGGCTATCTTCGCTTTTTCAAGGATAGCCTTTATTTCTGCGGAGTTCCCCTTATCGCTTGAAAGGTACATAACAGCGTCTGAAAGCGGGATGCGGGTTTTGCCGTCTTTTGTTTCAGGTTTTACAGGGCCTCCCATGATATCAACTATTTTCACGCTGTCAGGCAAAGCAGATATAACCATCTCCGCGCCTTCTGAAAGGCTCCAGAGAACAAAACACGATCTGCTGCTTTTTTCAAACAAATAGCAGTATATCGAACCGCCAAGGTCCAGTTTCCCCTTGTAATCCAGGCTTTCAAGCTCCCTGGTCAGATTACAGTATGCCGCAAAAGACGGTTTCGGGGTAAAGTCATTAAAAAGCAGGCCCTGGTTATGCTCAAAGTTCTTTGGGTCAGACCCGCCGTTTGAGAACATGAACCAGAAATGCTTTTTCAACCCTTCTGCCAATCCGAGAATGTATGTGCGGGGCAGATATTTTCCCTGCAGTTCCTCTGAAATTCCCACCCAGTTGTCAGCGAACTCAGGCGCGGTTATGTTCGTGGGCCAGCCCATTTCAGTCATCCACAGGTCCTTTTCCTTTCCGTCCCCGAACTTCCTCATTACTTCTCTTGCCTTCCTTATCGCGTCAATGTAACCCGCTGACTCAGGCGGGTTCGGGCCCGGCTGGTAGTGGTGTATCGAAGCTACGTCCATATACGGGAACCCGCCTGCCTTGAAAACCTGGGTCATATGATTGTATTCAGTGCCGCCCAGCCCGATAACTATGCAGGCCGGGTCTGCCTTGTGCGCCTGTTCATACGCGACTTTCAATAGATCCGTGTAATCCTGCACAGACCCACCGTTAAAGAAAAGGCAGTTGGGCCAGGGCTCATTCCATATCTCCCACGCCTTGATCTTGCCTTTGTACCGGCTCACTGTCTCGAAAACATATTTTCCCCATTTATCCAGGTCCTTCGGCGGGAAATCCCCCCATCCGGCGTGCACGCCAGTGGAGATCGGTTTATAGCCTTTGGGCATCTTCCTTTCCCAGTCAGGCGGGGTTGAAAGAACAGGCATAATATTAATACCGTTCTTGTAAGATTCAACCGTCATCGCGTCGTACCCGTCCCACACGAACTTGCCGGGCTGCTGTTCAGCCCATTTCCAGCCCATTCCCCTCCTGTCCCATTTTATGCCTGCAAGGTTACCGAGTGTGTAGTCGGACATGAAATTGACGCCGAACGGAGAATTGTAATCTAAAGCCGCTCCCTTGTTCGGGGCAATAACCGCCATCCCCATTCTTTTCTTGATCTCCTGGTTGTCTATCTTAAGGCTAAGGTTTATCCAGTAAAACCCGGGGTTGTCCATCTTCAGCTTGAAATTCGAGCCTGCCTTTCCTTCCCCGAAAACAAACTGTTTTGAATCTTCTTTTACCTTCCTGCCGAAGAAATCTAGAATATCCGTGTTCAGGGCCATCTTCCTGCCTTTTAACGCGTCCTTGCCTGCTGCAGCCTCAACCGGCTCAGTAAGGCGCATGTTCTTCATATAGAAGGAAACTTCCTTGTCCACCGGCACCGCGTAACAAGGCACGTAGAAATTTATCTGCACCATGTTCGAGCGATCGCCCTTCAAAGGCAGGGAGATACTCTGCCACTGGTTCGGTTTCAGGCTGCCTACGGACCTTTCAAGCAGTATCTTTTTCTGGTCAACAAACTTCGCTGTAAGGTAATCTGCGTTCTGTAAAGGATAGATCTCAAACTCAAGCTTCCCAAAATTCGACCAGTCCACAGGAGTTGTGGGGTTCCACATCCAATCAACCCAGTCCTGCGCAGGCTCTTTTACCAGATAAGTAACTTTAACGACCTGGCCCGATCCATCGGGATCCTTTTCGTACTTGCCCCAGGAATCTCCGTTCGCCATGTGCTCTTCCTGGAAAGCGTTCAGGTCCTGGAAATTTAGTATATCATCCGATGTCATGAAAGAAACGTCTAAGTTTATTTCCTCTCCGGGTTTGAAGATATTATATCTGTTGTTCGTCCTTGCAATGAAAATAAGGCTTTCAAGCGGGGTCTTCGAGGCAGCTGCCTTCGCCTTCTGCGCCGCTTCAGCCGGCCCTGAACCCGTGCTCACCTTGAAATCGTCTATGGTGATCGCCCCTCCCCTGAATATGCCCACTATCAGGTTGTAATCCTCAAAATCATCAAGAGTTATCGTTATTGTCTTGCTGCCTATGCTTCCAGGCCCGTCAGTCCACTGTGTCCACCCTCTGTCAGAAGGCCCCACTCCTGCTGTGTTTGAACGCGCGAGGAAATAAAAATACGCGTCTTCGGATTTAGCCAGGACCTTGTAATTGAAGGATATTGTGTATTCCTTCCCTCCCTGAAGCAAGAGCGCGTCAGGGCTGGTGTGGAAGAACTCGTGCCAGTCATCGCTGTCATTCCGTCCGTCGCCTTTAAGCGAAGCCTTGCCTGAAATTATCTCGTTCTTGTCGCTGCTGAAAGTACCCCATTCCCTTATGTCCCAGTCTGAATCCTTTTCATTCGCCTCAAAACCGTAATTCGCGATAACTTTCATCGGCTCTTCCTTCGGTTTTGCCGGCGCTTTTACTTCTTCTTTTTTCACAGGCGCCTTCTGCTCCTTTTCCCTGTTCTTACTCTCGTCTCTTATTACCTTTTCAATAGTTCCCTCATCAGGCTCACCTTCAAAAACAGCGAAATCATCTATCACTATCGAGCTCTGCTTGAAGATACCGATTATAAGGTAGTAATCCGGGAACTCGTCAAGAGCGAACGTTATCAGCTTTACGCCTTCTTCCCCCGCTTCCTCGTTTATATCTGTCCAGCCCTTGTCAGCAGGGCCCGGTGCTCCGCCGATTATTGAACGGGCAAGGAAATAAGACCTTGCCCCATCCCCCTTTTCAAGTATCTTGTATTTAAAATAGACAGTATAAGTGCCGCCGCCTTCAAGGGGAAGCTTGGCAGCGTCAGTGTGGAAGAACTCGTTCCAGTCGCTTGTTCCCTCCATACTGTTACCTTTCATAGAGGACTTGCCTGAAATAATTTCTTTTTTGTCGGTCGTTATGCCTGCTGCTGCTCCCGGAACCCATTCCTCAGGGTCTGCCGGCTCAAACCCGTAATAGCCCACAAGGCCCTTGGGACCCGGTTCTTTCTTTCCTTTTACTGCTTTCTTTGCCTGAGATTCCTTCTTCTTTTCTTTCGGCGCCTCACCGAGTTTCTTGCTTGTCTCTGAATAATACTTATCTATTTCCTCAGCTGAAAGTGGGCGGTTGTATATCTTTACCTCGTCTATCATCCCGGGAAAGTGATCTCCGATAGCAAGTGCTTCGTTATTTGTCTTCATCTCCGCGAAACCAGGGTCTGAACTGGACACCTCAACTCCGTCTATGTAAAAAACCACATTCGGCCCCGCCCCGTCAAAAGTAACCGCGATATGGTGCCAGGAATCATCCCAGGGGTTAAATCCTGAAGAGAGATCGTTAAAAGCCAATGAAGATTCTATATAGGAAGCAGACCATGATAAAACTCCGTTGTCAACGTTCAGGTATATGCCATAGTTGCGCGACTCACCGCTCCATTTCCTTATCACGTTCTGCCAGGAGCTGTTAGAGCCGGACGCCCTCATCCAGAACATGACCGTGCCTGCTTTTGTCAGGCCCAGGTCTTTCGCGTTCTTTACGTCAACGATGCTGGTTGTTCCGTCAAATGAAAGGCAGTATCCGATCCCTTCTTTCGACCATGTTGCCCCGTTGATCGCCGCATCGTGCTTGTTGCCGGAAAGGTCAGCCGACGTCTTCCCGCTTCCTTCGTCAAAGCTCCAATACGCCACCAGTCCCTTCTCCGCTGCGTAGGTTAATGCTACGCAGGGATTTTCGAAGACCCGCCAAAGCTTTTGTGGCGGGAGCCCTGCGAAAAATACCAGCGACAAAATTGTAATGCTTATTAATTTTTTCATGTCTTTTTCCTTTCCCTTTATATCGTTCTCTTTTCCCTATTCTTCTTCCCCC
>MNUP01000115.1:0-8090 GCA_001871075.1 Candidatus Desantisbacteria bacterium CG1_02_49_89
CCGCATTTGAGGATATTACCGGAATTCGAATATAACGAAAGAACGTTCCTGGAATCACCCATTGATGTCCTCTGGGCCGCTTCTAAAAACAGCCGTTTTGCCGCGCGCAGGGATGAGCTGAAGATAACGGAGACGCGGAAATATCCTGTTATGGCGGATATCAGGATAGAGTGTATGGTCTGCGGGAAAGAATTCATTTTCAACGGCGGGGAGCAAAAGTGGTATAAAAAACGCGGATTGAGCCAGCCAAAACGATGTCCGGATTGCCGGGAAAGGGTGCCTGGACCGGGTATGTAGGTGATAAGGAAGTTCTTGACGAGATCGCAAGGATTGAAAAGAAATTGTTTGCCGGTTGAACGATATGTCACATGTCAAGACCTGACACCTAAGTTTTTGGGTCTACGTCTCTGGGTTCATAAGTGTGGTTTTTTCCTGTGGTTTTTTCCTTGACAAAATTGATATTCTAGTGTATAATTATATAAGAATTATTAAGTTGTTTCTATATTACTATATTAAAATTATGAGGTTAAAATGAGGCAAAATTTAAATAAATCCCTTTTTCCAAGAAAAGCGCTTGAGAATATAGTAAAATTTTTAGATACCGAAGAAGTAATTGTTCTTATTGGCGCAAGGCAGGTTGGAAAGACCTGTATTATGCGGCTCCTGCAAAATGAATTGAGAAAAAGAGGCATTGATGAAAAAATAATTCATTATTTCGATCTTGAGGACACCTCTCTGCTTAAAATTCTAAATGCGGGACCAGAAGAATTTTTAAGGTATTTAAGCAGCTTAGGCGCGGATATTTCAGGCAATCTGGTTGTGTTTATAGATGAAATCCAGTATCTGGATAATCCGTCAAATTTTATTAAACTGTTAAGCGACCACCATAAAAACATAAAACTGGTTGTATCTGGTTCCTCCACGTTTGACATAAGAAAGAAATTTAAGGATTCTCTCGCGGGCAGGAAGATCGTTTTTGAAATTTTTCCGCTTGATTTCCAGGAATTTCTTCTTTTCAGAGGTGAAAAAATCCTATACGATCTGCTGCTGAGAAACAGCTTTGAAAAAATATACAGGGAAAAAATCAAGCCGGATTTCGAAGAATTAAAATTTCACTCTGAAAAATTCAAAAGACTTATAGACGAATTTATTGTGTATGGCGGATATCCTAGAATTGCGCTTGAAAATAATAACGGAAAAAAAATCACATATCTTGCCGAAATATACAATACCTACGTAAAAAAAGACATTAAGGATCTTATGCGCATTGACAACCCGGCGGCATTCAATAACCTTATTAAAATACTCGGGCTGCAGGCAGGCGATTTGATGAATTATGACAATACCTCCATAGATCTGAGGATGGCAAGGCCTACCCTGGAAAGATACCTTTTTATACTTAAAAATACATTCATCATTGAGATCCTCGCGCCTTATTTTACAAACAAGCGGAAAGAAATAGTCAAGATGCCTAAAATCTATTTTTTTGATAACGGTTTAAGGAACGCGGCTATTAACAATTTTCTGCCGGCTGATTCAAGGACAGACACCGGTGTTCTTGTGGAAAACTTCGTATTTTCGCAGCTTATAAAGAATCTCAGGGATTTAGAGGAACTCCATTTCTGGAGGACACAGTCTAAGAATGAAATTGATTTTATAATCTCGGGCCAAAATCCGGTTCCGGTAGAGGTCAAATATAAATCATTTAAATTTCCCGCTGTTCCCAGGGGAATGAAATATTTTCTTAAGAATTATCTGCCTCCCCGCGGGTTTGTGTTAACAAAGGATTTTTTCGGAATGAAAGAGGAAGAGGGCAGGCCTATTTATTTTCTGCCCGTGTGGATGTAGAAAAAAATTTGGGGGTCAGAGGGACGCCCTATGTTAAAATCAATTAAATTAGCGTTCTTCGTTCTGGCAATCCTCATCCCCGCGGCGTCATTCTGCCAGTTCTCCGAGACCACCGGCGTTATAACGTCTGCCAGGTGGAAGAGCGGGGTGCCGCTGGGGGGGATCGGGTGCGGCAAGATAGAAATGCTGACCGACGGCGGTTTCGGCAATTTCTCCGTTAACCACAACTGGGACCGGCCCACGGGTATCGTGCGGGGCGCGTTCTTTGCCGTGTATGCCGGTGACGGCAATACCGGAGCTGCCAGGGTCCTGAAGCTCAGGTCTGACAGATACCAAAACACTACGATGATCGACAGCGTCACGTATTTCGGCAGGTTCCCTGTTGCTGAACTGAATTTTTATGATCCGCTTCTTCCCTTAGACATTTCCCTTGAAGCTTTTTCCCCGCTCATCCCCAATAATATTAAGGATTCAAGCCTTCCGTGCGCTTTGTTCAATTTTACCGTCACAAACAGATCCGATAGGCCTCTGGACGCAGCCCTGCTTTTTTCAATGGAGAACCTTATCGGGTGGGGCGGAAGGAAAGGGAAGGCCTGGGATTCCAGGGACGGCAACAAGCAGGAGATCCTGGACACCGCGCAATTTTCCGGCCTGCTCTTTACGACCTCCGGGTCATATGAAGGCGAGAGCAAAAACGTCCTCGGCGAATACCTCATTGCCGTCCAAAAAGAGCCGGACCTGCGGGTAACGTATTGCCAGAACTGGGACGCGGGCGCGAAGGCGGTTTCGTTCTGGGATTCTTTTGCATTATCAGGTATCCTCACCGATATGCAGGAAAATGGTCCTTCTCCTGCAGGCGCGGTCTGCGCGAAAATAAGGCTGAAGCCCAAAGAACAGCGCAGGCTCTCTTTTGTATTCGTCTGGCATATGCCTTTCCAGGTCAGCCAGTACCGGGAAAAAACCTTCACGGGCAATTTTTACGGTTCTAAAAGGGACGTTTACAATGCCTTTGACGGAAAGCAGGCAACCCGGTGGTCTAACGGCTACCCCAAAGTTCCCGGAGAAGCCTTTTTATTCGGGCTGGGAAGAGCTGAGACCATAACAAAAGTGGTGTATGACACCAGATCCTCCCCGAACGATTATCCGGAAGGTTACATCCTTGAAGTTTCGCTTGACGGCGTTTCCTGGCAGAAGGTAAAGCAGGCAGACGCAAAAGAAGCCTCAGGGCAGCAGCAGGGCGGGCTCCTTGAAATTGCTTTCAGCCCGGCCTGCGCGAGATACATAAAGATAACCCAACTCGGTAGGTCCTTTTCATGGTTCTGGTCGATCCACGAAATCTCGGTTTACAACAATATTGAAAAGATCGATTTTAAGCCTGAGGACCCCAAAGCGCTCCTGCAGAAAATAGAATATAGGACTGTAACCGCTGACAACAGCCATTATTACGCGAATTATTTCAGCGGCGCGCCTTCCATCGCCGGATACGCGCTTGAAAATAAGGACCGCCTGCTCGCGCAGACGAAAGAATGGCAGGACCTGGTTTTCAGGTCCACCCTTCCTTTCTGGCTCAGGCTCAAGCTCATAAACTGCGCGTTCCCGATGTACGCCAATACCGTCCTTACAAAAGACGGCAGGTTCTCGGTGCTGGAAAGCCCCATTGATATGGGAGGAGCGCTGGGCACGATGGACCAGAGGATGGCGGCGCACGCATTTTACACCCAGATATTCCCTGAGCTTGATAAGAGCGAGCTGGAACTCTTCGCAAAGTGCCAGCCTGATGACGGGCAGATCACGCATTTCTGCGGCAATGTCCACGAAGTCGTGGGCAGCGGAGAAGTCGGGTACGGCACCACGGGATGGCCTGACCTTTCCTGCTCCTGGATAATGCAGGTATTAAAGCTTTACCGCTGGACAGGAGATGCGGATTTCCTTAAAAGAATGTACCCCCGCCTGAAAAAGGCGGCTGCTTTCTTGAAAAGCGCGGACCAGGACAGCGATTTCATCCCTGAAGGCGGGTCAACTTACGATTACGAAAACCTGCCAAGGGGCGCGTTCATTTATTCGGCGTCCTGCTATCTGGGCGCCCTGAACGCAGCGAAAGCAGCGGCAGAAGCGATGGGGGACGCGGAATCAGCAGAAGCCTACGCGAAGGATTTTGAAAACGCGCGGAAAAGCGTGATCGATAATATGTGGAACGGGGCGTATTTCATAAAATGGTGCAGCCACGCGACAGGAGAGAAAAACGTGAATTCGTTCATAGCCCAGTTCGCGGGCGACTGGCTCTCGCGCCTGTGCGGGACAGGCAGGACGATCCCCGAAGAATACACAAACCCCGCAGTGAAATACCTGCTTGCCACCCACCTGGATTCTTTCTTTCCTGTTCCGCCTATGGAAGTAAAACCGAACGGAAAGCCCGCGGTTGAAGCGTGCTATATGCTCCAGCACGAGCCGTACCTCGGAATGGAAGCGATATACGAGGGTTTCGTTGACAAGGGCCTGGAAGTGATCCGCAGGGTGTTCTACGTCTCCTGGGTCAAGACCAAAAATCCCTGGTGCCAGTCCCTGGCATACAGCCTGCGGGGCGAACAGGGAGGGTTGATCTCATATATGACCTGCCCCACGACCTGGCACGTGCTTAACGCCCTGAGCGGCACTACCCTGGACATAAACGCGGGCATGCTCTGCGTGCGCCCGCAGCTGTTTTCCGGGTCCGGGGAGCTGCATATGCCTGTCTTCTTCTCCAATTTCTGGGTCTGGCTGGATTTTGTTCCTTCCCGAAGGCGCCTGACTCTCACGATCATTAAAATATTTTCCGATAAGCCTATGGAGCTTTCAAGGGTTGTTTTTTCCGAAGACCTGCCTCCCGTGAACCTGAAAAAAGTTTTTAAGGTTGAAGCGGGTTCTGTTTTAGATCTTTCCGGTTATTATATCTGGTAATTCAATATGGAACGCACAGGATACGCTGACCTGCCTTTGCACGGGGGCAAATGCCCCAGGTGGCTTTTCCAGAGGATGGAAAAGCTGGCAAGGGTGCTCAGCGAAATAATCGTTTACGAGTTCGGGCCGGCAGAGCTGCTCGCGCGGCTTTCAGACCCGTTCTTCTTCCAGGCGCTGGGCTGCGTGCTGGGTTTTGACTGGCATTCAAGCGGGGTCACGACAACGGTCTGCGGCGCGCTGAAAGAAGGGCTGAAGGACGCGGGAAAGGACATGGGGATCTTTGTGGCAGGCGGAAAAGGCGGGACATCCCGCAAAACGCCTGCAGAGATAGACGCTGCCGGCAGGTACCTTTCTATTGACGCTTCAAAGCTTATTTACGCCAGCAAAATGTCAGCGAAAGTTGACAATACCGCTTTGCAGGACGGGTTCCAGCTGTACCACCACTGTTTTATATTCACGAAAGACGGAAGATGGACCGTTGTCCAGCAGGGGATGAACGACACGGTCCACAAAGCCCGCAGGTACCACTGGCTGGGCGAGGCAGTGAAGGATTTCGTGAACGAGCCGCACTCAGCGATATGCTGCGACACGAAAACTGAAGTGCTGGACCTGACCGCTTCTGAAAGCGCTCAAGCCCGGGACACCAGCGCTGAGCAGGCGCGCAGGAATCCTGACGCGGTCCTGGAAGAACTGAAAAAGATCCAGAGCCTTGCGATGCCCCAGCGCCATCCGGTATTAAAGGAAGATATTAATCCGGACCGGCTTTACAAAACTTTCATAAAGACCTACGAGCGCCAGCCCCAGAATTTCGAGGCGCTGTTAAGCATAGAAGGAGTAGGGCCCAAGACAGTAAGGGCGCTTGCTTTGATATCAGAGCTTGTTTACGGCTCTGCCGCAAGCCGCAAGGACCCGGCGCGGTTCTCTTTCGCGCACGGCGGCAAGGACGGGTTCCCTTTCCCGGTTGACAGGAAGGTTTACGACCGCTCGATACAGATACTGCGCTCCGCGCTTGACAAGGCGAAGCTTGATGACCGCGAGAAACTCGGCGCTTTCCGCCGCCTGCAGGCCTGGAAATAAATGCGCCTGGCATATGAGGTGAACTATGTTGTACTTCTCTCATTATTCCGCAAAAAAGTGGTTGTACTCTCCTGAGTTACCATTCAATATTGTCAGGGTCCATCATCCCGAGGGCCATCCTGTTCATACACATGAGTTTTTTGAAGCCGCGTATGTTCTCAAAGGCAGGGCTATGCATATAGTGAATGGAAAAAGGTCCCCGATTTCCAAAGGCAGCATGTTTCTGCTTAATCCGGAGGAATCGCACGGGTATGAAGTGAGCACCGGTTACGGAATTGAAATAATAAACCTGTTTATAATGCCCTCGGTTTTCAATGATTCTGAATGCCTCAAGCCTTTTTATAATCCCCTTAGACACAGCCTGCATCTTGAAGGTATTGAAAATATCAAGATCCAGGAACTGTTAGACATAATGCTGAATGAATTCGTCCATAAGCGGTGGGGCTATAGGCAGATAATAGTGGCTCATCTTGTTGAGCTGCTGGTAACTATAAATAGAATATTTGAACAACAAGAAAGGGAAGAGAGTCTTGGAAGCCTGAGCGATTTAAAGAAACAGGCTATCCGGTCTGCCATCAGGTACATTGAGTCAAATTACAAAGAACCTTTCAGGCTGAATGATATAGCACAAAGGGCGCGTTTGAGCCCGAACTATTTTTGTGAAGTCTTCAGGAAGCTTATGAAAAAAACTGTAATTGAATACCGCAACGAAATGAGGATAAGAGAAGCCTGCCACATGATAAGAGCTTCTTCCTGCAATATTACCTCGCTATGTTTTGAAATGGGTTTTAATGACCTGACCCATTTTGAAAGAGTCTTCAAAAAGCACACGGGACTGTCACCGCGGGATTATAGAAAACAATTAGATTTTTCGTAAAATAATCCTAAATCGTAAAATAAGCCGAGTATTTTTAAGAATTTAATATACTATAGAAAGGAGATAGAATGGGTGCGGGTAGTTAAGGAGACAAGAACAGTTTCCCGGTCAAATTGAAAACATAAACCCGCTCTAACGAATATCTGAGCGGGTTTTTTTATTCAGCCGAAGGCGCTGAAGAGGTGAAAAATTAAAAAGATATTTTTTCCGCTATTTCTGGGGTTTACTATGGCCTGCATTTTTTCTCCGTTGCATGGCCTTGCGCAGACTGTATCCGAGACTGATTCCTATTTTACAATCGCTGAGTCGTGCATGCCGGCTGACGGCATATCCACGCGGACTATCTCAGTTTACATCAAAGCCGCCACCCAATACAGCCCTTTATCCGGCAGACAGGTAACTCTGTACAGCAGCCGCGGTCCTGCAAGCGATACCGTTGTAATGATAAATGCCATTACAAATGCCAATGGCCAATGCACCGGCCGGATCAGTTCAGCCTTTCCAGGCGAAGTCAATATTTACGGGATATGCGATACCGCGACTATAACCGAGAACTTAGTTACAAACTGTTCTTTTGAAACAGGCGGTATCACAAGTGTTACCGGCTGGACCCTGGGAACAAACCACGGGCGAAACGTCGCCGCTTTCAAGTCCGGAAATTATTCCCTGAGGTCTATATTTGCAGGCGCAGGAGGCACATCCAGTTATCCGACCAATCTTTTTGCTCTTGAACCCCACTCATACTACAGGCTGAAAGGCTGGATACGGGACGCGCAGACCGCAGGCAATGCCTATTTTGATGTCAATGATCTAAGTTATGACCTCATGTTGGGCGTGGTGAAGGATAACACCTGGCGTTATACTGAAGGGGACTGGAACAGTTATGCAAATTTCTCAGGGAGAGTCAGGTGCGTGACTGACGGCACTCCTGCCGGAACCGTATATTTTGATGCAATGCGTTTTTACAGGATTCCAACACTGACATTCCTGCCTGTTAAAGAAATCCCGATAGCGATTCAGGCAGAATCTACTGATATCAGGCATCTGGGCGGAGGATATGCAAGCAATCCGTCCAGAACCGGAGGCGTAAGCTCAGTTATTTGGGGCACCTTCTGGTGTTTTTATGGCGACAGTGAAAGGCTTATTGTATACTGCAGGGTTCCTCAGGTCTGGACCGGATTTGAGACTCAGTGGTTCAAAGTTTCAGTAAATGCTGTCGCTATGTATAACACGGCAAATATGGCTGTTTCAATAGACGATGCAAATACACAGTACTTCGCAGTTAACACAGCTACTGTGACGGTTTACACAACCAATACTTTCAGCCTGTCAGTCGGTTTTCATAAACTTG
>MNUP01000115.1:8096-11028 GCA_001871075.1 Candidatus Desantisbacteria bacterium CG1_02_49_89
TGTAATTATGCTCCCAAACGGTGGTTCCACAGACCTTTATCTTGACTGGATAGGAATAGGACCGGTAAAAAATGCAATAGACCCGCCTGCGTTTTCAAGGGAAGAAATAAGTATTTTCCAGGACAATAAATATGTCTCGCCAATCTGGGAATTCAATACCGCAGGAAACACAGAAGGATGGGAAGGCTATAACGGCGCGAGCATAACAGGTGTTTCGGGAGGAAGTCTCAACCTTACTACAACAAATACCCCGGCGATGATGCTTTCTCCCTGGATAAATGTAACTGCTTCAGAAAATTATTATGTGAGTTTCAGGATGAAGGTGGATAAAGGCACAACCGGAAAACTGCAGTGGGTGAGAAAAAACACTCCGGGACCCCTGGGCGAGAGAAGCTTTGCATTAGAACTTGATAACGAGTATCACGTGTACAATATTGATTTACATCCCGGTACTGGTTACAGCATGTGGGGAAATACATGGGATGACATTATCAAGGGCATTGTTCTATTGCCAAGCGATGCATTAGGCGCTAATATTCAGATTGACTGGATAAGAATATCAAATTTACCTCAGAATGGAGCAGAGGTAAAGATTACTTATTTTGGCGTTAAAAGAGAGGGGCGTATTGGAGAAAGTATTCCGATTACGCTGGACCTTAAGAATTTTGGAGGAGAGCCTGCAGAATTCGTGCGCGCAGACCTTTATCTGCCTGCGGGAGTCCAGGTTGCAAACGGAGGAAATACGTTCGGACTGACAGCTCTTTATGACAGCACTACGTTTTCCTGCACTGTTGTCAGTTATACTGTAATGTCCAGCGCCGCGTTTGTAACAGTCAGCGGAAAGAACTTCGCGGCTGAAACCGCAAGCTGCACCATTACAATTGTTGCAAGACTGGCGTCTGATACCGATTATCCGCCGGTTCCCAACACAGTGACAACGCCATATGATGTGGGAATGTATTATTTCCCTGGATGGAAGGAATCAGCAAAGGACGTTAGTATGGGTAGTCTTGGGTGGGATAGGATAAGACCTGAGTTTTCTGAAAGAAAGCCTTACCTGGGTTGGTATGACGAGGGTGAAACGACCATTGCAGACTGGCATATAAAATGGATGGTTGACCATGGCGTAAAATTTATAGCTTATGATTGGTATCATCAATATGATATGCATTTTCTTGAACACGCCATTAATGCGTATCTTGGTTCAAAATACCGTTCTTATATCAATTTTTGTGTTACCTGGTGCGACCATTTTGAAGGACATACGCGTGACCTTATGCTTGAAGTCACCCAGTACTGGATTGACCACTATTTTAATCAGCCAGAATATTACAAGATTAGCAATAAGCCGGTTGTGATAATTTTCAGCCCTTTGCAGATGAAGGACGACCTGGGCAGCACAACTGCCGTTTTAAACGTATTTACAGAAATGCGGCAGATGTGTGTTAATGCAGGCTATGCAGGTTTATATATAATTGGCCTTGGTTTGGGCGGTTCATATGTTGCCCAGACATTCAAAGATTGTGGTTACGATGCAGCAACCGGATATAACTATTCCCAGGCAGGCATGAGTGATAATGAAAAAGCACAAAGGAGCAGCCCATATTATAAGGCTGTACCAGCGTTTAAATATGCCTGGGAAGAAATGCAGTTAACCGGAATTTTGCCTTTTATAGCGTTTACTGAACCGGGATGGGATGACCGTCCGTGGGCAGGTGCAAATGCCCTTGTGAGGACAAACAGGAACAAGGCAGATTTCAAATCTATGCTTCTCAATGCAAGGACTTTTGCCGATAGTTATCCAATAAGCGGTAAAAAAATTGTCATGGTAGAATGCTGGAATGAATTCGGAGAAGGTGAGGCATGTGAACCCAACAACCTGTGGGGTTTTGATATGGCTGATGCCGTAAGAGAAGTCTTTGTCGGAGACACGGCGCACATAGATATGATTCCTGCAGATATCGGACAATCGGTTAAGCAATGGACCTTCAGCACCGGAGACGGACCCTGGTATTCCCCTATGGCAAAGGCGGGCATTCGGCTTTCAAGCAATACCGCAGGTTATTCTCCTGTTTATGACACGATTACTTTTACCACCACCAGGGCTGATACCATTTCAAGGGTCACAATGCATTATCCTGAGTGTTCCGCTCTTTCAGGCGTATCCCTTGTTTCTGTACAGATAGGCTCCATAACAAGCGGGACAGTATCAGCGCTGGGTGAAACAATCACTTTCATCGCAACAACCCCCAATACAGTCAGCAGCGGGACAAACTGCACCATAACGCTTTCAAACATAGGAAACCCCATTAAAAAAGGCATCCATAATCTGTATGTGACCACATACAACAATAATCTTCAGCCTGTTGACGGTTTTACCCCCTGCACATTCACGATCGCGGCAGGAGCATTCTCCTCCACTTCTTCTTACATAATCCTTCCTGCATCTGTCCCTGCTAACGGAACTGTAAAATGCACGGTCACTGTAATTGTCGCGGATACTTACAGGAACCCTGTCTCAGGAAGGACAGTCGTAATCGTATCCAGCGGGGGTGCGGGGAACGACACCATAACCCAGCCCGGTTCTGCAACTGATTCAAACGGGATGTGCGAGGGCTATGTGGTATCCACCAAGCCCGGAAAGGACACTATCACTGCAACGGTCTCAGGAAGCCCCGGGGTTACCATAACCAACGTGGTTTTCAGGGACATCGCCGTGGGAGCCTGGAACTTTGAAGACAGTGAGGGCGGGACATCCTTTAACCTGTTCTCCGCGCAGAACCCCTATCTGAACAATGCCGCCATCCAGGGAAACACAAGCGAAACATTCGGTTACAGGGGAGCAGGCAAGTCATTTGACGGTTCAGGCGGCTATATGCAGGTGTTGGACAACGATTCGCTTGACCCTGCTTTTGAAATCACGGTCGAAATG
>MNUP01000032.1 GCA_001871075.1 Candidatus Desantisbacteria bacterium CG1_02_49_89
CATCCTTATTATTGTTCTTTATCATCTTTACATTCCCGGCAATTTTTTTGTCTTCGGTTTTAAACCGGCGCTGCAATTTTTTAATGTCCTCCTCCGGAGGCAATGCCTCGGGTTTTATGCCGTTTTTCCCAAGCAGATCCCGGACATCCTTATTATTCTTTACGTGCTCGCCTGTAATAGCCTGCTCGCCGCGCAGATCATTCTTTTTTGTATTAAAACTGGTAATTTCCGCGGCAAAATCTTTGGCTTTAATGGTTATGGTCGGTAAAAAATCAGCTAATGGCCGCTTATCCGGTATGCCAAGTTTCTTTTTCATTTCCAGCGTAGTATATCCGCCAAAAAGCGCATGGTCACCCTTGCTGCGCAACCGCGCGAAACCTTCTCCGTCAACGCCTCGCTCATAAACAATACCTGAAAGCTTTGATTCAGTATCAGCCAGCCTTTCGCGCGCGCGTATCCGCTCTGCTAACGCAATACGCTCTTCCAGTAATTCCTGCCTGCGGGTCTGAATAGCGAAATAGCTTTGAGCGAAAGCGATCTGTTCCTTGCCGGAATCGCCATTTTGAGCAATAAGATAACAAGCGTAGCGGGTAAGCATAATGTCGTCGACCTGACGTTCACTGCCCGAACCAAGCTTGACCATTTTGTTGACATCAACGAAATGGTCCGCGATGCTCTGCCTGGAATTAAAACACGCGGTCTTAGCCTTTTCAACAACCAGCAAGAAATTACGCCAGTCCGTATAATCCAATAATTTTTGCAGATCCCTCGCCATCCAATATTCAACACTTTTCTGGGTATACGCTGACTCCTCGAATATTTTATTTAACTGGATAATGATCTCTTTTTTCACGATTTATCTCCTTCTGTATAAAAGCTTGGGTGCCTGGTCTTGGCCCGCCCGTAAGACGGGCGAAACCTTCGCGGCTACATTAGGTGCGTTCGGGGAACGGACCCTGCAAATACACGCAACCTCCCTCCTTAAAGATTGGCGGGTCTTCGAAAAGGTTGCGGCTACCTCAGGGGCAAGCAAGCTTGCCCCTACGCGAAAAGCAACCATATTCGGGCGTGATCCTCCAAACTGACTGGCGGACAGGGGAATTGAACCCCTACAAAGCTTATAGGATACCACTTTTGCCCAAAAGTGGTGTCCTTTATAATACCACTTTAGGTGACACTTTTATTAACTGTATGACCGCTCAAAGACCGCTATAAGAATCCCTCTGTGTCTCCCTTTATAAAAGGGAGAGCGGGCGTGATGAATCACGCCCCTACAAACGCAAACCTCCCTCCTTAAATTGGCCTGGAAGGGGAAATAATGGGGACGGGTTCATTTATTTCAACGCAACCTCCCTCCTTAAAGATTGGCGGGTCTTCGAAAAGGTTGCGGCTACCTCAGGGGCAAGCAAGCTTGCCCCTACGCGACACATAAATAGCAGAGCCCTCCATAAAAATTGGCGGATTTTCAACAAGCTCTGCCGCTACAGAAATACGCAAGCCTAAAGGCTTGCCCTACGAAAAATAGGATATAATGTGCGACGAAACGTCGCACCGCTACAAAACGCAGGCTGAAGCCTGCGGCTATCATCCCCTCACCTTAATTTATTTAACCAGAAGGAGCTTCCAGGCGAAAGCCCTGAGGTTAATTGTGAATTCCTGCCCGGCCAGGGGAATTGCATCGCCTGTCAGCGCGTTTGAAACCTCAAAACCTTTTTTCAATTTCAGTTTAAGGGGATCCAGTTTTATAACTGCATCCATGGTGCTGTCGGTCAGGTTCGAGACAACGATCAAAGCTCCCTTTTCATTCCTGCTGTATATGCTCGCCTTGACCCCTTCGGGGCAGGTTATATAACCTTCGTTTTTCCAGTATGGAAGCCACGCGCAGTCTTTCTCGCCCACGCCGAAATTTTCCTGGGCTTTCCAGACCTTGGTCACCACAGAGGTCGGGGACGGGCGGCAGGCAATGTCGTGGAGCAGGGTTATCGAAAGCGCTGCTTCAAGGCTCCATTTCCCGCCTGGATAGACCAGGAACTGTGTCGGGATCCCCCAGTTCGTTCCCATAAACTCAGCCCTGAAAGCGCCCAGGGGGAAGACCTCAAGGATCTCACTCTTGGTTTTGCACTGCGCGAGCCTTGCCTGCATCCATTCGCCGTCCCACAAAGAAGTAGCGAAGGATATCGTTGGAGCTATGACGCAGGTTGAGTTGTGCGCGTCCACGAACCCGCCGTTCTTCGTGCAGACGGCGTTCAGCCTTTTCATTATGCTGCGCACCGCGAATATCGGGTAGGTGGTTTTGACCTTTCCGTCCTTTACGTACCCGCACCCGTGCGCGGCGTTCGCGCAATCCCATGGCTCAACTGTGCCGTCAAGATAAACGCCGTCTATGTGGTATTTGTCGATTATGTCCTGCACTCCCTGGACTATGAAATCCTGCCAGATGCTGTTATAGCAAACGATGTAATCTACCTGGGTGGGCTTGCGCGTGTACCCGCCCTTTTTCCCGCCTCCCGCGTCCTTGCACAGGACTTCATCCCTGCAAAGGTTCCATTCCGGGGCGATGTTGGATAATTCATACCCGAAATAGACCAGGAGCTTCATTCCGAGGCGGTGACATTCGGAAACAAGGCTTTTCAGCTCTTCGGCGTGCATTTCACCGGGATAATTCTGGATATCCGTCCAGTGCTCGTGGAAAACTATGGTATTCACCCCGTCCTTTTTAAGCTTCGCGAGCTGTGACAGCGGGGCGGTATTGTTAGGTGTCGCGGCAGGCGGCTTTTCGATGCCGTAATTGGCGCCGTGCGCGATGCGCCAGTAGCGCCATCCTTCAGGATATTTCTTTACCGGAGTTCCCTGGAACCCGAAAGTATAGGTCAGGGGCGAATCCGCCTGCAGCGGGGTGGAAATAATGGAGATGCGCATTGTAACCATATCCTCGCCCATCTCAGCTCTTATCACGCTGTTCTCGTTCCTGTTATTCCATCCCTTGTCGGATTCCGCGAACCAGCCGAAACCGAGGTCCTCGTTCCCCAGCCAGAAGAACGGGGCGAACTGCATCGCCATGTTGTTCTTTAATTCCCCGGTATTCTTGGGCTGGCCGTTAAACGCGGGCCAGTAATTGAAAAGCGCGGCGAATTCTTTTTTGATAGGGACCAAAAGAGCAAGCTTGTCAATGGATAGTTTTTCTTTCGGGCTCAAAGTAAGGTCTATCCTTATCATTCCGTCGTATTCTATGAGAACGTCAGCTGAAACGTCCAGAGCGCCGTATTTGCCTGACGCTTTCATTATTACCTTTGAAGGGCTTTTTGTTACCACGGCCAGGCTCTGGCCTGAAAGCGCGACCGGCTTTTTGTCTATGACAGTTTCCAGAGTTATGGGTCCGGAGAGTATAGAGCTGCCCTGATTAATAACAGCAGAAGGCAGGAACGAGCCTGAGAAATCATATGTTCTGCCCCAGCATTTGACTTTCTGGCCGTCAATTTCCATCGGGGTCCAGGGAGCAAACACTTCATCGGTTATTCCGGCTTTTGAACCGATCCAGGGATAAACGGCAATACCGAGTTTGCTGCTTGCCTCGGTAAGAACCTTGTCTTTTTTATCAATAAGCGATGCCTTTATTTCGTATTCGCCTGCCGGAAGGTCCGCTATACCGAGTTCTGTTTCAACCCTGTATTTCGCGTCAAACTCCTTTATCTGCCCGGTCTTCAAGATCTTCCCTTCAGGAGAAACGAGCTCCACTTTCGCTTTCAGGTCCGTAGGCTTTAAAGAGCCAAACTCCTTTTTTGACGCTCCGAGCTTCACAACCGCGGTCTTTTTGACAAGGGGATACGGCACGACCTCCATGCTCAGGCCCGGGTACTGGATGGGCGCGACCTTTATCTCTTTCCCTTCTTTCTTTGCGGACACCGCGTAAGCGTAGATCTTCACTTCGTCAAGGTCGCCGTTGAAATCATCCCCCCAGCTCCTGCCTATCTTTATAGGGCTGTTGTTATTAAGGTCACCTTTCGTGCTGTCCGAAGCCTCGCCTGCCTGGATGCCGTCCACATACAAATACAGTTTCCTGTTATCGCCGTCCCTCACGCCCAGGATGTGGTGCCATTTTCCGTCAGTAAGGTTCGCTGACACTATCCCTGCCATCGAGGAGCCGTCCCAGTTCCTGAAATGGATCTCTCCCCCGGCAAGCTGGTCAAAGGTAAAAGGATACGTGTTGCCTACTTTCCCGAGGAAGTGCGCGTCCGGCGCGGGCCTCTTCGAACTTTTAAACCAGAACTCGATGGAATAGTCGTCGTTCTCACCGCCGATGTCAATGCTGTCGGAATGCGGGACCTCAACGTAATCGTTCTCTCCTCTGAAAGAAAGCGCGGAATTGCTGACCCCGGTTATCCATCTGGCATCATGTATTGTCCCGTCATTTCCTTTACCGGAAATATCTTTTACGGTATCCCCGCTGCCCTCGTCAAAATTCCACCAGCCCCACAGTTCCTTTCCCGCCGCGCGAACCTGGCAACAGGAAGCAACGCAAAAACCGAGAACAAATAACAGCAAAACAGAGTTTTTCATGTTTCTCCTTTTATTTAATGATGATTACGGTGATTTCAAAATTAACCACAGAGGCACGGAGGCACAGAGAAATACATTTTTGCCACTGTCCGCCCGTCTTTACAGCGGGCGAGACCTCGCCCCGATGGCCATCGGGGCGGGAAGGTACTGAGATAGATTGCTTCGTTTTTACTCGCAATGACCTTTCAGTGAATTCAGTGAACTCAGTGGCTAATTTCAGATTTTACTATGACTCTTTGACTCGGCGCCTGCCCGCCCTTGTCCGCCAATTTTTAAGGAGGAAATCTTACTGGGCGGGACTCTCTGACTCTTTATTTAAGCGGGCGGGCTTGATGGTCCAGGACTGCAGCTTCGCCCACCTTATGATATTCTTTCCCTCAAAGCCCTGCACGAACAGCCACTGGTCCTTGTATTTCAGGTTTTCAAAGTCCCCTGATTTAACCGCCTGGGGATAGTTATCCGCGCTTTCGATCTTAACAGTCTTCGCCGCGGGTTTCAGCATTGCTGCCGCCATCGACCTTATGAAGCTGCCCGGGCCTACGCGCGCGCTGCCGATCTTTATTTCAGACGGCACGCGCTTGAATCCCTTTACGTACTGATTTACTTCAGCGCATTTCCTGAGGAACTCGGTTTTTTTAAGTTCTATCTTTCCTTTGAAATCCGGGAAATCCGAAACAGGCCCTGCTGTTTTTTGCAAAGGGATGCAGGCAGGCAGGGAACGTTTTTTAAGCAGAATCTCAAGCGCGGATGAAAAAAGGGAAAAGATCTCGGCAGGGGAAAAATATCCTTTGCCCGGTTTCGTATAACCCAACTCTTTCACCGTGCTCTCGGCAAGGGACCTCAGTTCCTTCAACGCGACCTTTTCTTTCGCGGGAAGTTTATACTGCCTGTAAAGCTCCCCGTACGTGATCACTTCCACGCCCGGCTTCGCGAGCACCCAGTCAGTAAAATCCGTTATACCTTTTTTCAGGCTTTCAAACGCCGCCTGCGGGCGCAGGGCCGCGGGTTTCCACGCCCACGGAGCGGTATTCCTTCCGTTGAAATTCACGCCGTCCCAGAATTCCGCCGCCACGAGCTTGCAGGGATGGGTTCCCAGGACTATCAAACCGTCAGGAAGGTTCTTTTCTTTTTCATAAATGCGCTCAAAGCCGGCCTTCATTTTTTCAAAATCGCCTGTTTCAAAGTAATCATCGAACCCAAGGTTCCAGAGGATCCCTTCAAGCGCGGAGCAGTACCAAAGCGGCTTCAGTTTTGACAGAGAAGAAAGGAAAGTCCAGGTCATAACCGGGATCCCCATCTGGCACATCGCGTAAAGGACCTGGGGGGCGAACGAACCGCCGGGCTGCATGTACGAAGACGGGTGCTGGCCGAATATGTCCTCAACATCTTTTATCCCTTCCGCTTCCTTCCTTATAACCTCGTTTATCCCGTCGTCCCAGTCCATCGTGTCAAGGTATTCCGGGAACGTGGGATGCACGGAATGGACGTTGGAATGGTAGTCTGCCTCGTTCCCGCTCACAAGATTAATGATGTCCCCGCGCTTCCTTGCCTTAAGTGCCCTGGCGTATTCGGCGACAACATTGAAGCATCCCCTGATCTTTCTTTCGGCAAAGAGCTTCGCCCAGAACTCCACGGCATCGTCGTGCTGCGGGGTGATGTAGTCTTCGGTATCCAGGGAAAAAATTACGCGCACCATAAAAACTCCATTCAAAATAAGTTTACAGAGTTTACACAGGTTACAGAGGTTACAGAGTAAAAGCCGGATACAATAGTTTACAGAGTTTACAGAGTTTTAAAACTTATGACTTTGTAAACTTTATAAACTATGTAAACTATGTAAACTGTTTTACAGGATTTTAACTGTCCTGAACTGCGGGAGGTAATCCTCGTTCTTATAAAGCAGCTCCTGCGTCATCTTCTTGATCTCGCGCAATGAAAGGACCGCGGCTGAAAGCGGGTCATAGCAGATCGCCCTGTAAACAAGGGTCGGGTCCCCGGTCAGCGCCGCCTCCACAGCCATCTCCTCCACGGCTATGCTCACATTGTTCAGCGCCGCGCACTGGGGCGGAAGCGGGCCGACGTAAGCCGCGTTGAACCCCTTCCTGTTCGCGACAACAGGCACTTCAACGCACGCGTCCTGCGGGAGATTCGGTATTAATCCCTTATTGGGCACGTTGCCGTTGAATTCGTACATCTCTCCTCCCATATAGGAATTGACTATCGCGGACGCGTATTCAGCTCCCCTGTCAAGAGAGAACGGAGCTCCTTCCCTGAACCATTTCCTGACGTCTTCCTTCCAGTGTTTGTCGGCGTGCAGGTAATGCTTGACTATGTAGGCGTATTCCCCGGCGTTCCAGCCAGAGCCCTTGATCGGCGTGCAGTATTTCTTTATCAGGTCCGGGCGCTTCCTGAACCACCAGTTATATTCGGAATTGTGGCCGCTGGATTCGGTGACGTAGTAACCCAGGGCAAGGAACATTTCGTTGCGCACAAGCTCCTCGTTGTAGATCTTCTTATTCGTGAGCACGGCCTTCCGCAGCTTCGGGTAAACATCCTTGTGGTCGCACTCATACTTGATGAACCACGACTGGTGGTTGATGCCCGCGCACACGTAGGTGACCTTGTCCATCGGGACCTTTGCCCAGCTGGCTATCTGCCACGCTGTTCCCTGAACGCTGTGGCAGAGCCCGGAGAGCTTTATAAAAGATCTTCTCTGCATCGCCCTGCACAGCATTGCCATAGGATTGGTATAGTTAAGGAAGATCGCGTTGGGGCACAGCTCTTCCATATCCTTGCAGATGCTGACCATCACGGGGATCGTGCGCAGCGCCCTGAAAACACCCGATATGCTGCGGGTATCCCCGATATTGGTGTCAACACCGTATTTCTTGGGGATCTCGATGTCATGCCTCCACACCTGCACAGGCGCGGCAAGGATCGTGCACATAACCGCGTCAGCGCCTTTCAGCGCTTCCCTCCTGTTCAGGGTCGCTATCACCTTTGCCGGGTACTTGCCCCTGTCAACGATGATCTGCACCGCTTTCCTGGCGAACTCAAGCCGCTCCCTGTTAACGTCCATGAGCACAAGCGTTGAATCCTTCAGCAATGGATACGTAAGAACGTCCCTTACCAGCCCCCTCGTAAAACCCAGACTGCCCGCACCGATGAAAACGATCCTCGCCATTTGGCCTCCGATTCAGTGTCAACGTGTCAACGTGTCAACGTGTCAAAGTTAAAGCTTTAAATCGAAATCCTTGCAGTTGCTCTGACACGCTGATACGCTAATACTCTGACACGCATTTTAAACACATCCCCAGCAATCCAAAAACTGCTGACGGCTCTGTTTTATCGACTCGACCCATTCGGATCCCGCGTTCTGCGTGCAGCCCATCTCGAAAGTCGCGACTCCGTCAAACTTGCGCCGCCTCAAAGCCGCAACAGCTGCCGTCAGGTCCAGGTTCCCTTTACCCAGCAGCTGGTGCTGGTCATTTTCCCCGTCGTTGTCGTGCACGTGCAGTTCAAATATTTCAAGCGGCATGGAATATATGAAGTCCTCAACGGACATCTCCCCTCTCAGCCATTTCAGGTTCATGTGCCCCAGGTCCAGGAGCATCCCGAAACCATTGCCGCCGACATGGTCGGCAAGCGCCTTGAAATCCTCACGCGTTGTAAGGCAGGTCCCGTTCTCGACTGCCGCCTTTATGCCCAGCGGCGCTATTTCCCCGACAAGGTCCAGGATAACGCGCTTCATCACGCCGGTGTTCAGTTTTTTTTGGCCGCCTTCAACCGAATGGTACTGGTCTATTGAGAAACAAAGGACCTTGCCAGTGTTTTCGTGGAACGCCTTCACCGTTTTTATGTAACCGCCGATCTTTTCCGTAATGACTTCGCTTGCTTCGTTTGCAGTGTGGAAAGTGACGTTCAAACCGGTCTCTATGACCGCTTTGACAGCGCCTTCCTCCTCTTCCCTGTCCGAGAAGAAAGGATGCAGGCTTACAGCTTCAAAACCCGCCTCTTTGACCACCTTTATCTTTTCAGGCAAAGGCAGGTTCCCGATACCCCACTCTATGAATGATGTTATCATATTTTATTTATTATACTATGTTATATGAAAAAGTCAAGCGTTCATTGACAATTATTGTAATTTCTGATATAATAAGGTTTGATATGAGAAACGAAAGGGGATTTACCCTTATTGAGGTGGTAATATCGGCGGTCATTTTTCTGATCGCCATAGCGGGCGTCCTCTACCTTTTTCCAAGGGGTATGCGGTCCATAGCAAGAACAAAGGAGCAGACCCAGGCCGTAAACCTGGGCCAGGAAAAGATCGAGGAGATAAGAGGCGTTGCCTATTCAAGCATCACAGCAGGCATCCCCTCCTCGGCTCCGCCCTATAAAAACAGCGCTCTTTCTGACACCGCGGCCGGATGGGACCTTGCGGTAAGCCGCACCGTGACCGTGCAGGCGGTTGACGACGCCAGGGACGGCACAGGCGGGGCTGACTCCGACGGCGATATGGATGATTATAAAAAAATTTCCGTGACCCTGAAATGGGCGTCAAAAGGTGAAACGCATGAGATCCAGCTGTCCACCATTCTTACAAAAAGATAACCGGGCCGCGGGGGGTTTTACTCTCGCGGAGCTCCTGATCGCCTCTTCTGTTTCGGTCGCAATGATCGGCATCGCGCTGCTCATCCTGATCAGCAGCCTGGGCTCATATGTGCAGGGTTCAAGGCGGGCGGGGGTGGAACAGAACTCAATGCTGCAGTCCGAAAGGCTCGCGCGGGAGATCCGGCAGGCGAAGAAAATAACCCGGATAACAGAGACCGGGACATATCCGCTTTACTTAAAAATAAAATTCCTTGCCTTGAACGATAAAGAAGTTTCATACCTGTATGACGCCGAAAGCAAAAATCTTGCCCGCAAAGAAACCGGGGTGCCGGACAGGATGATAGCGCGCATATTCCAGACGCATGACGACGTGGCCTTTGCGGGCTTTGACCGGGACGGCAATACCACAACTGTCCCGGCTGATGTAAAGTCAATAAGGATAAGCCTGAAGGTAACAGACGATAAGAACGAAAATACTTCCGCGGTAAGGACAATGATTTCTCTGAGGAATTAAAAAATGCTTAACCAGAAGGGGTTTGTTTTTGAGGTGACGATATTCGTGGTGGCCGCGGTATGCCTATTCAGCGCCGTTTTTATGGGCCTCGTGGTTTTCAATACGAGAACAAGCAGGCGTATATCCTATTCGGCCATAGCGTTCTACGCCGCTGACGGCGGAATGGAGAGGGCGGTATATTACCTGAGGCAGGACCCAGACGCGGACTGGTCAAACGACGGGGCAGATCCCCTGTTCAATGAATCCGGTTACAGGGTAAGAACCTACGGCGCGTCTAAGAATTCCGTGAAGGTTGAGTCGCTGGGAACGTTCCAGGGCGTGCAGAGGAAAATTTATTCCGAGATCACGAACTTTGACGCCGTATTCACCAGTACCCTGTTCTCCGGCTCGTACATAGGCATCGAGGGGAATGCCGACGTGGAGGGAAACGCGGTGGCATCCGACACTATATACATCAGCGGTTCCGCGTCCGTTGAAACACCCCAGGCGCATACTAACGTGCCCTTGCCGGAACTGACTGACCCCGGCTATTACATAAACAAGGCGGTCGCGAACAAGATGAACGGGAATTCAGGCGCGGGCGGAAATTATTTCCAGGGCGGTTCGCCGGTGTTTTCCTCGCTGAACGGCGTGATATTCATTGATAAGAATCCAGACGGCTCCCCTGCGAACATTAACATATCGGCAAACATATCAACCGATGTTGCCTGGGCGGATTCCACATTTTTAATTATTTACGGAAATTTAATAATCAGCGGCAACGTGAATTTCAGGGGGCTGCTGTACGTGACCGGCGACCTGCAGATTGTGGGGAACGTGGAAACGAGAGGACCCCTTATTGCGGGGTCCATTTCAAAAGTGAGCGGCTCAACTGATTTGCATTGCTGGTCAAACCCAGCCTATGAAGACCCGCACGGGTTCCAATCCGGAGTAATGGCAATCAAATGGATGGAGCTTGCGCCCTGAATAGCTGAAAGGTGCCCGCCCCGATGTTGCGATGGGGCGAGGTCTCGCCCAGATTGAAATCTGGGCGGAAAAGTTAAATCAACTATCAATTGTGCCAAAATGAAACACCTACCTTATTAATTTCAATATCTCTAATCCTTCTTCTTCGCTCGGGCAATTTGTTGAAATAAACAAACCATCTGAAGAAAGTTCCTTTAAAATATCTTTTATGTGGCTGCCTGGAAATCCAAGCAGCCATAATTTTTTTCCGGCTGATTGTATCTTGTGATAAAGCGGAAACCACTTTTCAGATTCAAGGCCTGGATGGCCTGCGCCGGGTGTCCACTGTATCCCATCCAGCCTGTCAATCGCCAAAAGTGAATCCAGGTGCTGGATCGCTTCTTCCCCGTCCAGATGATAAAAGGAATGGTCAAGCCATTCGCACTGTTTTATAAAATAAGGAAGCGCGAACTCATCAAACATATCCCTTGATATCATTGCTGACATATCACATTGAAGCTTGCACATTTTACCCGGTGCCCATGTCTGAAAGAAGACAGAGCAGGACCCCCGGTTCTTTCCATCAACGGCCTTATAGAGTCCGTCGTAAGACTTAAACCATAGGTCTAATATTTTCTTCTGGCATTGAAGGACCTGTTTGGGCAAATCCTTAAGGTCCAGTAAAAGCTGTTCTGAACCGCGCAAAGACGCGATCGTGTCAAGGTTCTCGATAAAATCAGGAAGCGAAACCATGAATTCCCCTTTGCTAGCCTCTGTTGCCTTCCTGGCAATATCAAGAGCAAACTTCCACCACTTGTTATTCTGGTCCAACTTTATCCTGGCAAGGTCTTTCCAATCTTTAATGCACGGGCTATACCATACTGTGTCCTCTGCAAAAACCGGCTCACAGCCGATATGGGTTGCGAAGCTTCCTGGCCCAAGGTGGGTGTCAATACCCGGGAAAGCATCTTGAAGGAATTTGCAGCTATTTAGGTAGTTTATCCCCTGAGCAATACGATAATCTATATTGGTCCATTTCTCTTCTAAGCTTTTAACTGCCGGTATGGTGATTTTGGGCATAGGTTCTTTCCTCGGAGCATAAACCTGGAATATCATCCCTTCTGATCCCCTGCCCTTCCACCACTTTGTCCATCTTCCTTTTGCTGTTTCCCAGTCTTCTTTGTACTTCATGTTCTCTCCAATGTTTCACGTGAAACATAGATTTTGCTTAATTTTATTTAAAATACTATAATTTGGGATAGAGTTACTACTCTTTGAATAGAAGAAGTTTAAAAGATGGGAATAAATATACTATTATTGCTAAAAATTGATATTAAATTGGTTTTATATAAACATGCTGTTAAAATACTATCCCTGACTGCTTTTTATGCTGTCAATCCACTTTTTAGTCCACTCAACAGCATCAAGCCTTAGATCGCAGATGCAGCTCGCAAGAAAAATAATTCCTTCTATCTCCCCTGTTTTAAGAAGATCCAGGCCGAACCTGCATTGTTTTTCCATCAGCTCGACCTGCATCGGTTTGCTGTTCCCGAAATCATACATGTAGCAACCCAGTACCTTACGGCTCCCCGGGCACATTTTTTTCAGTTTCGCAAAATTCATTTCAAGACGCGCGAGATCTTCCGAATGCCAGGTCCACAGCGTTGTCACGTCGCACTCGTCAAGATACGGTTTTACCGCCAAATCCAGCTCGTGGGTGTAAAGAGTTACCCATAAATCCAATTTGTGCCCTGCGTCTGTCCTGTTGGACAGGCTTCTGCGTATATTCGCAATGTCCTGAGGTTTATACGCATTCATCCGGAAGGAGAAAAAATCATCCATTATTACGCCGCGTATGTTGGGGAATTTTTTTGATAGCTCAAGTAAGACAGGCACTTCGCTCTCGTTTGAACTTGCTGAATCGCCGATTATTGACCAGACCACTCTGTTTAACTTTTTAAAAGACGCGGCATACTTGCTGTATTCGGGAACTTCCGGCTTGTTGTTAAGCCTGACAAAGAGGATGTTGGAGACGCCCATGTAAGAAGCCGCTTCCGCAGGCGATATTTTTGATCCTTCCTTAAACCCGTACTGGTTATTCACTCCGCCCGCAACATGCGTCCACAACCATAATTTATCCAATATGTTCAACATAACCACCTCTGTAACCACGAATTTCCACGGATTCTCACGAATTTTTCACAGGGAACCCTTCACCAAGATCGGCGGGCAAGCTTACGAGAACTTAAAATTTTTGGTTTAAACAAATGACAAATGACTATTGACTAATGACTGCTTATAAAGGGCTTTAAACGCAGGTTCAGCGCCTTTGATTTCCCGTCGGAAATTGATAAGACAGACCCTGTTCCGCAGCTGTTCCAGTCCGCGATTAGTTTCCCGCCTTTTTTCGCACCGGAAATTTTAACCGCGGCTTTTCCTCCGTCGGCTTCAAGGTTCACAAGAACGATCTTTCCGAAGTTATAAACGCCGGGCTTCAGGCTGCCCAGCGTTATTATCTTCCTGCTCCGGACGATACCGAGCTTCAGGACCTTCGGGGCGCAGGTAAAGCGCAGGGTTGCGGCAATGTTCTTCTTAAGCGGTTTTGCGGAAACTAGTATTTCCTTATCCTTGAAAATCCATTCGGCTTCGACATTTTTATCCTTCCAGATAAAGACGCGCTCATTCTTTTTAAACAGTTTACCGGGGGAAACGGTTTTGGTGCCGGGCACGGCAAAGATCGAAAAATGCATGGGTTTGTTTTCATCAATATCAACAACGGGATTATCATCCTTTCTGTCCAACCTGAACCTGCTGCTGTCAAGCAAATAGGGGATTATCCACCTGGCGAATTTCTCCTCTGCTTTCTTGCTCCAGTACGGGTCTTTCTTTTTAATGTCGTAAACGCGAAGGTCTGTAAGCCTCGGATATGCTGCGCTGCCTTTATCATGGCGCAGGCGTGCCCTGTAATAAGGAGTGCATGCAACTACGCAACTGCTATTCTTTAAAGAGCTTCTCCAGCCCCCGGGCTGGTACAGGATCTGAGCAGGGGAGGGGGCGGAAAAATTTCGAAGATAATTTTTTGAAAACTCGCTTGCTGTCACGCTTTCCGCCCTTCCTTCTTTATGCAGTTTTGCCAGGCAGGCGATCTGCTCTTCGTACGCCGCGGCAAGCATTTTCCAGTCCCACCCGTTCTCCGCTACAAAAGAAGCAAGCCCGACTGGTTTTTCGCCAAGCGCGTGGTCTGTCAGTTTGTTTATGTAGTCTATTATCACGCTGCCCTTCAGGCTGCGCTGCTGTATCATTGCCACTTCTGTGGACCATATCCCTTTTTCATTACCGTAGTTTGAAGTAAGGTCTTCGGTAATCACCGGGTAAATAACTTCTTTGCCCTGCCCCTGCTTTGACTGCGCGGGCTGCCAGATATATCTGCGTGAAGGCCGGAAGGGAAGGTTTGGCCACCCGCCCCACAGCGTGTATCCGTCAATGCCGAACTGGTTCCTGCAAAGCCCTATCGCGCGCACCTTGTATTTTTCCGCCAGGTACTGAGCGGAAAAACTGTCGATCATCCACATAGACACGGTTTTCGGGTAAAACCTGAAGAGGGAGCGGTAACGCTTCATTATTACGTCGATCAGCAGCTTTCTTTCCTTTTGGCTATAACCCATTGTCAGGCAATATTTTGCCCAGAACCATTCTTCTCCCTGCCTGATCTTAAAAGGAATGCCTGCCTCCCTGCAATGGGAAGAGGTGATCTCCAGCCATACCCCGAGTTCCTGGTCTTTATCCAATCCTTTGCACAGCTCGATATATTCCGGGTCGCAAAGCGCGTCGTACCTGGGCAGCCAGGTCCCCGCGATGCCGTGTTTTTCAAGCAGGCGCTTCATTCCCCAGGCCATCTCCCTGTTGTTCCACGCCGGAGGCGTATCATCGCCGCGCAGGGGCAAGTTGTAGATAATATACTTATCTGTTTTCATATGTCTTCAGCTCAATTATGAATTATGAGTTATGAATTATGAATCAAAAGCATGGATTTTTATTGTAACTCAGGGCTTTAGCCCTGATATCAAACCTGAAGGTTTGAGTTACACATCGTTCTCAGTGCCTTCAGTGGCTAAAGCTTGTTTCGTGCTTTCGTGATACTTTCGTGCTTTCGTGGAAATTGTTGTTTTGGTATTATGGTGTACCGAAGTCCTTTATTGCCCTGACTATCTCGGGAATGCTTGTCCTCCAGCAATCCGCAGGCACGTTCTCGGATATCTGTATCTGCAGGCTGCCGGAATGGCCCGCTTCTTCAAGTATCTTCATAGCGTGGGCGTAAACCTCAGCGGGTTTTGAAAGGTGGACAGAGGAAGGGAAATTGAGAAGGAGTTTCATACGGGGCCACATTTGCAGGGCTTCCGCGGCTGTTGTGTCGCCTACAGGCACGGGTGTAAACGAATCTATGCCGCCTATCCCGGACCCGGCGATCCCGTCTTTCAGCGGTTTAAGGTTTCCGTCCAGGTGCGCGACTACAAGTGTCTTGCTTTCTGAAAGCATGCTTGCCAGCTCCCTGTAAAGAGGAACGCAATATTTGTCGAAGAACCGCGGGCCTATCGCAGGCGCCGTGATGTTGTCTATTATATCCACGAAGGGCAGGGGAACTTTTTCTGCCGCGGCCCTGACGATCCCAAATACCTGCCGCAGCTGGCCGGCAAGCATATCAACGCACTCCTGCACTACGTCAGGGAAATCGCTGAGGTGCATGCAGAGGCTCTCAAGCCCTGTCCATTCGATCCACAGCTGCTGGTAAGGGGTGCGCCCTACCGAAACAAGAGGAAGCCCGTCGCTGCCAGCCCATTTGTCATCCTCGAGGAACTGCGCGGTATTTTCCAGGACAACGCAGTCCTTAAGGTATTCCATGAAAATTATGTAGTCTTCCCTGGTCCGGACAAAGTGCCTTGTGATATGCGAGCTTCCGTATGCCGGTTCGATGAGCCTTTCCTGGACAAGCGAACCCTTGGGTGTATGGATGGTAGTGACAACGCCTTTCCTTCCGTCTTTTTCAATGTCTTTTGTCTCAAACCTGCAAAGAGGGAACTCAAAGCGGTGCAGCGAGGTCCATTTCAGAATGCCCATGTTTTCCCTGCCGACCAGGTCCCAGATGTCCCGCGTCCGCGCCGCGCAGTTGTCATACTGGACAAAAGGCACGCGGTCATGCTTACGCCCCCGAAGAACGGCAAGCATCCTCTTCCGCATAGTCATAAAAACTCCGGTTACTCGTTACTGGTTGCTGGTTACTTGGTAAATACTGTTAAAAGTTAAAGGTTGAAGGTTAAAGGTTGGAAGCCAAACTGTGTTTACCTGTGTTTATCTGTGGTTAAAAAGCCAAGGGTTGTCTTTCTCCGTGCCTCCCCACCCTGCGCAAAGGCAGGGCGAGGTCTCGCCCCGATATCGATCAGGGCGGATGTGTCTCCGTGGTGATCTTTTCATGTTTTAGTGGTAATCAGTAAATTGCGAAACTGCGGATCACCGGGGTACCGGCGCTTTTCAGGACGCGCAGGCGCGCGCGGCTTGCCATAACAGGCTCTATACGGTCTATCTTCTTATGCCCGACAGCGCTCCCTGTCACGATCGTTTTCCACTCGTCGTTAGCCAGAACTTCGATCCTGTAAGCCCTAACTCTTTCGCCATGCCTGATGTCCTCCATGGCCACAAAATGCTTAATAACCGTGTCCTTTTCGAGGTCGAGCTCGAAAACACTGCCCTTGCCTTTTGTTTCCGCCAGCAGGGAACTGAAACGGTTCTTTATCTCGATGCCGAATTCCGCGGCGCGCTCTACGTCAGCAGAGGGTATCAGCCCTGTCCTGTCGGGGGTGTGGTTAAGAAGAAGGTTGCAGCCGTGGCCTACTGACCGGTAGTAAATGTCCATTAGCTTGTCAAGGCTTTTCAAAGTGCCTTCGTTCGTCGTGAACCAGAACCAGTCCCTGCGGATCGCCACGTCGCATTCCGCGGGCATCCATTTTGTTCCCTTGCCGCCCGCGGCCGCGTTCCTTTCGGGAGACCAGTCCTTATCGTTATTCGAAACCGTGTTCCGCGCCGGGTAGGGAGCGACGCCGTCCTCGTTGCCGACCCAGCGGATCGTCGCCCTGTTGCTTCCGAATACCATTGCCTCAGGCTGGTATTTCTTGATAACAGGCCCTGCGAGGTCGCCGTCAGCTCCGCCGTCAAACCAAATTTCAACAAGCTTTCCGTATCCCGTGCACAACTCTTCAAGCTGCTGCCTGTAAATTTTATTATAGAGTTCCTGGTGGCAGGATCTTCCTGAACGCGCTATCCCGCTTGTTGTTATCCCGAAGTGGTCGTCCCTTGGAGACAGATAAAAACCCAGGGGCATTTTTCTTTTCCTGCATTCTTTCGCGAGGTCCCCGCAAATATCGCCTTTTCCTTTGCGCCAGGGAATGCTCTTCACGCTGTAATCCGTTGTTTTCGTGGGCCACATGCAGAAGCCGCCGCAGTGCTTGGCGGTAAAAACGATGTATTTCGCGTTCATGGATTCGGCTACATCCACCCACTGCGCGGCGTCCAGTTCCTTTGGGTTTATTTCGGAAAGGGGAGTATAAAGCATGTCATAGTGCTGGTCCTGCCAGGTATTGGGCGCGAAATGTATGAACATCCCGATCTCAAGGTCCTGCCATGCTGCCTGCGCCGGGCTTGGCAGAGCAAGCCTGTGTTTTTTACTGCCTGTCATATTGTCTCCTTTTTTCAACTGATGATTGCGGTGATTATAAAAGATAGTTGTCGGTTGTCAGTTGTGAGTTGTCAGTTCATAACCATAACTGAAATTTCGTGCTTTCGTGACGTAGCCCGCCACGATTATTGGCGGGCGAAGATCCCTGCGTTACAGCTCCAGCTTCATCGGAGCTGCAGGGGCTAATCCGCGGTTAAAATTTGCTCTTTGCCGGAGGTGATCGAGACGTCGATCGCATTGAGGATCGCCTGGACTTCAAGGCTGTCCTCCGGCCTGGCAGGCGGTTCCCCGCCGCTGAAGAATTTTATGATCTCTTTAAGAAGGTCCGTGTATATGAAAGACGTGTCCACGGCAAGGAACTTCATTCCCTTTTCGTCATGGCAGTATATGCCGTAGTGGTAAACGCCCTCATTCAGCTGTATTATCCCGCGCCTTCCGCCCTTGTATTCAACGCAGGCAATTGCCCCGCATCCGTCCTTGCGCGCAAATACTTTCTCCGCCCCTGTTCCCATAACCCTTTCCAGCATTTCAACCGCGTGCACGCCGTACCAGACAACGGAACTCCCGGCAGGGGCCTGGCCCAGAGGACCGACGGCCATACAGATCTTCGGGCGGGAAAATTCGCGCGATATCTCAAGCACCTGCGGGGCGAAGCGCAGGGAGGAAGCCGAGAATACCCTGACCTTTGAGCCTGCCGCGATCGAAAAGATCTCCTTCGCGTTTTCCATGGTGTCCGCGGGCGGCTTGTCAAGGAAAACCGGCTTTCCGAGCCCTGCCGCCTTTTTGAAATACTCAAGGTGCGGCGAAGGATCGTTGATCTCAAGCATGAGAGTGTCCACGCCGTCTGCCGCCTCTTTAAAATCCCGCGTAACCTTCACGCCCCACTGTTCCATCTGCTGCTGGCGTTTATCCTGGTCAGGCTCTGTCTGGAAAGGGGAGGGGAACCTGAGGCATTTGACAGCTTTCATGCCCTTTACTTTCTGGTCTGCCGGGCAGTCCGGGGCCTGCAGCCTGCGCGTGAATTCTATGCTGTGGCTTGTGTCCAGACCGATGATGCCAACCATTATGTCCTTCATCCAGCCTCCTTTAATGCGTGTCAGCGTATCAACGTGTCAACGTGTCAACGCAAAAGCAAGGAATTTATTTTAAACTTTAGCAACAAAACATATTCTTTCGTGCTTTCGTGTTTTCCTCGCCCATCCTTTCAGGTGGGCGAAGTCTCGCCCGCTGAAAGACGGGCGGAGTGTTTTCGTGGAAATTAGTATTAATCTGGCTTGAAGCATGATTTTCTTTCAGGCGGGATTTCTCCATGAAACGGCAGCCAGGAGCGGTAATGCGTGCCGAACGCTCCGGCACTCGCGAAATCGCACAGCGCAAGCTCCCTGCCATCCGCTGCCTTGAATTTCAGCAGGACCCACGGCTTCGCCCAATTTTTAAATGTTAAATCTTTAAATCTTGCAATCTTATAATCGAGTTTTTCAGGATCAATCGCCGGCACGTTATCCGGGTCCATTGAATTAAACCTCTGGTCATATGCCAAAAGTAACGGCCCGCGGTAAACCGAGATTTTTCCCGCCTTTTCCTTTTCTCCCTCCCAGAAATGCAAAGAGAGATCGAACAGAACATTAACTACATTAACACCATTACAAACATTTTCTATTAAAACATAAGAACCAGGGACAATGTTTTTTATCGGTTTGCCGTTGGCCGTTATTTTGGTATTCTTTGACCAGGCCGGAACGCGCAGGAATATCGGCACGCCGGTTTTCCCTGAGGCAGAAACCCTTATCTTCACCTTTCCTGAAACCGGGTAATCTGTTTCCTGTTCTATTTTTATCTTTGTATTTTTGCCGGCAACTGCCTCGATCCTGCACGGACCAAAGTAGTTTATCGCTATCCCGCCGTCTTTTTCCATGAACGCCCATTCGGAAAGCATTCCTAAGCCCCGCGGCCCGTTAACCGAGCAGCAGTTCAGCTCAGGAGCTCCCTGGTATGCCTGGAAAACTATCTCGTGCGCGGAAGCCTTGCGCACGCCGTCCATCGGCGTGTTATACGTGCACCACCTGCCTGAAGGGTGCTGCGCTCCAAGCAGGGCGTTGAATAAGGAAAGCTCGATCTCATCCGCGACAGCCGGGTCGCCTGTGATCCGCAGGATATCTATTGAAAGCGCGGCCCACGCCACAACGCAGCAGGTCTCAATCGCCCTCTCGTCATATGGATTGCCTACTGCCTGCTCTGCCGAAGAAAACGCGCCTGTGTTATGCCTGTCAAACCGCCTTATGCTCTGCCATATATGCGTTACCGCCTTCCTGTATTTTTCGTCCCCGGTTATAAGATACAGCTCAGCGATCGCCTGTATGCCGTGTATGCTCTCCCACCTGGGCTTGGGGGTCTGGAAGAATTCTTTGCCTTCAAGGGCTGTCCGCACGTAATCGCCGGCTGGCGGGGTCTCCCAGTCCTTCTCGATCTCCCTCGCCATCCGCAGGTAGCGCTCGTTCCCGGTAATCTTATAAAGGATACAGAACCCGTGGATGCTTGAAAGGTTCATCTCGTCCGAACCGGCGCTTATCGCGCGCACCCCTGTGCCGAGGAACTTGTCACACATAACATCAGCCGCTTTGCAGGCGGCGTTCAAAACCTTCCGATCTTTTGTCTCCTGCCACCACATAACAAGGCCCAGGATAATGTGATAATGGCTCCAGAGGTCCCACAGCGGATTTTTGCCGTCGAATATCATGCCTGTAAGGCGCTCTGCTTTGGGGTGCGCGCCAAGGTACCCGTCAGCGTCCTGCAGCGATACCAGTTTTGCCGTGAAATCCTTTATGAACTTGAACAGCCGCTTGTCCCTGGTAAGCCTGTATCCCTGCACCGCGGATATAAGGTATTTCCCGGCGAATTCCCCAGACCACGGCTGCAGCTCGCGCCTGGGTTTCCTGTCCCTGTCAGCGAACATGTACAGCATCGCGGGATTGGAAAGCGGAGCCTGCAGCAGCCAGTTCTCCTGGTTTTTCGCTATCCGCTCTCCGACGTATCCGCCGAATTTATATTTTGCCTTTGCCAGCCGCTCCACTTTAGTCTCCTTGTTAGAGTCACAGAGTCAAAGAGTCACAGAGTCAAAGTAGATACTGTGTTTATCCGTGGAAATCATTTACTTTTGCATTTTACACTTTGCATTTTGCATTTTGACTTGTATTTCCCCTTACACGTTACACGTTACACCTTACACGAGTTTTAAATTCCCGCTATCTTATGGCAGCGCTCGATCACCCACATCACGCGGCGCGCGCTCTCCGGCGTTATGGCGAGCGGCGCGTTGTTTTTCAGTGTTTCATATAGATCGACGTAAAAACCTGCCTGCCCCGGAGATCTATCCTGGTCAATATCCCAGGATTCCTCCTGCCACGGTATGTTATCCGCGTTATAACTGCGATCCGCGACCGGGAATTCCGAGACCGTCCTGCGCGGAAGCTTTGCAGGGTCAAAATATTTCCACTGCAGTTTCGTGAATTCTCCCCTCAGCCCTCCCTGGGTCCCCATAATAAGCCAGGAGTCCCCCGCGTAAGCGCATGCGCTGGAAACTTCCAGGTCAACCATCGGCGCGCCCTTCGCCCTGAAAATTATTTTCACGTGATCTTCAGCGTCGCCAAGCGCCACTGTCTTTTCCATATGGCAGTAAATTTCCGGTTCCTTATCCCCGAACAGGTGCAGGGCCTGGTCTATCGCGTGCGGGCAGGTATTGTTAAGCGTGCCGCCCCCGAATTTCCTCAGGGTCTGCCAGTCCCACCGCCTGCCGAAACCGTTCCAGGTCATCTTTATCTCCACGATCCTCCCCAATTTTCCCGAGTTTATCACTTCCCTTACCTTAAGGAAATCCGGAAAATATCTGCGGTTATGAAAAACCGTGAGAACCTTCCCTGTTTTTTTAGCTGTTTTTATCATAAGATCCGCGTCAGAAAGCTTTCCTGCCATCGGTTTTTCGCAGACCACGTTCCTGCCCGCTTTCAGCGCTTCGATGGTATTTGCCGCGTGCAAGTGGGACGGCGTGGCGATGATCGCCAGCTCAACTTCGCTGTCTTTCAGGAATTCAGGAAGGGTCTCGTAACTCCTGCATTTGAACTGCCTTTCCGCTTCGTTCCTGCGCAGCGGGTCCGCGTCGCAGACAGCGGCTACGCGATATCTATCCGATAATTTTTCAAGCAGTTTCGAATGTATATCCCACCCGCTCCTGCCCAGGCCCACGATCCCAACGTTTATTTTATCCATATTGCCTCCAAGGTAATCCATGGTAGTTTACAAAGTTTATATAGTTTACACAGTTTACAAAGTATAAATCTGTGCTAATCCGTGCCGTAGGGTCATTTACTCGATTCTGACCCGAAGGTCCCTGCGTTAAGCTGCGCAGCTGCTGCGGGGGGTGATTCTTTCGTGATTTCGTGGCACTTTCGTGCTTTCGTGGAAATTTATGGTTGCATGTTGTCTTGCAGTTTAATAAGCAGGTCAGGGCGGTTTGTCAGGATGGCGTCGGTCTTGATCTCTATCAGCCTTTTCATTTCCTCTTCTGTGTCCGCGAAGAACACGTTCACGTATATCCCGTATGAATGCGCCCTATCAACCAGCTCCTTCGTCACTTTATAGGAAGGGGAGAAAAACTGCAGGATGGGGCATTTAAGCTTTCGGGTTTCCTCTACGTATTCTTCGGGATCTGACTGGTATCTCATGTTGCATATACGGATCCTCCTGTGCAGTTTGCGGGCGAGCTGGTGCTGGTTTGCGTCAACAGCAAGGTAGGAATTATCTATCCTCCCGGTATTTTTAAGCAGTTTTATGGTTTTTCCAACGGTCTCAGGAACGGGCCACATGTGCAGGTTAAGCTCTATGTCCGAAGGAATGGAATCCAGGGCTTCTTCCAGGGTGGGTATCTTTATTCTTTTAAGCGCGGGATCAAGCCAGGAACCCGCGTCCAGGCCTTCGGCTTCAATAAGGGTCAGGTCAATGATCTTCCCTTTTCCGTTCGTTGTCCTGTCAACGGTTTCATCGTGCAGGATAACAAGGCTTCCGTCTTTCGTGCTTTTCACGTCCATCTCTATGCTGTCCGACCCGATTTTAACCGCTTCGCGGAAAGCAAGCACCGTGTTCTCAGGGAACTTCCCGGAAAACCCCCTGTGCGCGATTACTTTTACTTTTTTCATTGTTCCTTTTATTTGATTACGGTGATTTCTAAAAGATGATTACACCGATTACAAAAAAACTATATCGATAAACGACGAATTCCGGTGATTATTTTAAGAACGATTACAGTGTTACAAACTTTTACCACGCGATTTCACAGATTTCTATAGATTTTTACATTCAGCATCCAGCACCTTCGGGCATTCGGCAGATTTTACTCATGACAAATGACTGTTTTATATAATCAAGTCTATTATATTACTTATTCTATGTTTGTCAAGAATTGACTTGACTTTTCCCGCGATTTGAGTATAATAATAGTATAATCAAAGTTATACCGGAGGAAGAAATGGGAACTATAAGGCTTACGGTGACAATACCGGAAAAAGAATACAAAAAAATAGAGGATGAAAAAAGAAAAAAGGGAATTAACAGGAGCGCTCTCGTGCAGGAGATGATAGGCGTATATTTCAAAAACGAGGAAGAGCGGCAGAATGTCGCCCGCTATATAGAGGGTTACCGCAGGAAACCGGAGAAAGCATCGCCCGCGCTTGATAAGGCCCAGGCTGAGACCCTGGGGGAGTTTTAAAATGCGCAGAGGAGAGATCTGGTGGGCAAAACTTCCTGAACCCGCGGGAAAACGCCCTGTCCTGCTTCTTTCAAGGAACGAGGCTTACGCCGTGCGAAACTCAGTTACAGCGGCTGAGGTTACAAGCAGGATCAGGGGCATACCCGTGGAAGTCCAGCTCGGACTTGCTGACGGAATGCCAAAAGAATGCGTGGTCAATCTTGACACAATAATCACGATAACCAAATCGCTTATTGAAACAAGGATAACCGCCCTGGACAACGAAAAGATGAAAGAAGTGGAGAAGGCGATAAAATTCGCCCTTGCGATAACATAAAAGGAGCCTGAATGAATAAAGCGATTGAAGAAGCGATGAAGGCGCTGGAAGCGGCTATCCCGAAAGCGCAGGCAGACCCTGACAGGCCTGTATTCCACATGCTTCCGCCCGCGCAGTGGTGCAACGACCCCAACGGGCCTGTTTATCACAACGGGTATTATCATATTTTTTACCAGCACTGCCCGTTCGGAGACACTCCGGGCCAGGGACGATGGCAGATGTACTGGGGGCACGCGAGAAGCAAAGACCTTGTGCGCTGGGAGCATTTGCCGATAGCGATCTGGCCCTCGAATGATCTGGGAGAAAACGGATGCTGGTCAGGCACTGCAGCGATAAGGGATGACGGAGTTCCTTTCATTATATATACCAGCGTGGGGCCCAATAAGAACGCGAAGGACGCTTCGGAACATTGGGCTGCAACAGGAGACCCTGAGCTTATAACCTGGAAAAAGCATCCTGCAAACCCGGTATTAAGCCATAAGGCGCACAAAGACGTCAAGATAGAAGACTGGCGTGACCCTTTTATATTCAGGGAAGGCAAAAAATGGTATATGGTCATAGGCGGGCACAGGGTCGGGGGAAAGGGATGCATAACGCTTTACAGCTCTGATGACCTGGAAAAATGGGAGTTCCTGGGAATTCCGTTTGAGGGAACAGAGGACAACTGGGAGGTCCCGAATCTGTTCAAGCTGGGTAGCAAGTGGGTGCTGACCTATTCTCCGTACAGCACGATAAAATATTACACCGGAGATTTTGACCTGAAAACGCTCAAATTCAAGCCTGAATACCAGGGGACCGTGGATTTCAGCCCAAATTTCTACGCTATGAACTGCTTCCAGCTTGAAAAAGGAAGAAGGGTCCTTATTGCCTGGATAGGAGCCTGGGAAAATGGGTTCAAGCCAGGCAGGGGATGGGCAGGATGCATGTCGCTCCCGCGCGAGCTTTCTATCTTACCGTCAGGGCAGCTTGTGCAGAAACCAATTGGGGAATTTAGCAAACTCAGGGCAAAACATTATGATGGTTTACATAGTCTACAGAGTTTACAAAGTTTACAGAGTCAGAACATAAATACACTTGAGATACAGGCGGAGATCGAAGGAGAAAGCTGGGAAATGAAACTGGGAACGCTTGAAGACGGCGGAAAGCTGGCGATCGCGTGCAGCGGGAAAGAGATAGACGTACTTGGCACAAAGATCCCGCTTGAAAAACCCGGTAAAACATTTGAACTGCATATGTTCCTTGACAGGACAGTGCTTGAGATCCTGATCAACGGCGTTTCCTGCACAAAGGTTGTTTATTTAAAAAATTTAAAGCATGAGTTCTCGGGTAATTTCAAAAAGATCGACGCGTGGAAGATCAAGTCAATTTGGTAATATTTAACCACGGATTCAGAGGGTAGAGTACTGAGAGTAGACCCTTTAGGGTCGTTTAAACGGGGCTAAAGCCCCTACTCCTAAAAATTTCCATGAAATCACTCCGCCCCGATGGACATCGGGGCGAGACTTCGCCCACCTGAAAGGATGGGCGAGGAAAGCACGAAAAAAATCACCACGGAGGCACGGAGACACAGAGAAATTATTGAGTTTTGCAAATGACAAACGACTAATGACTGTATTCAGCCACTGAGGGCACTGAATTCACTGAGTTACTCTGTAAACTGTGTAAACTATATAAACTTTGTAAACTTAACTCGACAATGAATAAAATAAGATTTGAAAAACACAGTGATAACCCGATTATAAAGCGCGAACCGGGGACGTTCCGCAGCATACACGCCGCCAACCCTGACATAATCCAGTTCAGGGGGCGGTATCTGTTTTATTTCCGCGGCCAGGGGGACGAAAAGCACGACCAGATGGCTGTCGGATCCTGCAAGCCAGAGGAATTTGACGCGGCCAGCTGGCAGATGGCTGAAGAAAATCCCATAATAAAGGTAAGCCCCCAGCCCGGCGACTGCGATTCCGCGCACGTGCTTGACCCCGCGGTAGTTGTCGTGAACAGGAAGGTCTACTTGTATTATTCGGCGCACTCTCTTGATACAAACCGCCACTCGTCAGTGGCGCTCGCGGTCTCGGAAGACGGGATAAACTTTAAAAAATACCCTAAAAATCCCCTTATTCCCGGCATCGCACCGGAGATCGTGTATAAGGATAAAACCTTTTATTTATTTTACGAACGGCCCAACCTGTGGGGCCAGTTTGACATATTCATCTGCCCCGGCTCAGATTGTAAACATTTTTCAACAAGGGACGAGCGTATAGTATTCACTGCCTCCGGGAAACAGGGGGAATTTGATTCGTTCAGCATCTCGACAGTGCGCATCTGGAAAGAAGGCAAGTGGTATTACATGGCGTACGGCGGATGCGGCAGATACATTGATTATCCCAGCGCGATAGGGCTTGCCAGGTCGCAGGACCTGCTGCGCTGGGAAAGGTATCCGGGCAACCCGGTCATGGAACGCGGCGAACCCGGTTCCTGGGATGAAGGCGGCTTGTGGTTCGCGACAGTCAAGAAATTAAAAGGCGTGTATTATCTCTGGTATGAAGGCTGCGGCACGGGCATGGGAACCGCCGCGCCTGAAGCAATAGAAGCATCCAGAAAAGCAAGGGAAGAGAATTACGGCGGGTACGCTGTCACCAATTTCTCGCAAATTGGTTTAGCTGTTTTCCGGGGTAAAATGTCCTGGTGAAATGCAGCTTACAGGCTTATAAGCTTACAAGTTAATAATAGAAACGAAAACATAAAAAATCCCTCTAAATCTCCCTTTTATAAAGGGAGACACAGAGGGATTTCTTATTTTTTACTTGTAAACTTGTAAACTCTGTAAACTTATAAACTGCATTATTTAATGATCCGCCAGCGGTTGAAAGGCCAGTATATGAAAAGCGCCTTTCCTTTAAGGTTCTTGTGCGGGACAAACCCCCAGTACCTGCTGTCAAGGCTCTGGTCCCGGTTGTCCCCCATCACAAACAAATGGTCTTTGGGCACCTGGAAAACCCCGAGGTTGTCCCTTGGGTTCTGCGGGGCAAACGGATAAACGCCCGAGTCGTTGTGTATCTTATAAGGTTCGTTAAGCGCTGCCCCGTTCACGTAAACCTGCTTGTTGATTATCCGCACTGTGTCACCTTCCACCGCTATAACCCTTTTAATGAAATCCTTCTTTTTATCCTGCGGGTATATGAAAATCACTATCTCATTCCTCTTCGGCAGTTTTTTCCAGTAGTTGAAACGGCTCACGAACAGGCGGTCCTTGATCTCCAGGGTCGGTATCATCGAGCCGGAGGGGATCTTATAAGCCTGCACGACGAAAGCCCTGATATTCAGGACGAGGAAGCCAGCGAAAACAAACACCTCGATCCATTCCTTTACTTCCTTTGAAATGCGCACTGTTTTCCTTCTAATATAAAACCTGTAGAACAGAGCCACCAGCAGGAACTCGAGCCATTTCAGGTACGGTTCGTTCACGAACTTCAGGAAAGTGAACAGGAACGGCCCTGCCAGGAACCCTATCACGATCGCTGTAACCCACTCACCCACTTCGCTCGTCTGCCCCCGTTCATCCTGCGGTTCCGCTTTCTTTAATTTTTTTTCATCCATTTATCCTCCTTTAATGCGTGTCAGCGTGTCAACGTATCAGCGTGTCAGAGCAACAGCAAGGAATTTATTTTAAAACCTTATTAACAATATATCTTCGTGTTTTCGTGGAGATCATGTTTTTTTTAAGTTCTCTTAAGTTCCCTGTGAAAAAATTTTAAGGTGGTCTCCCGCCTCATCGGCGGGTCGCCGCAGGGGCGAACATTGTCCATAGCATACAAAGAGACGCGCTCATTAGTTCAATTGTTTCCCTGCAGGCCCTTATGGCCTAACGCAGGGATTTCACTCCCAGTTCAACAATTGCTCAATAGCTGAAGGAATTTAAATTTAAAATTCCTTGTTTTTGCGTTGATACGTTGACACGTTGATACGTTGACACGCTTTAATACCCAAGCAGCGGGACCAGCACCCCTGCAGCGGTCGCGGCATACGCCACTGCCCAGCGCAATTTCATGTAAACCGGATTCGGTGCCGCCGCTCTGCCTGGTTCTTCTATCCCCGCCATTACCCTCTGCGTGAAATCCTGCGGAGGCAGGGCAGGTTCAAGCCCTTTCGCCTTCTCGTCAAGCCCTTTATAAAAGGAAAGCTCTCTGCTGCATTCGGAACAGGAGCAGAGATGCCGCTCAAAGCTCTCTTTTTCCCTGCCTGCCAGTTCGGAATCCAGGTATTTCCTTATTAAGTCCCTGTGATCACATTGCATTTATCGCCTCCTATGATGATATACAATCTTTTAGATTATCGTAGGGCAAAGCTTTAGCCTTGCGAAAATGAATCCCGATTTTTCCTTTGATAAATATTAAATACCGCAAACCTAAAGGTTTGCCCTACGAACACATAAAAAAGTTCATGTTCCTTTGAATCTTTCATAAAGCATCTGCTTAGCCCTGTGGATGCGCACCCTTACTGTTCCTTCCGGGCACTTCAGCATCTTAGATATTTCCTCGCAGGTATAGTTTTCAAGGTGCTTCAGGACAAAAGCCGCCCTGTATTTCTCAGGAAGTATGCCCAGCATCCCCTCGATCTCCTGGTTGCTGCTCATTTTAGCGTCAGTGCCGGGTTTAGTGTCAGCGATATGCTCGGGATCTGCGGCAGCGGCACATCGCACCGGGGTTTTCCCGGCTTTCAGCCAGTTTCTGGCGGTATTGAGCGCGATACTATAAAGCCAGCTGAAAAAATTCAGGTCCTGCCTGAAACTTTTAAGGTTCCTGTATGCCTTTATAAACGTTTCCTGCGCCACGTCATCCGCGTCAAACCTGCTGCCTGTCATGCGGAACGCGAGATTATACACGGGATTCTTGTATTTGTCCACAAGCGCGGCGAACGCTTGTTTGTCCTTGCCAAGGACCTTTTTGATTATACCGATGTCTTCGGCATTGCTTTCCGTATTCAACCGCCTGCTCCCTCTTCTACTAAATATACAATTGAAACCACTGAAAAGTTACATTTTAGTTTGGCCAATTTCGCCTGTTTTGCCGGTTTAGGCTGTCATTGCGAATCCGAAGGGTGAAGCAATCTAACTACGAGATTGTCCCGAAGGGATCCCTTTGGGACTTCGTCACTGACGTTCCTCGCAATGACTATAAGGGCAGGCTATTTAAGCAGTCTTTCTATATTCAGGCGGGTTATTTTGTCAAAGGCGGCCTGAGAGATCTTTCCTTCCTTCAATCCGTTGCGGAAATAGTCAACAATGGGAACATCCTGCACGACATGGCAGAGGTCAGTGCCGAAAAGAAGCTTGTCCTGGAACTCTTCGAGGAACCTTCGGCCGTACTCCGGGTCTCTTGTTATGGCGTTAAAACCCGAACCCGCTGAAAGGTCGCCGTAAAGATTCGGGTATTTCCTCAAAAGCTCCTGTATCCTTCCTTCTTTCTCGATCTTGCCCGCGGGGTAGCCGCCGCGTGTCTCCTCGTTCACGTCAGCTGAAACTTCTGACCAGAAAGCCATCGCGTGGCCTATGAAAACAGTGTCCGGAGCTTCTTTCAGGACTTTTTCCATCCTGGGGAGCCGGATGTCGTCCACAAGGCCGTAGGATACGCCAACCTTGTCAAACAGGTGGAACAGCACTGGAAACCCCGCTTTCCCGCACTGGCAGAAAAGGTTCACGCATTTCGGGTCGTCAAAAAGCATGTTCGCGGTGAGTTCCCCCAGGCCCTTGCATCCTTTCTGCCTGTATTCGTCAAGGATCCAGGAGAAATCCGTGTCAGGAGAGTTGTTTCCCTGCCTGGGGTCAACGTTGCAGAAGGGTATGATCCTGTCAGGATGGCGCTTGAAAGAAGCGAGCGCGTCCTCTGTTGAAAAGGGGAAGGTCTGGGATTCAGGGCTTGCGCCTATAGGCAGAACCACGAACCTGTCTATCCCGAGTTCATCCGCCCTTTTCAGGAGCTTGTCTTCCGTGAGTTCCTCTTCCTGCTGATGCATCCAGCGAACGATGTGTGTATGGCAGTCTATCATCTTTTTTCCTTCGGAAAAACAATTATGAGTTATGAATTATAATTTATGAGTTAAAAAGCAAGGAGTTTATTGTAACTCAGGGCTTCAGCCCTGATTAATAACTTTGCTTCGCAACATTCCTTTTTAGCAGGATCATTTACTTGATAAATTTGGGTGATTTTAGATGACAATTTCAGAAGATTTTAATTCTATTTCTTTTGTTATCAATTTATAATATAATACTATAAAAAAGACCTGGATAAATGGAGTTCCCGCAGAACTTACTATAATATTATAAATTTGACTTATATTTTTCCAGGTTTCCTTTGGGACAAAGAAATAAGGGAAATATCCAACAATAAAATATAGTAAATATATCTCTATTGCAGTTATTTTAGTTTTTACGCCTTTGGCTAATTCCGCACTTCTCTTTAATGCTAATTTACTCGTATTATTTTCTATGACAAAAACCGCC
>MNUP01000118.1 GCA_001871075.1 Candidatus Desantisbacteria bacterium CG1_02_49_89
TTTTTCTTGCCAAAGAATATTATACCCTATAGCAGAGAAGAAGTCAACAGGTGCCCTCGTTATTTAAAGAGCATTAATGCTATTTATTCTATTATACAACAACATTTGGAGAAGAACCTTTTAAATTTACTATTCCCCGGGATGAAATTGAAGCAATAGAAGGCAAATCTCCTGATGTTGCCGCTGGGTTAGGGTTACTTGGTTTTGGATGCGGACTCACATATGCACAGGATAAGGCAGGTGGTATTTTAGGACCTATTGAAATCGGTGCAATACTTGTTAGCGGATTAATGATGTGGGGGAGTGCAGGGTCGCAATACAGCTTTTTATTTATCTAATTTCCTGTGGCTATTGGAGTTCGGATTTTTGACATTACTTTCGCTCCTAAGGCAGTAGAAAGATACAATGAAAAACTTCAAGAAGAATATGGCATTCCTGTAAAGATACCATAAATGTCATACCCGGATTGACTTTGAGCCGCTATGCCAATAGAATATAATGGAAGAAAATAGAACGCTCCTTTTCTAAGGTCGCAATTTGCTACCTTAAAAAATTGAAGGTTGATTATTACTGGTTTTCGCTTAATCGATTGACGACTTTTTATGTCATTGCGGGCAAAGCCCGTGGCAATCCCGTCGTTAAAAATGAAATTGCTTCACTATCGCTCGCAAAGACAGCTATCAAGGTATTATGCAATACTCAGTAAATGATTAAAGGGGGAGACATGAATTCACTTGTCGCGCTTTTGATCGGGGCTGGTGTTTCGCTGGTGGGTTATTTCGGCTATGCGAGATACATCGAGCAGAAGGTCATGAAAGTTGACGACAAAAAGGCGACACCTGCGACCCTGTATATGGACGGCGTGGACTTCATACCTACGAGCAAATACGTATTATTCGGGTATCAGTTCAAATCCATTGCCGCGCTTGGGCCTGTGGTGGGCCCTATAGTGGCGCTGCAGTGGGGATGGCTGCCCGCGATAGTGTGGCTTTTCCTTGGAACGTTGTTCCTCGGATGGGTGCAGGATTACGCGAGCGCGATCATGGGCCTGAGGAAAGACGGGCAGTCGTTCGGCGCCCTTTCCTACCAGCTGATCTCGCCCAGGGCAAGGCTTGTATTGCTTGGCTTTATTTACTTCTACCTGCTGCTCATTGTGGCTGCTTTCGGGAGCATGGTCGCAACGATGATGGTAACCGCTCCGGCAATACCTACTGCGATAATAGCTTTAATGGTCCTGGGGATAGTGTCAGGACTTATGATCTACAAGGTGCACATGAACCTGATCCTTGTCACGATAATAATGGTGGTACTCTCCATTGTCAGCGTCTGGCTGGGCACGGTTTTTCCCGTTAAGGCGGGATTCCTTATCTGGGTGCTGTACGGCCTATTCTTCAGTTACCTGGGCGCGGTCCTTCCCATATGGAGCTACACCCAGCCCATCAACTACATTTCTTTTTACCTAGTATTCATCGGGATCGTCGGCGCAAGCCTTGGCGTTCTGATAGGCCACCCTACCTTCTCAGCCCCTGCGTTCACTACTTTCAATATACCTGTCGGGCCGTTGTGGCCGATCCTTTTCGTAACTATCGCATGCGGAGCTGTGTCAGGCTGGCACAGCCTTGTTTCCAGCTCAGGCACCGCAAGGCAGCTTGAGAAAGAATCAGACGCCCGGCCTGTAACAGCCGGCGCGATGTTCCTTGAAATGATACTTGGGCTTCTCGCGCTTATATTCGCGGCTTCGTTCCCCGCGTTCGGGGGTTATCTTGCAAAACTCAAGGCAGCCGGGCCTGCAGGCGTGTTCGCGGAAGGAATGAGCAGTTTCCTCAACCATCTTGGCATACCGGTCGCGTTCGGGACGGCATTCGCCGGGGCGATGTTCGTGATACTGGCTATCACGGTCATGCAGCTCGTGGTAAGGTTCATGCGCATCGCTACAACCGAGCTTGTCGGGGACCATATCCCTATAGTGCGCAATGTCCACATCGGGACGATAATCTCGCTTGTTTTCGCGTTCCTGCTCATTTACACAGGCACGTGGCAGTACATCTGGGTCCTGTTCGGCGGGTCCAACCAGCTGATGGCGTCGCTCGCTCTCCTGCTGATCTCCCTATGGCTCTTCTCTGAAAAGAAGCAGTTCATGTTCGCGTTCATCCCTATGCTGTTCATGTTCATAACCACGATCTCGGCGCTGTTCTTAACCTCAAGAGACCTTCTGAAAAAATTCATTAATATCACAGGCGTGCAGGCGAAAGCCGGAAACCTGATAAGCGCCCTTATAGGGATGTTTTTGATCGTGGCAGCGGTACTGCTTTTCGCGGACGGCCTTAAGGTGTTCTTCAAACCCAAAAAGAAAGTTGAAGCTTAAAAATCCGTAGCATCGTAACCTCGTAACATAGTAACATCGACAAACTGTTTGACGAACAACGATGTTACGATGCACGATGTTACGAGATAAAAGAGGAGTGGTTATGCAGGAAAAAAAGGAAAAGAAAGAAAAACTCGGGGATATAGCTAAGGAGTTTATCTACGGGATGGCGGCCCACGACATGACGCGCTACGCTCTCAAAACCCGCTCCAGCATGGAGCACCTGTTCATACTCATCACTATGGGCGACCTGCTGGGCGTTCCGATACTGCCGCCTTATTATTCTCTGCGGCTCCTGCCCTACGTCGTGCCGCAGATCTCCACCTGGAAGCGCAGGATGCTGCGCGAAAAAGACCTTACCGACGCTTTATTCTAAATTACATTGCAAATTGTAAATTGTAAATTTAAAAACAATTTGACTTTTGCAATTTGAAATTTGAAATTTGAAATTCGGTTAAAGGAAAAAAATATGGCTTTAGTTGATTTTTTCACCGAATGTCCTGATATACGGTATATAATGTACGGGGGCAAAGGCGGGCTGGGCAAAACCACCTTCTCCGCAGCCACCGCGTATTACCTGGCAAAAAAGGGGTTCAAGGTCCTTATATTCTCGGTTGACCCGCAGGCATCCTTAAGCGATATATTCGCCAGGAAGATCTTCGGCCAGGGAGAGGTTGAGATAATGCCCAATCTCTACGCCTGCGAGGTGGACGCTGACAAAAGGATAAAAGCCTACGGCGACGAGATCAGAAAAAAGATAATGGATATGTACGGGTTTGAAACAATGCCTGAAGAGATAGAGAACTACATGAAGGCGGCAAGCGCGGAGCCGGCAATGGAAGAAAGCGCCATTTTCGACGCGGTGGTTGACATAGTAACAAAGGGCGGCTACGACTACTACATCTACGATCTGGTGCCGCTGGGCCACGCCCTCTACTACCTTTCGATGACTTCCGTGTATGACGCCTGGATAAACAAGATCTCGGCCCTGCGCTACGAGATGGGGAAATACGACAAGGTTGTCGCGACTGTCCAGAGCAAGAAGGAAACAGCAGAGGACAAGATACTGGAAGAACTGCTATATATAAAGGAAAGGATAAACGCCTCTTCAAGGATACTTACTGACCCAAAGCTGACCGCTTTCTTTTTCGTGCTGACACCCGAAGAGATGATAATACTTGACACCGCGAAGGCGGCTGAGCTTTTCGCGAAGTTCAACGTGCCGATACGGGGGTTCATAGTGAACCGCGTCATACCGAAGAAGCTCGCCAGCGAGAATATCCCCCAGTATCTCAGGAACAGGATACAGATGCAGGAAGGGCTTCTCGCGAGGATAGACTCGCAGTTCGGCAGTAAGGTAATGGGATGCGTCCCGGAGCTGGACAGAGATGTGCGCGGGCTTGAAATGATCGAAAAGATGGCGAAGGAAATGTTTGGCAAAAGATGATTACGGTGATTTCAAAAGAGATTACGGTGATTATTTAAAATTGATTGCGGTGTTTAAAACAAAACTATAAAGAGGAAGTATGGATAAAATAGAAAAAAGTCTTGCAGGATACCTGAAGGAAAAGCCGAACCTTAAATACATATTCTTCGGCGGCAAAGGCGGGGTCGGAAAAACCGTGATGGCAGGGGCTTTTGCCCTTGCAATGGCAAAATTGGGAAAGAAAGTAATGCTCGCCTCCACTAACCCGGTCCACAGCCTTTCAAGCCTCCTGGACATGAAGCTTGACGGCGTCACGCAGGCGCGCGAGAACCTGGCAGTCTACGAGATAGACACAACCCAGACCATTGCAAGGATGAAGCAGGAAATAAGCGAGAAGATACGGTGGTTTTTGAAATTCGCGGATATTTCTCTGAAGGCGGATGATTTCGTCGAGACCGCTACACTGAATCCGGCGTTTGAGGAATCAGCCATGTTCGAGAACATGGTCAACCTGATATTTGAGAACAAATACGAAGTCTACGTGTTTGACACAGCCCCTACCGCGAACGCGCGCAGGCTCTTAGGCATGTCAAAGGTCTATACCCTTTGGGTGAACAAGATGCTTCAAAGCAGGAAGGAAGCCACTTCTTTGCGGAAGGTGCTTTCTTTCAGGAAAAAGGAGGAGAAGGACCCGCTTATGGAATACCTGCTCTCGTTCCAGGGCAGGATCCAGCAGGCAAAAGAACTGCTTTCAAACCCTGACCTTACATCCTTCTTCTTCATCACCCTGCCGGAAGCGCTGCCTATAGCGGTCATAAAAAGGTTCATCGAGTGGTTCAGGGAATTCGGGATACCAGTGGGCGGCGTGATCGTGAACGAGCTGATAGAAATGAAGGAAGCCAGCGGCACCCCGGAATTCGTGCTGAACCGCGTCAAGATGCAGAAAGAATACATGCAGGTCATTTACCAGGATTTCCCTGATCTCCGCGCGATCGTTCCACTGTTTGAACAGGAAGTGACGGGCTTTGAAATGCTTGACCGCGTCGCCGAGCGCCTATTTTCAACCGCATAGAAATCACCACGGAGGCACGGAGGCACAGAGAAAAATCTGGCTTTGACAAATTACTGCCTTTTAACCACGAATTAACACGGATTTCCACAGATTTTAAACTTTGTAAGCTGCATCTTCTTTTAACTTGTCCTGAAAGCCATATGCTATATGCCATGTGCTATATGCGGCTTATTTCCTGCGGACCTGGTACCTGATGATCGTAACATAATCCTTCGGCTTTGAAAACATCGATTCAGGGCCTTTCAGGTATTCCTCCTCGTGAAGCCCCGCTATCTTGTATCCCTTCTCCGCGATGAACTTCTGAAGCTTTTCGATTGTAGGAGTTTCCTCACCGTAAGATCCCAGGTGCAGTATTTCCGCGACATCTCCGTATTCCCAGGCTTCTATTTTCACACCTTCAGGCGCTTTCGCGGGCAGGCTCGCGTTATCCGGCACAGGCAGGCCGTAATACCCGGTAAATTCTTCTTTTGATATGCTGTCAGGCACGATCCACCTTGCGCGCGGCGCAACCGCCTTGTTCTTGACGTACTTCATGCTGAAAAATGTCTTGTACAGCTTCCCGAAAGTTTCCTTCCCCACTTTATTTGGGTCTCCCTTCAGCTCGATCACCAGCATGTTTTGCTTCTCCATACTGCTTATCTGCGGGTCTTTCAGGGAATTATACTTGCTCAGATCCCTGGGCGGCCCTCCCATAAATAAAATACCGACCACCACCGCAACCACCGCGACAACTACCCACACCCATGCTTTTTTCATTTTACCTTCCTTTCAAAAAAAAGTTTATAAAGTTTACAGAGTTTGCATAGTTTACAAAGTAGAATCCGTGCTAATCCGTGGTAATCCGTGGTTGCAAAAGTAGTTTATAGAGTTTACAAAGTCGACAAGTAAGTATTATCTGTGCCGTAGGGTCATCGATTCGGTTCTGACCCGAAGGTCCCTGCATAGAGCTGCGTAGCAGCTGCAGGGGGATATCCGTGGCTGACCGAAGGTTTCGTGCTTTCCTCGCCCATCCTTTCAGGTGGGCGAAGTCTCGCCCGCTGAAAGACGGGCGGAGTGATTTCGTTGAGCGGGAAGCGAAACCCCCGCGTTAGCCCGATAACGGGCTGTGGGGGTGGAAATCTTCTACTTTTGCATTAAGAGATATGCTTCTTCCTCTGTGTCCGCTATCTTTGTCAGCACCCCGCCGCATTTTTTCCCGTCGTATTTTACCGCGCTTCTGCACAGCTCTATTATAAGTTCTCCTGACCTGGCAAACAGCACTCCTGCTTCCACCCATCCCGCCTTATCGTATTTTTCACCCAGTTTTTCCAGCAATTCTGCCTGCTTGAAGCGCAACCCGTTACACTCTTGCAAGTCCTCAGGCACAAGCGGCGGGGTCATTCCCGCGTAAGCCGCCATATGCCTGAAGCACTCTTTATCATCCCAGCCCGGAATCTCCTTTGCCAGCTTGCGCATAGCCGGTATCCCAAGCATGCTGATAGGCGGGTTCAGCATCCTTTCTGCTTTATGCTTCAGCCCTTTTTCCGCTGCTTCCAGTTCGCTTGGCAGCTTGCCCGGCAGCTCTCGCAAGGTCCTTATCGTGTTCTTTTTGCTCATTCCCGGTACTTTAACGTCCAGCGACCTCATAAGGTCAGCGTATGCCACTTCCTGCACCTTGTCATAGGTGCAGTCATGGATGAAATACTTTTCTTTTTCATCGTCATAGCCGACTATCAGAACGTAGTGTATCGGCACGTGGATCTTTTTATACAGCCCCGGATAATAATGCAGGTAAAACATATCCAGGGCTCCTGCCATAACCGGTTCGCCGCTATCAATTGACTCCTTCATCTTCTGCGATACAGCTTTCCATGCCCTTCCCTCATTTGTTTCCAGCTTAAAACCCAGGATATCGCTTAATTCTTTTAGCAGGTACTTCGGGTTGTTGCCCCAGTAAACCATCATCGGCGGTTTTGCCATCTTGAACTTCAGGTAACCGAATCCTGCCATGCCGCCTATTATGGGCAGGAGGAAATATTCGTATTCCCCGCCCTTCCACGCCAGTATGTCATATAGCCCGTTAACGTAGCAGGTTGACCCGTGCTTCGCGTGCGGCAGTTCCAGCAGTTTCTTCATAGGCGAAAGCGACCTCTTTGCGGCCAGTGGATTTTGAGTCAGGCACGTATACCAGTTCCGTCACTCCGGCATTGTTAAGAAAACATCTGCGATTGCTGCATGGCCCTGCATGGCAAGGTGGGAGGCAAAAGTGTGGCGAAGGTCATGGAAGCGGAAGTTTGTAATGCCTGCTTTCTTTAGCGTGTTTTTGATTTTCTGCATTTATATTCCGCCAATTGTCCCATTGTTTCATACCGAATTTTG
>MNUP01000076.1 GCA_001871075.1 Candidatus Desantisbacteria bacterium CG1_02_49_89
GCATCGGGTCCTTTATATCTCCTATAACCGTCCTGAACTGCAGGACGGGATAATTCCTTTTTAGGTCAATTTCGATAAAATAAACATCGTTCTCATTATGGTCAAGCATTATCAGGCGGGCGGGACCGAAACCCGAAACCTGCCTGCATATCTCTGAACCTATAGAACCACCCGCTCCCGTGACAAGTATCACCTTGTTCTGCAGGAAATTCCTCGCGTCATCGCTGTTGATCTCAACCATTTCCCTCCCGAGCAGGTCCTCGGGCTTCACACTGCGCAGATCCGCGAAAGAAACGCCGCCCTGCAGGATCTTGGGGATTTCCGGGACTATCTTCAACTCGACTTTTGCCTTCTGGCAATAATTAACGATCTCCCTTATCACTTTCCCCGGAGCAGAAGAGATAGCGATTATAACCTCATTTATGCCTTCCCTTGCAACAATCGAAGGTATGTTTTCCCTTGTTCCCAGGACCTTCAGGTTATGTATTCTTTTTCCCGTCTTCCCGGGATCATCGTCAACAAAACCAACCGGTTTGTAACCCAACTCGGGATGCTTTTTTATTTCTCTTATTACCAGTTCTCCCGTATCCCCGGCTCCGATTATCAGCAGGCGTTTTAGCGCTTTTGACGTTCTTGTCCCCATATCCTTGCGTACCCTGGGAATAAATCTTATGCCCCCGATAAAAAGAAGATTAAGGAACCAATCGATTATTATTACTGATCTGGGAAGCAGGGGCATCCGCAAAACCAGCGGCACTTGCGTAAAGAAAATAAGGCTTATTGAAGCCAGAGAACCTATTGTAACCGCGTAAAAAATAAAGAGCGCTTCGCTCAAGCCTGCGTATTGCCATATTCCGCCGTATAACCCAAAAATGTAATATGAAAATATTTTGACAAGAATAAAGAAGGGAAGATACTTCTTAAAGGCGACGAAGTTCGGGAGCGTGATAAAATCCGGGAAACGGATCCGAAAAGCCAGCACTATCGCAAGGATTAGCAGCGCGAAATCAACTGCCACCAACAGAAAATTTTTGTTTTTCATTTTTACCTTCCGACTGCGTTCAACCGGCGTATCCGACCGCGTATATTACCTTGAAGTCCGGGTTCGGAGAACTGCTGCTGATATGCACAGGCAAGGAATATTCCGCCATACCTTCCGTCACTTCGGAAGGCAGGATCTGCAGCCTGCCGAAAAAGATCCTTTTCAGTAATTCTTTCCCTTTCATGGTCCTGGGTATTATATGAAGGGAAACAGCCAGCCTTTTTATCATAGAAATGATCTTGCCGCGCGTGGTATCGTCTGTAGTCCTGAAAGCGCCGAAAAAATTCACGTTGCCGAAATTCCCAAATAATTTGTTTAGTTCCGGGACGGAGAAATATTTTGTGCTATACGGCGAAGGATTGAAATCAGTCCAGTCTTTGTTAACCGTGCAAAAAAGAAAGGCCCCGCCTTTCCTGAGAACGCGGTGCGCTTCACTGACGAATTTTTCAGGATCTTTCAGATAATAGATCGCTTCATAGAATATAACCGCGTCAAAGCTGCCGTTATCAAAAGGCAGCTGGTGCGCATCCAGCTGCTTTATCTCGATATTTTGCCTCCCCTTGTATCGCTCCCGCGCAAAGGCAAGGTTATTCTCATCGATATCCCCGCCGATGACTTTTACTGCGTTCTTTGCAAGATACCCCAGCCCTATGCCCGAACCGCACGCAACCTCAAGGACTTCCTTACCCGTGCAGAACTGTGCGGCAAAATGGTAGCGGTGGAAAAGCCTTTCTATCTGCTCTCTTGAAGCTTTTAAGCCCGGCAGTTCGGTTACAGTAAAATATTTTGATCCCTGAACTGGTGTTTCCTGGCTCATTTGTAGAAATCCTTTATTTCACGTATCACATATTGGACCTGTTCATCAGTGAGTTCCGGAATATTTGGTATCGATATAACTTCTTTCGCGAACTGCTCCGTGTTTGGAAGCCTGAAATGCGATAACCCAAGCGCCTTCTGGTGATGAACAGGAATAGGATTGGAAATTATTATCTCCACGCCATTTTCCTTCAGGTATAAAGCAAGCTCATCCCTCTTATCTGCCCTGATCACATAATTCTGGTAGATATCGAAATACCTTCGGTCTGAGCCGGGGGAAGGCGGAAGCTTAACACGCTTTGTTCCCTTTAATCCTTTGTCGTAAAGTCCGGCTATATGCCTCCTTCTTTTTATCCAGCCCGGCAGGTATCTGAATTTAACGTTCAGTATCGCGGCCTGAAGGTTGTCAAGGCGGCTGGTAAAACCGTAGCATACCACTTCATCTTTCCCCTTCCTGCCGTGATCCCTCAGGAACCGGATCTTTTCCGCAAGATCCGCGCTGTCGGTTGATACAAGGCCTCCGTCACCCGCAGCTCCCAGTATCTTTGCGGGATAAAAACTGAAACATCCCGCAAGACCGAATGAACCGCCCTTCTTCCCGCTGAATGTCGCGCCCAGCGCCTGCGCGGAATCTTCGATAATTATCAGGTTATGTTTTTCGGCAATTTTCATTATTTTTTCCATATCGCAGACGCGGCCGTTAAAATGAACGGGCAGAATAGCCCTTGTTCTGGGAGTGATCAACTGCTCGATCTTATCGGCATCCATATTGAAGTCTTCACCCACATCCGCCAGTACCGGCGTTGCCCCGCTGTGGACAACGGCTTCTATCGTGGCCACGAAGGTATGCGCCACCGTGATGACCTCATCCCCGGGCTTGATCCCCGCTGCCATAAGGCAGAATATCAAAGCGTCCGTGCAGCTGTTGACGCCGATCCCGTATTTTACGCCCAGGAATGAAGCCATGCTATTCTCAAAATCCAGCATCTGCCGGCGCATTATCAGATCACCCCTGGAAAGCACTTCTTTTATTGCCGCGTCTATTTCTTTCTCCATGTTCTTATAATGCAGCGGGTAATTAACAAAAGGTACTTTGTAAACCATGCGATGCTCCTTTATTTTTTGTTTCCGACAACCGCAAATCCGATGTATGGATCAAAATCAAACCTTTCTATTTTTAACTTATTTATGCCGATAGTTTTTAGGAGCGCCATGGTCTCGCCCGGCCATATGGGATTATCCAGCTCGTCAAAAGCAATTATGGAACCTTCAGGCATCCTCGGGTAAAAATATCTTATCGCGGTTTTTGTAGGTTCAAAAAGATCGAAATCAAGGAACAGGAGGCTCACAACAAGGTGACTGTTGTCTGCGATGAACCTGGGTATCGTCTTAGACGCATCACCCTTTATCAACTGCACCTTACCTATGTGGCCCAGGAACCTGCCCGCGTCATACGTTTGTATAAGCTCGTTCAGCTCCTCAAATGAAGATGAGGAAAGCCCGCCCTTCTTTACGCCTGCGTACCTGTTCTTATCCTCGGCTTTTACCGCGGAAAAACCTTTGAACGTGTCAAATCCGTATATTCTCCTGGTAAGGTTTACAGGCTCAAGGATCGCGCTCATCTGCGCCCATGACATCAACCCGAATCCCCGGTAAACCCCGCATTCAACAATAGAACCCTTGACCGGAATTATCTTCTTGAATAATTCATAGAGGGCAAGCAGTCTTGTCAACTTGGGGCGTTTTACGTATTTGGTAAAATTTTCAAGCTTCACTTCGGAACCTTCGGGATTTGCGTCGAATATCCCTGCCATTTTTCGGCCCGCTTCTTTTTCTGCCTGAGATCTAAACCCGCCCTCCAAAGCAGTTTTCGACTTCATGTGTGCCTCCAAAAAACGTGTCAACGTATCAGCGTATCAACGTGTCAAAGTTTAAAACAGTGTTCCCGCCAAAGTAATTGGCGGGTCCGCCAATCAGTGTGGCGGAAACCTGTGGTTCCAGACTTATTTCTTTTTCAGCTCTTTTGTAATGCGGTTTGCTATGGCCTGAGGCGTCAGGCCGTATTTTTTTCGCAGGTATCCGGAGCTCCCCATATATTTTGAATAGGCATCCGGAAGCGCTATCCTTCTGAAGATGACTTTTTCACCGGATTCCGCGATGATCTCGGCTACGGCTGAACCCAGGCCTCCGATCAAGCTGTGCTCTTCAACGGTAAAAACAGCTTTTGTCCTGCGCGCGCATTCGATCACAAGTTTTTTGTCAATAGGTTTAATTGTATGCATGCTGACAAGCGTAATACTTAATCCGTTTTCTTCCAGCGCTTCTACCGCAGCTTTAGCGGCAGGAAGCACGTTTCCCGCCGCAAATAAAACAGCTTTCTTTCCCCTTTTCAGCACTATCCCCCTGCCGATCTTAAAATCAGGGGCAGTTTCGTGGACAACCGGGTCCCTGTCCTTCCCCAGTCTTATGTAAAGAGGCCCTTTGTATCTTACGGACTCTTCGATAAGGCATTCAACCTCTGCGGGGTCTCCCGGCGCGGTAACCGTCATGTTCGGAAGCGACCTCATGATCGATATGTCCTCGATCGCCTGGTGCGTCATCCCCTCAAGCCCGTATACAAGACCGCCGCCAACGCCGACAAGCTTGACGCCCAGATTATGGTAGCACAGGTCCACCCTTATCTGTTCAAATGTCCGCATTGTCAGGAAAGGGACCATGGAATAGCAGTATACGTTCTTCCCCGATAAAGCAAGCCCTGCCGCAACGCCTATCATATTGGATTCTGCCACGCCGACGTTCACGAACCTATCCGGATAATTGTCCCTGAAGTTGTCAAACAGCTTGTAACCAAGGTCTGCGGTAAGCAGGAAAATATTTTTATCGGCCTTAGCCATTTTTTCAAGGGTTCTTATAAAAGTGCCTCTCATCCAAGGATCTCCCGCGAAGCCCTTTCGCATTCCGTCTTGTCAGGGCATCTGTAATGCCATAACACCTGATCCTCCATGAAAGACACGCCCCTGCCCTTTGAAGTCCGTGCCACTATCATACTCGGTTTTTTAGCCCTGAAAGGAACTTTGTTGAAAGCGTTCACCAGCTGACCCAGGTTGTGGCCGTTGACCTCGCGTGTAGACCATCCGAAAGAACGCCATTTCGCCGCGAACGGCTCAAGGTTAAGTATATCGCGCGTTTTTCCCAAAGCCTGCAGGCTGTTGCAGTCCACTATCGCGACAAGATTATCAAGTTTGTGGTGGGATGAGAAGAGCGCGGTTTCCCACACAGAGCCTTCATCCGTCTCGCCGTCGCTTAAAAGGACAAATATCCTGTGTTTCATCCTGTCGCGTTTCGCCGCAAGCGCCATTCCCGCGCCTATTGACAGCCCGTGCCCCAGGGAACCGGTGGACGCTTCAATGCCCCTGCCGAGATCGCGCGTGGGATGATGCTCGAGGGTCCCGCCGTCTGCCGAAAAACCCCGCAGGACCTGTCGGCTGATAAATCCCTTCCTGGCAAGCACAGCATACAGCGCAGCGCAGCTGTGCCCCTTGCTTAATATGAACCTGTCCCTTTCCCTGTTCCTGCTCTTCCCGGGCGAAATATTAAGGCACTTAAAATACAGGGCAACAAGGATCTCTACAATGGAAAATGAAGGCCCGATATGGGGGGCCTTGCCCCTGACTATCAAGTCAAGTGTATCCTTCCTTATGTTCCTTGCTATTGCTTCAAGGCGGGTCATACGAATTACCTCCGCAAAACCTTTCCAAGGGTCCTGACTATTATTAAAATATCACCGGCAAAAGAATTGTTGTTCGCGTATTCCAGCCCGAGCTTGATCTTCTCAGGCGCGATCTTTTCCATATAGTCTTTGTCAGGATCAGTGCTTCCGCGCAGTATTTCATCTTCATTGCTGAACTTCAAAGAAGCATGATCCGTTATTCCGGGTTTTACATCAAGGAGCTTTCTTTCATTTTCTTTGTAAAGCCTGACCGCCCATTCCACCTGAGGCCTGGGTCCCACAAAGCTCATATCGCCCTCAAGCACGTTAAGAAGCTGGGGCAGTTCGTCCAGCTTGAATTTCCTCAGAAACCTGCCCACCCTAGTAATCCTGCAATCATCCTCTGGTGTTGATGAACTACCTATTCTATCCGCGCCCGTAACCATGGTCCTGAACTTATAAATTCTGAAGATTTTCCCGAACCTTCCGACTCTGGCACCGCGGTAGAAAACAGGTCCTTTTGAATCCAGTTTTATTAGTAAGCTGATCAGCGCTAAAAATGGAGATATAGCCAAAAACCCTAAAAAAGAAACGCCCGCATCAAATAATCTTTTTAGCATTAAGCGGCCTTTCTGGCATAAGAAGTTTCGCCAACCCCCAGATTGAACCTAATCCATAGACAAAATGTAAAGAAAAAAATATGGCAGGCATAACGAACAAGTATTTAAGATCTGCGTCTTTTTTCGCTGCCTTTGCGGAAAAATAAACGCTTGCGGCTATATAAAGACCTACCATGCAGATCAGCAGATGAAAAAAAATCACAGAAAAGAACGAGAGCATTGACAGGGCTATTAAGGCAGTAACAAACACGAAGGGCACTAAATGTCTTGGGGAAACGGGCATTAATTTGGAAAACTTTATCGGGTAGATAGCCCAAATCCCGTTCCTGAAATTATGCCTGCAGAAATCCCTGAAATCCGATCTTGCATAATAATAACTCACTATGTCTGGATGGTAAAGGATCTTACCGCCCGCTCTCTTCAACCTAAGATTAAATTCCATATCCTGGCTGAAAATGAGTTTTTCATTAAAAAAACCTGTCTTTTCAAAAATTTCTCTCCTGTAACATCCCCCGAATACCGTGTCAACCCACCTGGGTTCTTTTGAACCTGTCCTGAATATGGAGTTACCGACTCCGAATGTACTGGATAATACTTTGGTTATAGCCTTTCCCACAAAACTATCATCAGCAGGTATGGCTACAAGCATCCCACCAATATTATCCGTTTTGTATTCTTTAAGATATTTAACGCATTTTTCAATATAATCTTCTTTGCAGATTGAATGCGCGCCTATTATGATTACAATTTCACCTCTTGATTTCTTAATGCCCTGATTAAATGCAGAGGGGGTAATTCTCATGATATTGTCTACAAGTCTTATATAAGGATGCTGCTTTATATACCTGCTAACAATGTCCCTGGTCCCGTCTTCGCTCATGCCATCAACAACAAGAACTTCAATTTTATCCTTAGGATAATCCTGATTAACAATAGACTCAAGACACTTTGCTATGAATTCTTTTTCATTC
>MNUP01000120.1:0-5893 GCA_001871075.1 Candidatus Desantisbacteria bacterium CG1_02_49_89
TGATTTTTAAACCAGCCAGCCTAAATAATTTTCCCCCGGCTATGTGACACTTTGATTGTTCCCAATGTGACCTTTTGATTATTTCCGCACAGGAAAAAATAGTATTGTAATGCTTTTCATCCAATTTAAACCTTTCTGGCACCGTCCCAGCTCTCTTTTCTACCCTATTTTTTATGTCATTTTCCCTAATTATAGCCCCTGTTCTCATAAACCAGTGCCATGTCCTATCTCTTTGCAAATTCTCTTTTTTCCCCTTATGATACAAGTATTATTCCAGGCCCTCATTTTTTTACTTTCACTCTTAGCCTACTGTGACCAGTACTGTGATCAATAAAAACCCCTATTTTCCCTATTTTTCAGGCTTTTGTCCGTTCCAGGCTCCTTTGCCTGCTTGCCAGGTTTAGCCCTGTTTTCAAGCCTCAATACTTGTCCTTTCCTAAGCAGGAAGCCCCACAGAAGCCATTGGGACAGCCCTGGCAGCGCCCATTATACTCTGTTGTCAAGGATTTGGGGCTCCCGCCCCGATGGACATCGGGGCGGACAAATCACGCAACCTGAAGGTTGCGGCTACCTACAATATTACGAGGCTCCCGCCCGCTTCGTGGTCGAGGTCTTCGAAAAGCCTCTACTCCTTAAAGGACGCAAGCCTCCCACCTTAAAAATTGGCAGCTTGCCCGCCAGTTAGTTTGGCGGGGGTCTACGAAAAGGCTTGCCTCCGATGCCCCGATGTTACATCGGGGATGCGGAGTCCGACAGAATCGTCGGACCTACGCGTAATCACTGAGATTGCCGCGTCCTTCGGACTCGCAATGACAATCTAACAATTCTTAGCCATAATGCACGACTTCTAAACCTGCGTTGACTGCTATCGTTTCAAGTTCTTTTATGTATTCAACGGGCTGGGGTTTGGTGCAGGAAAGAGGATAGGCGAGGTTAAGCCAGGAATACTTGCCTGCGGACGCGGGGTTGAACGGAAGCAAAGAAACTTTTATTACGCCTGTTTCCTTTATCCTGCCTGCAGTTTCTCTGACCGTCTGAAGGGAATCATTGTACCCGGGTATCAGGGGTAAACGCACTACAACGTTTGCACCTTTCTTTATGAGCCTGGCAAGGTTCCCGAATATCAGGCTGTTGGATACGCCGGTATAAGCGCGGTGCAGCTTGTCATCAGGATGCTTTATGTCGAATAAAAACAGGTCCGTAACTTCGGCGATCTTCTCAAAAACTTTCCACTGAGCGTAACCGCTGGTTTCCACCGCTGTATGCATGCCTTTTGACCTGCACAGCTTCAAAACTTCAACCGTAAAATCCATCTGAAAGGCAGGTTCCCCGCCCGTGATCGTTATGCCCCCGCCGGACCTTCGGAAAAAAGGAGCCAGCTTTTCTGCGTATTCTGCTATCTCAAGCGCGGTTGTTTCCTTCCCTTTTACTTCAAGAGCGCCGTTCATGCATGCCCGGAGGCACATTCGGCGGCATTTTTTGCATTTATTCCTTAATTCAGGGTCGATCCTGCCAAAGGATATTATTTTATCCGGACAGGCTTTTGAACATTCATTGCACTTCTTGCATTTCGCGGAATACCACACAACTTCAGGCTCAGGAGAAATAGATTCCGGGCTGTGGCACCATGCGCACCTCAGCGGGCAGCCTTTAAGGTAAACGTTCATGCGCAGGCCCGGCCCGTCATGAGAAGCGGTTTCGTCAACCGCGAAAATAATGCCTTTAACCGGACCTTTCATAAGCCCATCTCTGCCCTGGCAACAACCTCGTCCTGAGCGTCCCTGGGCAGGAGCGTGAAAGGAACAAGGTACCCTCCTATGCGTATGAGAAGGTTCTGAAAATTCTCCGGGTGCTCCTGCGCGTCCTTCAGGACATCGGTGCCGGTAATGTTTATCTGCACCTGATAAAGCCCTTTTCGGAAAGCCGTTTCAATAACGTCCTTCATACTTTCAATGCCTTTGTCGTTTTCGAGAGAACCTGAGGAAAAACGCAGGTTAAAAACCGTGCCTCCAAGCCCTCTTGACTGGTCGAATTCCAGGGATGAAAGCAGCATTGACAGTATGCCCTGCAGTTTCACGCCGGTGCAGGGGCCGATCGAGTTGGCAAGCGGGACGCCCGCTTTTCGCCCGTCGGGAGTGGCAGGCGTTTCCCTTCCCATCTGTATCCAGACAGTCCAGCCAAGGAACCCGGGAAAAACCGGGCCGTTCAGGAAATTCCCGGACCCTTCTATCGAAGAACACCACTTACCGGCAACTTCGGCAAAAAGATCGTTCACCCACCCAGTATTGTTGCCGTATTTCGGGCAGTCAAAAAGGACGGCTCGCTCCAGCTCGCCGCATCCCTCAAAATTGCCTTTTATCGCTGAGCGGAAATCATCAAGCGTGAAGCGGTTGTCCCCGGTAAGCGTTTTTATCGCGGCAAGGCTGTCAACCGCGTTCGAGATCCCCACAGCCTCGGGCTGGAGAAAATTGTAGGTCGCCCCGCCGTTTGATATGTCCTTCGCGTTCTTAAGGCAGTCCTGGACAAAACACGAAAGCAGGGGGAACGGCCGGTATAATGATTCGTTCTTCTGGTCATTCACGCCCTGGGAGACAGCGTTCCCTGCCAGGCGCTCGATCTGTTCCATGAAAGCTTTTTTCAGCTCTTCGTAATTCCGCGGCATTCCCGTCTTAGGGCCTTCCTGTTTGCCTGTCGCCGGATTGCACCCGTCAAACATCGCGTGCAGAAGCGACATCGGTATATTGACGTAAGGCCAGGCAACCCAGGGGTTTGTCCTGCCCTGTATCGAAGCTTCCGTGCAGGTGCTGGGAAGGTAGTCAACAGCGTGCTCAAAAGGTATATTGTAGCGCTTCAGGCCTTTTGCTATCAGGTCAAAGTTAAAGAACGAGGGCTGGCCCATGCCGTTTTTCAGGAGCCTGAACGCGGCTTTCATGAAATCTTCGCTTATGCCTTCGTGCCACATTATGTCAATGCCCGGGTAATACATCCTGACCCTGTCAGACGATTCGAGGCTTTTGAACGAAAGCTCGCTGGCCGCGTCTGTCCCGTCCGGGTTCCTGCCCGCGATGCCGACTATCACAGCCGACATGCTTGGCCCTAAAAACTCGTTACACTTTATGAAGAGCTGGTCTAAAAAAGCGTCAGCCTCCGCATCGTCAAGTTCCCCTGAAGCTTTTTCAGCCATGTAATAAGGCAGGAGATACCGGTCGATATGGCCGGGATTGAAACAGGCATGGTGGTTACCGTTCTCCAGGGCCACGCCCAGGAAAACAAACCAGGAAAGCTGGACGGCTTCCCTGAAATTTCTTGCGGGCTCTGAGGATATCCGCCTGCATATGTCCCTGATCCTGCCCAGCTCCTCCTTCCAGTCCGAGTCGGTTTCTTCTTCTTCCATCTTTGCAGCGAGTTCAGCGTACCTGAGGATAAATTCCTGGAATGCCTTAATAGATATAAGGGCTGACTTATAAAAATCCTTACCCGGACCCGGACTAACCGATTTCTCAAGCCCAATGATCCGCTCTTTTATTTTATCAAGGCCTGTTCCGAGGATCGACGGATAATCAGGGGCCATGTGGCCCTCTGAAGCTGAAACCCAGTAATTCTGCGCTCCCAGATACTTCTCAGCTTCCTGTATTTTTTTCAGGCCCGTTCCGTCATCCGGATGTGAATTAGGGTGCCAGCCTGCGAGTATCTCGCCTTTTCTTATCCTGAGGGGCATGTTCTTAAAAATATGGGCGGTGGCCTTGGCTACCCTAAGGCAGCGCGATCCTTCCCCTTCGGTCTGCCTGAAGGATTCCGCGGCAAGCACAGACCTTTCCCTGTATTCAGCGGCTTCTTTCTCCACTGAAACTTTCAGGTCCTCGCACCAGCCGCGCAGCTTCTCAGATCTTCTTGTTTTAGTTTCCAGCATATATACCTTACCACGAAACCATAAAAAAATTTAACCACGAATTAACACGAATTTCCACGAATTTTAACCTTTAGGCCATTAATCCGTTTATCAAATATAAACTCATGACACATGACTCATGACGCGTGACTGTATTTAAATTCCAAGACGGCGGAATATTCTGGGGATGTGGCGCAGGAAGTGCGAGAGGTTGAAACATCCTTCAATCTCTTTGCCCGAAAGGATTTTTGTTACCGCCAGATCTTTCTTTATTTCTTCTTTAAAATCAGTTTCATCCTTCCAGGTCTTCATCGCGTTCTTCTGCACAAGGTCATACGCGGCTTTTGAGTCCATCCCCTTTTCAACGAGCCTTACGAGCACCCGCTGGGAAAAGATAAGGTTGCGGCTGGCACTGAAATTCTCCTTCATCCTTCCGGCATACACGTTCATTTTTTCGACCAGGCCTGTGAATTTGCGCAGGATGTAGTCCGCAAGTATGCAGGAATCCGGCACTATCACCCGTTCGGCAGAGGAATGCGAAATATCCCTTTCGTGCCACAGCGGCATGTTCTCAAAACCAGCGAGGGCGTTCGCCCTGATGACGCGGCTGAGGCCTGATATCCTTTCCGCGATCACGGGATTACGCTTGTGGGGCATGGCGGAAGAGCCCTTCTGCGTTGGGCTGAAATATTCCTCAACCTCAAGTATTTCCGTGTGCTGCAGATTCCTTATCTCCTGGCAGAATTTGTCAAGAGAGCTTGCGGTTATGGCAAGCGCCGAGAGGAAATGCGCGAGCCTGTCCCGCTGGATGATCTGGTTTGAGACCGGAGCAGGCTTCAGCCCAAGCTTCCCGCACACGTACTGCTCCACGAAAGGCTCAACCTCCGCGTATGTGCCGACAGCCCCGGAGATCTTGCCGCAGTTTATCTGCTCTGCCGCATCCCTGACCCTTTGCAGGTTGCGCTGCATCTCCGTGTACCATATGGCGAGTTTCAGCCCGAAGGTGATCGGCTGGGCGTGAACGTTATGCGTGCGGCCCATCATCACGGTATTTTTGTACTGCTTTGCCTTCGCCTTCAATATCCTGACCAGGCCTTCCATGTCCTTTACAATGATCTCCGCGGACTGCCTTACCTGCAGGAAAAATCCCGTGTCCATTATATCGGATGACGTAAGGCCGAGGTGTATATATTTGCCCTCTTTGCCGGCCTGTTCGGCAAGGGAGCGGACGAAAGCGACAACCTCGTGGTTGGTAATTTCGTCAAGCTTGTGTATCCTTCCAAGGTTCACCTTGGCGCGCTTCCTTATTTTAGGGATCGCGGACGCGGGGATCTTGCCCAGTTTGGCGTTTGCCTCACAGGCAAGGAGCTCGATGTCCAGCCAGGTTCTGTACCTGTTTTTCTCTTCCCAGATCGCGCCCATGTCGGGTAAAGTGTAGCGTGCTATCATGGTACACCTCCAAAGAATTTCAAATTTCAAATTGTAAATTGCAAAATGTCCCAAAGGGATTCCTTCGGAACAAAAGTAAAGGTCATTTTATATTACTCTTCGCGGTCAATACTGCTTTAGCAAATATCCTGCTTAATTCCTTTGCTTCTTCTAATAGTTTCTCTATTTCAGAACCTGGTATAAGTTCAGCTCGAATTATCAGTTTCAACCAATAATTTGATTCCTTCAGTTCCTTTAACACCAATTGCATCTTGTGTATGAAATCTGCCCTACTCTCAGCCCCGCAGGCTTCTTCGTAATTTGCACCTGCTGAAGTAGCAGCTCTAATCAATTGATTATATACATATCCTGCAACTATGGCCTTTCTGGCTTTTGTTATAACTCTAATAATTTCTGCTGCATAATTGAGCAATCGCTGCGCCAAAGCATCGGCTTCACTCTGCATATTATACCTTTCAATGTGGTCTTATCTTTCAATTTGCAATTTACAATTTACAATTTGACTTTTGCAAAACAGCTTTTTGTTAAATATCTATATTTTCTCTGTTCTCTCAA
>MNUP01000120.1:5905-12982 GCA_001871075.1 Candidatus Desantisbacteria bacterium CG1_02_49_89
TAAATATCTATATTTTCTCTGTTCTCTCAATTTGAAATTTACAATTTACAATTTGACTTTTGCAATGTATTTAGGAAACTACTTGCCCATCCCGACCTTTTGTTCACGCTGCCACGCCTTCCCTTCGCTTGTTATCGAACCGGCTATTATTATCTCGGTCAACTGCATTTCCTGCACGTTTTTCGCCCCGCACACGCCCATGCAGTTGCGCAGCGCTCCGAAAAGGTTCTGCGTGGCGTCGTCGAAAGAGGAAGGGCCAAGCAGTATCTCCTTCAGCCCTCCAATCACTCCCACTTTCACCCTTGTTCCGCGCGGAAGGTCCCGGTTTGGCATAGCCATTCCCCAGTGGAAACCCTTTCCCGGAGCTTCCTCAGCCCGCGCAAGCGCGCCGCCAATCATTACGGCGTCAGCGCCGCTGGCGAACGCCTTGCAGATATCCCCGCTCGTTGTCATGCCGCCGTCCGTTATGACAGAAACGTATTTCCTTTTTTCCCTGTAATAAAAATCCCTTGCCGCGGCAACGTCCGATGTCGCGGTTATCTGCGGAACGCCGACGCCCAGAACGCTGCGCGTGGTGCAGGCTGAGCCCGGGCCCACGCCCACCAGCACGCCGTCAATCCCGGTGCCCATAAGCTCAAGCCCGACCTCGTATGTCACGCAGTTTCCGGCAATGACCGGGATGGGCTTCATATTCTTCACCAGCTTTTTAAGGTCAAGCGCCTTTACGGCCCTTGAAATGTATTTGGTGGTAATGACCGTTGACTGCACCGCGAAAATATCCGCTCCTGCCGCTTTGCTCAGCCTGCCGAACTCATCGGCGTTCTGCGGGATGCTTGAAACAGCCGCTATGCCGCCCTTCGCCTTTATCTCTTTTATGCGCTTTGTTATTAATTCTTTCTTGATGGGCTGGGTGTAAAGGCCCTGGATTATCCTTGTTGCCTCTTCCGGGGTCGCGGCGACTATCCTGTCTATTATCTCCTGCGGCTCGTCATACCGGGTCTGGATGCCCTCAAGGTTAAGCACTCCGAGCCCGCCGAGTTTGCTCATAGCCACCGCGAACTTCACGTCCACAACGCCGTCCATGGCTGAAGCGATTATCGGAACCCTGAATTTAAAATTCCCTATGCTCCAGGAAGCGTCAACCTCGTTCGGATCCACGGTCACCTTGCCGGGAACAAGCGCGACCTCGTTAAAACCGTATGCAACCCTTGCCTTCCTTCCCCATCCCACGAACATTCCCATGCGTAACCCCCTGTATTAATTAGTGCAAAAGACAATTATGAATTATGAGTTATGAATTATGAATGAAGGAATATATTTAAATTGTCCCGAAGGGACACCTTGCCGTTGATTCATAATTCAGCATTCATAACTATTACTATATTAAAACAGTATATCAGTTATTAGAATAAATGTCAAGTCAACTTATGACGCGCTGGGGGATAAGGCTTTTCTCAAACACCCAGGAAAGCGCGAAACCTGATATCACTATCAGGAACGCGATAAAGAAAGCGGTATTCAAACCCAGTGATTTCATCAGCCAGACCGCGACAAAGGGGGCGATAACTCCCCTTATTCCCATAAGATTATTGTAAATTCCGGTATCGATCTGGACCTTCTCGCTTGAATCCGCCCTCATGCAGACATATTTGAACCACGAGAGATCCCACCCGGCCGCGGCAAACGAGGAAAAAACCGCGGCAAGAAGCACGGACCATTTCTCCCCGACAAGGTACAGCAGCGGGGGCAGCGATATCAGCAGGAACGAGGCGCGCAGGCAGAGCATCGGCCCTTTGCGGTCGATGAACTTGCCCCAGAAATAATACGATACGATTATTGCCACGGAGGATGCAGCGCTCATGATCCCGACGAACGAAAGCGAAACTTTCAGCTTGTCAACCAGAAATATGGGAGCAAGCGGCCCCAGGAGCAGGTTCCCGAACCCGGCAACGGAAATAATGCCCCCCATCTTCCATATGCCCTTGTCGGAAAACCAGTTTTTGAGCATCGCGCGCATTGGCAGCGGCTGCCTGTCTTTTACTTCTTCTTTCAGAGGTATGCGCTTGAACGTATTGAGAGAGATCAGGCCCAGGGCCGCGCCGATCGGAAAAACTATCTTAAAGCTGTAAGGGCCCCACATATCCATGAGCCATCCGCCCAGGAAGGCGGCAACCAGCGCCGCAAGGTTCGTCACAACCCTTGAGTAGCCCATGGTCCTCGCCCTTTCATCCTCCGGATATATCTCTTTCATTATGGCGCCGTATGCCGTGCCCACCATTGAACCCAGCAGGTTATAGAGTATTACTATAGTGACAAGCAAACCGGGCTTGTAAACAAGGGGGGTCAGGAAAAAGAGAGAACGGGCAACCATGTTCGGCCAGTAGAAAAATTGCATCTTCCTGCCGAGTATGCTCAGGTAGGTCCAGAGGAACATCAGCAGCAGGCCGAAAGCAAAAGAGCTGGAAATAAGCGCCATCTGACCCGCGCTTGCTCCCAGCCTTCTGGCAACGACAGGGACAAAAGAAAGGACCATTCCGCTGAAGAACCCGAATATGAGCCCCGCAAGCGAATCGTAACGGTACGCAACCCTCGACTGTATTGAGATCTGCCGTTCGAATAACATCGTTTAAACCTTATAAAAAGTTTACAGAGTTTATATAGTTTACAGAGTTTGCATAGTTAAAAATTAAGCTTTGTAAACTTGTCCCAAAGGGATCCCTTTGGGATAACCTGTGTAAACTTTGTAAACTGCTTTGATTAACCGCTGAATAGATTATCACCGTTTCGGAGACCCTTCGATTAAGCAGTAATTCTCCGAGATTTGACTCTGTAAACTTGCAAACTATGTAAACTGTGTAAACTCTCTTTATAGGCGAACAAGACGGCGCTTGCGCGCGGAGAAGACGGCGATCTTCCTGTAGCCCACTCTCCTGATCAACGCTAAGGCTTTATCAAAGTCCCTTGCCACATCTCCCGGGGCGTGCGCGTCCGAGCCCAGGGTCACCGGAATGCCTTTTTCAAAACAGATCTTCAGCAGTTCCTCTGCCGGGTAAATTTCCTTAACAGGCCTGCGCAGGCCCGAAGTATTGATCTCCACGCACATATCCTGCTTTTTAACCAGCCCTGCAAGCTTTTCATACAGGGCTGTCAATTTCTGCTTTGGCTTGTACCCGAACTTCTTTACAAGGTCCGCGTGGCCCACGATGTCAAAAAGACCGGAGCTTACCATCCTGCACAGCTGGTCGAAATATTCTTCGTAGACCCGGTATACATCCCTTTTTTCCCACTCGTCCTTATGGTCAGGATGGTCGAAAACCCATTTACCTATGAAATGCGTAGAGCCGATGATGTAATCAAAGCTGTATCCTTTCAGCAGTTCCCTGGTTTGCTTTTCGATCTCGGCTGTGTATTCAACCTCTATACCGAGTTTTATCCTGATCTTTTTCTTATACGAGTTCCACAGTTCCCTTACCTTATTAATATAGGCAGGCAGGTCGTCGAAGCTCATGCTCAGATCAGGCGCAACAACATGGAAGAGCGGGAAATGGTCTGAAAACCCGATCTCGTCCATCTTTTTCGCGACCGCGGACCGCACGTATTCCTCCATTTCGCCTTCCGCGTGCCCGCACAGATCCGTATGTATGTGGTAATCTATGATCATCTTTTCACCTGTTTAGAAAAAGGGGACCGGTGCGTCAACTCATTAATTTGGCAGCTTTTGGATTATCGTAGGGCAAGGCTTTAGCCTTGCGTAAATTAATTCATTTATTCACCGCTGATATGTTTTGCAAACCTAAAGGTTTGCCCTACGAAAGCATAGGACTTTGCCTAATTACTGAGCTTCTTCGCCTGTCCCCTTTTTTTTACTCTTTTTTCCTTACGATCTCACGCAGAGCTTCCAGCTGGTTTTTCAGTTTATTAATGGTCTCTTTATATCCGTTTTCCCTTGGGTTAACCGGTTTAGGCTCGGGTTCAAGCTTCAGTTCCTTCCTGAGCTTTGATCTTGCGCCCGCAATGGTGTAGCCTTCATCGTAAAGGAGTTTCTTTATGCACAGGACCATCTTTACGTCTTCATTCCTGTAACGGCGCCTTCCCTTCTCCCTTTCCGGCTGCAAATGCTTGAACTCGGATTCCCAGTAACGCAGTATGTAGGATTTTATCCCGGTGAGTTTGCTCACCTCGGCGATCGTGTAAAACAATTTTAGTTCTTCCATATTAACCTCTTTGTATGATTACAGTGATTGTAAAATAGATTACAGTGATTATTTAAATATCACCGTAATCATTCATTTATTAACAAACGGAGCTCCGGGCTGGCGCGGAACGCGGGATATTTTTTCGCCTGCACCTGTATCCTTTCCCCGGTTTTCGGGTTCATCCCCCTGCGCGCCTTTTTATTCTTTATGTAGAACGTCCCGAAGCCCGAGAGTTTCACGTAATCCCCGCCTCCCATGGCGTTCGCTATCCCGGCAAGGAACGTATCCACCGCGGCTTTGGCAGCGTTATGCGTGAGCCCCGTCTCCATAACCTTTGCTATTATTTCTTTCCTTGTCATTTTTACTTCCTTGATTACAGTGATTTCTAACTGATGATTACGGTGATTATCAGAAGATGATTGCAGTGATTATAAATGAGATTTCGGCGATAAAGACAATTTAAAAAATAATTTACATCGCTGTCATCGTCTTCTTAAATCGCTGCCATCATTTTTTCAATGTTCGGGCTTGGCGTTCCGCATCATAAGCGCGCCGGCAACCGAGCGGGCCTTTCTTCCTCTGAAAAGCACGGCATAGACCTGTTCTGTTATGGGCATTTCGATCCTGTGTTTCTTTGAAAGCTGGTATGCCGATTCTGTTGTGCGTATTCCCTCAACAACCATAACCATCCGGGAAAGCGCTTTTGCGGGGGTAAGCCCCTTCCCCAGCATCTCGCCGTAATTGCGGTTCCTGCTGTGCCTGCTGATGCAGGTAGTTATCAGGTCCCCGATCCCGGTGAGCCCGGCGAAGGTCCCGGGCTTTGAACCCATTGCTATGCCAAGGCGGGAGATCTCGTGCATGCCGCGCGTCATCAATGCGGCCTTTGTGTTGTCCCCGAACCCCAGGCCGTCGCTTATACCGCAGGCAATCGCGATGATGTTTTTAAGCGCGCCTCCCAGCTCAACCCCGGCAACATCCGTATTTGTGTAAACGCGCAGGTTAGGGCCCAAAAAGACCTTCTGAACAATCCTTGCCTTTCTTATGTCTTTGCTTGCGGCAACAATGGCTGTCGGAATGCCGCGCACCACTTCTTCCGCGTGGCTGGGCCCTGATAGTATAACGACGTCATTCCGCGAGCCGGGAAGCTCCTCTGCTATGACCTCTGACATCCTCATCAGGGTCTTGTTCTCTATGCCCTTGGCAACACTTACAAGTATTTTCCCTTTCAGATCAAGCGGTTTCAGCTTCCTGCACAGGCTTCTTATTATATGCGACGGCACCGCGAGCACGAGCAGTTCCGCGCCATCAATAGCGGTTTCAATATCCGAAGTTATAAGTATGTCTTCCGGGATCCTGAAGCCCGGCACGAACCTGACGTTCTCCCTTTTTTTACGCAGGACATCCGCGTATTCGGGGAAGAACTCCCAGAGCGTAACCCTGTACCCATTTTTATGCAGGTGCAGGGCAAGGGTTGTTCCCCAGCTTCCCGCACCCAGCACAGCTATTTTTTTCATAAATACTCCGATGCAAACGGATTATTGCGGATGCAGACGGATAAAAGCATATCAGCCACGGATGAACACGGATGTACCCTTCATATTTGAAAATATTTTAGCTTTTTTGGGGATTTTCCCATTCACCGCATTCCCTATCTTCGTCTAACCTTTTCTCAATATAATCACGATAATTCTTATCCGACAAAAAGCTTTTTGCTCTTTTAAAAAATTGACCACTTAATTTTTCTGAAATAAGCCATTGCGACTCTGCAGATTTTTTATCATTTATGTCAATGTTAAATTCTGACAGAATCGCATTAACGTTATTAATAAACGAGGCTCTTGAAGAAATGCGATGCAGCGCCTTGATATAAAACTCTATTCCATCTGATACTACATAGAAATTATATTTCCGCCCCTTGATAATAGTTTTCATTAAGTATCTCTTTTTTGTTTATAAAAAATTACTTCTTTTCATAATCTAACTTCAATTGCGTTGGTTCTTTAATAACTGCTGGTTGTTCTTTGTTTGTCCTAACTTGTTCAATAACATTATAGCTGTTATCTATTTTTACCGCTAATTTTGCGCCGTTGTCATCAAGAAATTTTGAGACTGTTTTACGGTTAAATTGGGGGATACCGAGTTGATACAGATCACTGCATTCCTCAAGCTCAAGAGTAAAAACAGGTATTTTTGTTTCAACTAATTTCTTAGCCGTGATATAAGTCTTGGAACCTTTGGGCCCATAAGGAATAAAAACAATGTCGGCAAGCATACAGGCAATCCAGTTCCTTCTCATAACGTTTTGGCGTGATTGTTTCTTGTCATCCGGTTCGCTTACGGAAAGCATAAGCAATTCGTTCTCTTTTGATCTTCTAAAAAATTCGTCTCTTTCCGGGAATTTATCCAAGGGCGGATAAAATCTATCAAGCAAGTAGGATTCATAACTTTCCGATTCTAACCCTTTCGCTGAAAAAAGAGTCACGGTCGTGTTTTTTCGAAAAAGTCCCAATCTAAAAATTTCGGTTTCAATAATGGAATGCCAGCTTCCGATGTAGTTCATTTCATATTCTCTTATGGTGAATAAAAGCTGATTAGTTTCCATTAAAGTAACACCGCCGCTTTCGTCTGAACAAATCACAGCCATAGTAAATTTATTTAAAAAATTCAAAGGACCAGAATAATATAATTTTGGCTGGTTATCAGGATTAAGACGTTTTGCCAATTTTTCAGAATAAGTTTTATCTTTTGGGGATATTATTTTATGTTCCATAGTTTTCCTACCTCAGAATCTATTTCCTTTTCTATTTCAGAAATACCTGCATCTCTTTTAACACGATTATGCGCTTCTTCTGAAAGCTCTGCAAGCTTCATATGGATTTTA
>MNUP01000053.1 GCA_001871075.1 Candidatus Desantisbacteria bacterium CG1_02_49_89
ACACAGAATTTGCTAAAAATTAAAGAACTGCCACCGACGATAAAGAGGTAAAAATAGGGCATTTTCACGCATTTTTCAGGTGAAGGTTTGAGTTACAGGAATCTAATTTTCTTTCAGGAGAGAAAGTGGTAATAACAAAGACGATCAAGGTAGACTCAAAGAAAGAGCTGGATATGATCAACATTACCGATAAGGTGCAGGACGCGGTCGGAAGATCCGGCGCCAAAACCGGGACCGTCACAATATTCGTGCCGGGCGCGACAGGTGCGATCACGGCTATCGAATACGAGAACGGCCTGTTAAAGGACTTCGCCGGCGCTCTTGAGAAGATCGCCCCGAAACACCTGGATTACGAGCACCACAAGAAATGGGATGATGACAACGGAAGGAGCCACGTGAAAGCAAGCCTGATCGGCCCGGATATGACAGTTCCGTTCAAAGATAAGAAGCTGATACTGGGAACCTGGCAGGCGATCGTTTTCGTTGAGCTGGACACCCGGCCCAGGGAGCGGGAAATAATTTTACAGATACTGGGAGAGTAATAGTTTACAAAGTTTATATAGTTTACAGAGTTTACAAAGTATAAATCCGTGTTAATCCGTGGCTGAATATTTTTAAGTTCTCGTAAGTTCCCTGTAAAAATATCTTTTAACAGGGATCTTCGAGCGGGATTCAGACTACTATGATTTTAGCTTTTTAAATCTCTCTAAAATATTTTTATACTTTCCTCAAATCTTACAATCTTAAATCTCTCAATCTCACAATATTGTAATCCGTATGCATCCGATCTTTTAATCCGTTTGCATCTATGGGGATAATATGAAGAAATATGACGTAATCGGCGTGGGTTGCTGCGCGTTTGACTGCCTTATGAAGGTCTCAAAAAATCCGGGTCCTGACGAGAGGATCAGAGCGGGTGATTTCATTATCCAGGGCGGCGGCGAGGTCGGCACAGCCCTGGTCGCTGTTGCGCGCCTGGGCGGAAAAGCGAAATTCATAGGAAGGCTGGGGAACGATAATTTCGGCGAATTTCTTATTGAAGATTTCAAAAGAGAAGGCGTTGACACAAGCAGCACGATACTTGAGAAAAGAAAAACCACAAGGTTCGCCTGCATACTTGTTGACGAAAAGACCGGGAAACGCGGCATCATTTATTCCGAGAAAGGCGTTCCGGGCGCTATGCCTTCTGATATCCGAGAATCTGAGATAAAGCAGGCAAAATATCTTCTTGTCAGCCAGGCATCCCCCGGCATAGAGGCGTCTTTGAAAGCCGCAAGGATAATGAAGAAAGCGGGCGGCACTGTTGTGCTGGACGCCACAAAGATAATCCCGCAGACAAAAGAGTTCCTGCGCTTAAGCGACGTGATAATCGTGGACGAGGAATTCGCCTGCCTGCTAATAGGCGAGAAGAATTATTTCAGGTCCGCGCAGAAAATATTCTCAATGAAGAAAAAAGGGATAGTGGTTGTGACAGCCGGCACAAAGGGAAGCTTCTGTGTTTCTAAGGAAGGGAAATTCCACACGCAGGCCTTCAAAGTAAAGGCAGTAGATACCACTGGGGCCGGAGACGTGTTCCACGGTGCTTTCGCGCTGGGGCTTCTGCGCAAATGGCCCCTGCCCTACACGGCGAAGTTCGCTTCCGCGGTCTCGGCGATGAAGTGCAGGTCGCTTGGCGGCCGCGCCGGCATACCGAAACTTGCCGAAGTGAAGAAATTCCTTAAAATCAGCCACTGAGTGCACTGAGCTCACTGAGGGTTCTTGTGTAACTCAAACCTTCAGGTTTGATGTCAGGACTAAAGTCCTGAGTTACAGAATCTCAGTGAATTCAGTGGCTTCAGTGGCGAAAATTGCATTTATCTATCTTTAATGGAGTTGTAATGAGTGAAGAAAAAATAGAAACAGTGGCGATGGAGACTTACGCGAGGCGGAGCTTCAATTACCTGAATAACATGGTGGACAAGGACGGGCTGCCCTACTTCAATATTTTCTGGGCAGAGCCGTCCGAAGCCGCGCACGACTGGCCTGATTTCGGGGACGTGATGTCCAGGCAGCTGCAGGCGGTAGTTATGGCAAGGCACATGACAGGCCAGGCGCTTCCGATGGAAAAGGTCTGGCTTGAAAAATCCCTTTCGCTTGTTGACCCGGGAACAGGGTTTCTTTACAGGCCGAAGACTAATTTTTCCGAACACGTGGCTGATATGGGAGACGCGGCCCTGACGCTTTACGCCTACGTTACCGCTTACGCTGACAGTAAGGACAGCAACCTCAAAAAAATAATATGCAAAATGACGGATTCCCTGCTCAAGAAATACGAAGGCAACCTTTCCGAAGGAGCCGGGTTCTTAAGCGGTTTCACGATAAAGAGCCTGATGGCATGCGCGCGTTTCCTGGATTATGAACCGGCGCTCAAGCTTGCCGGAATGCTTGTTGACAAAGTTTTCAATGTTGAACCGCTTTTCAGCCCGGATAACACATTCAGGCACGGCGGGCACATGCACGGGAACCTGCGGACTCTTTCCGGAGCGGCAGACTGGGCGATTTACACGAAGGACCCTGTGATCTTCAGCCGTGTCGACGCTATTTACCGTTACGTCAGAACAACAGCTACAAGCTTCGGTTTCCTTCCTGAGGTCATAGGCAGGCAATGCGATATTATCGCGTGCGAGACCTGCGCCGTCATGGATTACCTGAGCACGGTTGTGACGCTTGCGAACCACGGACATCCCGAATACTGGTCTGACGCGGAAAAGATCGCGAGGAACCACATGATCGAAAACCAGGCAACAGACTGCTCCTGGCTTAAACCGGACAATTCAAAGGAAGACAGCCCTCAGTTCTCGTGGCGGGACGTGGACAAAAGGATGATCGGCGGTTACGCGGGATGGAGCTCCCCCAACCATATACTCGCGACAAGGGAAAGCCTGAACGCGCAGTGGGACACCCCCGAGACGCACGACAAGACACGGGCGTTCCAGAACTGCTGCGGCGGCTCAGGCACGCATGCGTTTTTCATTATTTGGAAGAACGCGTCCAGGTTTGACAACGGAACGCTTTCCGTCAACATGCACATAGACAAGCTCCTGCCCCAGGCAGAGATAAGAGGTTTCCAGCCGTACAAAGGCCTGCTTACGATATCACTGAAAGAATCCTGCAATGTGAGGGTAAGGATACCGGAATTTGTGAAGCCGAATGAAATGAGGGCGGAATCCGATAAGGGAAAGATCGAGCCCAGGCAGTGGGGCAATTATCTTGAGCTCGGAAAAAGAAACGCCGGAGAAAATCTGAAAATAACTTATCCCCTGCCGGTCTATACGGAGGAATTCTTAATAGGAAATCCGGGGTTCAAGCAGTACAAATACCGCGCGGCCTGGAAGGGCGACACCGTCGTGAAAATGGAGCCGCTTGGCAATGACTATAAAACGGGCTATTCGGATTTTGATAAAAAGGAAGTCCCTGTTTTCTACGGCAAGGAAGGCCCGGGTCCGCTGTACCAGAGAGATCATATGCTCAAGGACGCGCAGCCCGAACCGAGTGAGCTTTACATGGATACCAGCCCTCTTGATTTCTGGTTTATAAAAGACTGATTACGGTGATTATTAATATGATTACGGTGATTAAAAGCTTTAAGTACGAAAACACATAATTCCACGAAATAGACAGAAGTCGATTAAAATTGAAACACGGAACTTTCATGAATACTAATACTCATATATATTATTTTATGTTTGTAGGAGTAATAGCTTTTATCATGGTTTTTATCATACTTTTTGTTCTGCCTAAAATATTTAAAAATCAAGTAAAGCCAGACAACAGATCAAGACGTGAGATAAATGAAGAATATAGCAATCAACTGGAGGAATTTAGGAAGAGAGCAAGGCTGTTGAATGCTCAGAGATTAGTGGATTTTGATCCAAACGACGCCAAGAATTGGTTAGCTTTAGGTTATGCTAAAAAAGAATGGGGAAAGTATGATGAATCCCTGGAAGCTTTAAAGAATGCTGAAAAGCTAAAACCGGATGATCCGGATGTATTGAACGGGCTTGCAGAATTCCAGATTCTAAAAAGAGATTACGCAGAAGCGATCTGGAACTTACAAAAAGCTCTCAAGATCAATTCAAAATGCATTACGTATCTAAGCAATCTAGGTTTGGCATTCGCGGAACACCATGAATACGAAGAAGCAATCGATACAATTTTAAAAATATCCGAGATCGAAAGAAACGACGGGGACCTGTATAATCTCGGAAGGTCATATTCGGGGTTAGGCGAATATGACAAAGCGATAGAGAAGCTTGAACGCCTGGACACCGACACTACCAACTTCCCGGGCGTTTGGTATGAGCTTGCAAGGATATACGCGATAAGAAACGAGCTGTCTACGGCAATGATACATCTGGAAAAGGCGGTCAATTTAGACGGGAAATTCAAGGAAAAGGCAAAAGAAGACGAAGCGTTTAACAAGTTAAAGAACTCGGAATATTTCCTGAAGCTGGTTAATAATAATAATCAGGGCTCCCACCTTTAAAATTGGCGGGTCTTCGAGAAGCCCTGAGTTACAGATGCACGATGAACGATGAACGACGCACGATGTTACGAATTAAACTCTGACACGTTGATACGTTGATACGTTGACACGAATTTAAAAAAGAGGGGGTGGTTTAAAATGGAAATATCAGCATGGGTAATGTGGGTGGTGATCGCGGTGGTATTCGCGATTTTCGAAATGTTCACGTTCACGTTTCTGACCATATGGTTCGCGGTGGGAGCCGGAGTGGCGGCACTGCTCGCGTATCTGGGCCTGCATCCGGGTTACCAGTGGACGTCTTTCGCGGTTGTGGCTCTTGTACTGGTTGCTTTGACGCGCCGCGTTGCGCGCAGGATAACCAGTAAATTCCAGACAAAGGGAATAGGCTCGGACCGGTTCGCGGGCCTGAGAGGGGTCGTCACGGAGGGCATAGATCCCGCCCTTAACAAGGGCAAGGTAAAACTCGAACGGGAAGAATATGAATGGCTTGCCCTGAGCGAGACAGGCGGGAAGATCAGTTCCGGCACGGAAGTTGAGGTTGAAAGACTTGAAGGAACGAAACTCATCGTAAAGGAGGTAAAATAACATGGCTATATTGTTTTTCTTTCTGGCAGTGGTCGTTATTTCGTTTGCCACGGCAAGTATCAAGATAGTGCGGCCGTGGGAGAAGGGCCTGGTTGAAACACTGGGCAAATATCAGACAACCGTATCCAGCGGCCTGACAGTGCTATTTCCCATCACCCAGCACATGATGAAGGTGGATATGAGGGAGCAGGTCGTGGATGTCCCGCCCCAGCACGTTATCACCAAGGATAACGTCGCGGTGGAAGTGGACGCCGTTATTTATTACGAAGTGACAGACCCGGTAAGGGTGACGTACAACGTCGCGAATTATTACGCCGCTATCACAAAACTTTCGCAGACAAATTTAAGGAACCTTATCGGAGACATGTCGCTGGACGAAGCGCTTACATCACGCGAGAAGATCAACACGAAACTGAAAGAAGTGCTGGACGTTGCGACTGACAGGTGGGGAACAAGGGTTACAAGAGTCGAATTGCAGCGCATTGACCCGCCGGAAGACGTGACAAACGCCATGCACAGGCAGATGAAGGCAGAGCGCGAAAAAAGAGCGGTGATCCTTGAGGCGGAAGGCGCGAAGCAGTCCGCGATACTGAAGGCTGAAGGAGAAGCAGGAGCGATAAAAACAGTCGCTGACGCGGATAAATACAAGAAGATCACCGTTGCGAAAGGCGAGGGTGAAGCGATCCAGACGGTTTATGACTCTATACACAGCGGGAAGCCTACCAATGACCTTATCGCGATAAAATATCTGGAGACGCTTGAAAAGATCGCGAACGGAACAGCCACAAAGATATTCATGCCGCTTGAAACCTCCGGAGTGCTGGGAAGCCTTGCCGGCATAAGAGAACTGTTCAAGGGCGAAAAGCCGGCAGTCAAACCCGAGGAACAGAAGAAGTAGAGAACGCTTATCGCATTTTGGGTAATCTGTCATTGCGAGCCGAAACCGCGAGCGAAGCGTGGCGGGCAAGCGAAGCAATCTCGTTAGGGGATTGCCTCCCCGCCACGAATATTGGCGGGTCGCAATGACACAAGGATTGGAAGTCAATGGCATAGAAAATGCAAGTTTTTCCTAAAAAAGACGGAAAACTTGCATTTTTTATGTTACTTATATAATATTTGAAATACTTGAATATATGGGAATAATAGCAAAGGGCATAAAAAAGAGCGGATTCCTCAATTTATATTGACTTTTTGCAGTATTGGAGTATATTATTATTTAATAGAGTAAAATATATTAAAGCCACAGAAGATACATGCCCGGCCTCCTGCTTCAACAGTCGCCTTTTCGGCGACCTGCCGAAGAGGCATGGCGGGTTGCCATAAGGGCGACTGTGGTTTATCTTTTGGAGGTGCTTTTATGGAAGAAGAACAGGAAGATAACCCGAACTACCAGTTTATGAGCCTTGTTTATTCCCTTTCCCAGACAGCCATGATGCAGCTGGGCAAGATCACAAACCCGCTGACCGGTAAAATGGAAAGAAACATAGTCCAGGCAAAAGCTACCATAGACATGATGGAGATGTTAAAGGAGAAAACGAAGGGCAACCTGACAAGAACCGAAGAGAAGATGATACTGACCAACCTCAGCAACCTTTACCTTAACTACAGCGATGAGGTAAACAAGGAACCTGCCCAACCCGACAAGCCCGGCAGTGAAAAACAGGAAGAGAAAAAATAAAGTTTACAGAGTTTACACAGTTTACAGAGTACTTAAAAAAACTTTGTCAACTTTGTCAACTATATAAACTTTGTAAACTGGAATTTATATGCGCCGAGCGCATTTGATAATAAGCGGCAGGGTGCAGGGAGTGGGTTTCAGGTACAGGGCCCGCGACATCGCGGAAGGCCTGGGCCTGAAGGGGTGGGTCAGGAACCTGCCTGATGGCAGGGTTGAAACGATCGCTGAAGGCGAAGACGCCCCCGTAGAAGAGTTTGTCAAATACTGCCGCAAGGGCCCTCCATGCGCGCACGTAAGCGGCGTGGAGATAAGCGAGGAAGAACCGCTGAATGATCTTGCAGGTTTTGATATAGAATATTGAACCACGAGATTCCACAGATTTCCACCAGATTACTGTCAGGCAGTCATTGCGAGTGAAACGAAGCAATCCGAGAGATTGCTTCACCTGCCCGCCACGCTTCGCTCGCGGCTTCGGTTCGCAATGACAGAAGGAATATAATCGTGTGTAAATCTCGTGAAATCGCGTGGTTAAGAGGTATTTGAGATGGTGGAGAATTACGAGTTCGGGAAAATAAAAATTGACGGGAAAGAGTACGGAAGCGACGTCCTGATCCTCAAAGACGGCTCTGTAAGGGAATGGCGCAGGATCGAGGGCCATAAACTGGCCGTAAAGGACATAGAAGCGCTTATAAAGGAAAGGCCGCAGTCAATAGTGATAGGCACCGGAGAAGGCGGCGTGATGGACGTCCCCCGGGAAGTGGTAAAGTCGGTGATAAACAAAGGCATAGACATGGTGGTTGAAAAAACCCCTTCTGCCGTTCAGAAATACAACGATATGCTCAAAGAAGGCGTTGCGGTGAGCGCGGGATTGCACCTTACCTGTTAAAAAGAATTATGAGTTATGAGTTATGAGTTATGAATCAACAGCAAGGAATTAATTTAAAATAGAATCCTTGTTTTTGACTCATAATTCGTAATTCATAACTCATAATTAGGCGTAGTGACTAAACCATGAATGATTTAATAAAGTGGGTGCCGGTAATAATCTGGAGCGTGGTTGTCTTCACCTTTTCTTCGATACCCAACCTTAAAATACCGGGTTTCGGGCTGGGATTCGAAGACAAGATCTATCACTGCGCCGAGTTTATCATCTGGGGGATGCTTTTTGCCCGGTCAGGCACAAAGGCGGGGCTGAAGCCTTCGGCCAACCTTATTATTTTATTCGCGATAGGGATGGTTTTTGCGTTTGTTGATGAATGGCACCAGAACCTGATCCCGGGCAGGCGTTTCGACTGGAAAGACATGGTCGCGGACTGGGCCGGGCTTGGAATATCAGCGTTCTTCTGGTTGTTCCTTAAGAAATAATTGCAGTAGCGGTCGGAACGCTTCATTGCAAAAGTCAAATTGCAAATTGTAAAATGCAAATTTAACCACAGGTTCATGAACATGTATTTTTACTTAACACTAAATATAATCACTGTCCCTAAAGGACCCCTGCGTCTTGCTTTCATGAGAAAGCTGCAGGGGTAATTATCTTTTGAAATCACCGTAATCAGATTTTAAAAAGGAGGGGTTTATGCGTAAGATAATGGTTGTGGCAGTAGCGGCGTTGCTCCTGCTTGTGCCGGCAGCGGTAATAGCCCAGGAATGGACGGAAGTAAAAGATGAGAAAGTGACGGTTAACGAATTCTTCGCTATGGGCCGATTTATAAGCCTTAAACCGGTAAACGATTTCCTGGCGAACAACGGGTTCGGAAGCCTTGGCGATAACCCGATGATGTACGGCGTGACAACAAAAAACAAAGCCGGCGATAAGGTCTACTGGGGGCTTTCTGCAGGCACGACGATCGGGGAAGGTATTTTTAACATACTCGCTCCCAATCTCATAGAGAGGAACATATCCAGGATCGGAACAGACACCGTCACGAACAGAGCCGAGTTCAACATGATGTTCGCTGAAGGCATTTTTGAATACGAGATCGTAAAGCTGGGCGGTTTCTCTGTGGCAGCAGGCATGGGTATCGGGTTCGGCGGCGCTTCGATCACAGTGATCGGCGACAACGGCGGAAGGTACAGAAAGCTTTCATTCCTGGTCAACCCTGTTGCTTCCGCAAAGTACCATTTCTTTGAGGAATCCGGCGGCGGAGTGATAGTGTCTTTTACCGCGAGCTATGATTACTACCCGAATATCTACTGGTGGCCCGCGGAAGCCGGCACGCTCCCGCAGCCCGATGCATTTGACATGACCGGGGCGTCTGTCTGGGTGTCGGTCGGTATCCCGGTGACCGAGATCAAGGAAAAATAGCAGGCGGAAACTTACAGAAGATGGCGGTATACTATATACTTGACGGGAACAATATAATTAAAAGCACGCAGGTTTTTCTTGATGCTGCCGGCGGCAATTTTATCAAAGCCCAATACGAGCTCGTGGAAGCCGCGCATAAGGCGCTTGTGCGCAGGTCCTCTGGCGACACCCTTGACGTGGTTTTTGACGGCGGAGGCATGAACTACAAGTTCATTCCTCCGTTTGGCGCGAAGGTCGCGTTCAGCAAAGACAGGAGCGCTGACAGGGTTATATGCGAAAAGATAAAAAAGGCGTCCGACCTGTGGGTGCAGGGGCACGGTTTTGACAGAACGGTGGTTGTCAGCGATGACCTGGAGATACGCGAATGCGTGAAGATATTCGGCGCTGTGTCCTGGCGCACCGCGGAATTCGTTGAAAAGGTTTTCCCGCGGAAAGCAGAAAAGCCCCTGGCGCGGGCAAAACAGGCTGTTGAAAAAACAATAAGGCCGGACCACCAGGCGAAAATAACCGAAGAGCTTGAGAAGCACTTTGGCATTAAAAAATAAGTCAAAAGTAACTGAATAACCACGGAGACACGGAGGCACAGTCGCCTCATCGGCGACCCGCCGAAGTGGCGGGAGACTACCTTTGATGTAACTCAAGGCTTCAGCCTTGATGTCAAACCTAAAGGTTTGAGTTACAATAATATTCCTTGTTGTTGCTCTGACACGTTGACACGTTGACACTTTGACACGCTTGGGAGGCTATAATGAAAGTGTTTATTTTCACGGACCTCGAAGGGGTTGCGGGAGTCGCGGACTTTGAATCCCAGACATACCCGGGAGGAAGGTATTACGAACAGGCGAAACACCTGCTTACCCAGGAAACAAACGCATGCGTAGAAGGATTGATTGAAGCGAAAGCAAAGGAAATAATAGTGCTGGACGGCCACGGGTGCGGAGGAATAATCCCGGACGAACTTCATAAGGAAGCGCGGCTTATATCAGGCACAGTGATGTCTCCCCCGTTCGGGCTCGACAACAGTTATGACGCGGTGATACTGCTCGCGCACCATGCCATGGCAGGCGTTGAGGACGGCAACCTGAACCACAGCTATTCGTCAACCGGGATCTTCAATATGTGGTTCAATGACGAACTTGTCGGCGAGATAGGGCTTGAATTCGCGCTTGCGGGGTATTTCGGGATACCCATAATACTGGTCACAGGCGATTCAGCGGCATGCAGGGAGGCAAAGAGTTACATAAAAACCGTGGAAACCGTGGTCGTGAAGGAAGGCATAAACAGGCGGACCGCGAACGCGCTTTCACCCGGGCTGGCAAGGGAGCTCATAAAGGCAAAAGCAAAAACAGCCCTGAAGAGCATAAAGGAAATGAAGCGTTACAAGCTGCTGAAGCCGCCCTTTTCACTCAAGATCCAGTTTATCTCGTCGGATTCAACCGAGCGCCATGTTACAAAGCCGGGCTGCCTGAGGATCGACTCAAGGACCGTGCAGTTCAAATCAGACGATTTCCTCAAGATGCTTCAATTATGGATCTAACGACCGTCGAGCGTCGCGCGTCTTACGTCATACGTAAATCTTTAAAACGTACGACCTACGACGTAAAACGTTTGACGGTATTCACGTACGACTTACGACGTATGACGTACGACGGACAAAGAGGAAACATGGAAAGCAAGCTACCGAAAAAGATGAGGGCTGTGGTGCTGCACGGGCCGGGTGATTACCGGCTTGAAGAAGTGCCCGTACCCTGCGCGGGGAAAGAAGAAATCATCGTAAAGGTCATCGCCGCGGGGATCTGCGCCGGGGACGTGAAGTGCTGGAAAGGCACCGAGATGTTCTGGGGAGAAAAAGGTTATGCAAACCCGCCGGCAATTGCGGGCCATGAATTCATAGGAGAAGTGGTTGAGCTTGGAGAGGGCGCCGCGGAAAAGCACGGGGTTAAGATCGGAGAACTTGCGATCTCGGAGCAGATCGTGCCCTGCGGGGAATGCAGGTTCTGCAAAAGCGGGAAATACTGGCAGTGCTTCGTGCATGATATTTACGGGTTCAGGAAACAATTGAACGGCGGGATGGCCGAATACATAAAATATCCCGCGAGATCAGTCACTCATAAGGTTCCTGGATCAATAGACAGGATACAGGCGGCGCTGATAGAACCACTTGCCTGCTCCATCCACGCGGTTGACCGCGGAAATATAGGGTCCGAAGACGTTGTTGTGATAGCCGGATGCGGGACTCTGGGGCTGGGGATGGTGGGAGCGGCAAGGCTTAAGAATCCCGGAAAACTTATTGCGGTTGATGTCCAGGACCTTCGCCTTGAAATAGCGAAATATATGGGCGCTGATCTGACGCTCAACCCCAGGAAAGAAGACGTTATCAAAAAGGTGCTGGATATGACCGGCGGTTACGGGTGCGACGTTTATGTTGAAGCGTCAGGCCACCCTTCAGCCGTAAAGCAGGGCCTGCAAATGATACGCCGCCTGGGCACGTTTGTGGAATTCGGTGTTTTTGCCGGGGAGACATCGGTTGACTGGACGGTTATCGGGGACGGCAAGGAACTTGACATACGTGGCTCGCACCTTGGGCCCGGAACGTATCCCGCCGCGATAGACTGCATAAACACGCAGAAAATAAAAACCGATAAGATAATAACCCACAGGCTGCCGCTGGAGAAATTCAAAGAAGGTTTTGAGCTGATGGCGCACGGCGAAGGCATTAAAATAGTACTTGTGCCATAAAAAATAGTAACGGATACTATTTTTTCATATTTTTCAGATAGGACAGGGAGACTATATGTCAATTTTAGATTTTTTTAACCCAAAACCCAATATTGAGAAAATGTTAGAAGAAATGTGTAAAGGTAATTTATAATACTAATTATGAAAGAGTCTTGAGAAAAATACTATGAGGAATTTTTTAATAAATTTTCTACCATATGCTCCAGTTAAAGAAGATATAAAAATAGGAAAGGTTCTACTTTGGCCATTTTATAAGAAAAAAGATGAATATATTCCAGATGATACAATAAAGACACATCTTGAAATAATTTTCAAACAATATATTTGTACGGAAACACTTAAATCACTTAATGAAATTACCATTATATCCCTTGATGATAAAATAGATTTTAAAGAATTAAACCCGAACGAAATGGAAGAAGTGAGATCTGCGACTTCAATTTTGTCCTTTTGCTCAATTGTAAACAGAGATTTTTCTAATCCAGTGTCCTCTGATAATTTTCAAATTTTTCTTCAACGGTTCAAGCCTGGCGATGACAAAATTGCTCCTTCGCATGGAAGCTGGATACGGCACAATGTTATTAATTTAAAGATTCAGGACGCTAAATTCATTACCCCTTTTCATATTTGCATTCCACCTTTCGGCATAGATTACAATGAGAAAATTTTAAGAGGTTTGGAAAAAGTTTTGATGAATAGAAGCAAGCAAGAAGAGGCGAGAACCTTACGAGCATTAGAATGGTTCAATTATGCCAACATAAATATAGATGGATTTAACTATTTTACCCGTATTATATTGATGTCCATTGCTTTTGAGATACTTCTCGGCGGGTATCAAGGCAAATTTGAATTTATGGAAAAAGTCAAAGGACTTATGTGTGAAACCAATGAATATACAGTAGAAAGAGAAATTCCTGATAAAGATGGTAAACAGGTTAAAGAGTGCCACACAGACAAGGAGTGGTTTGCTTACGATTTTTACAATCTTAGAAATAAAATTGTACATGGCAACAAATTAGAAGAAACTAATGAAAAACACTCTAGCGGGGAATTCTATTTTGAACTCGCCATTTCATTTTTTAAAGAATGCATGAAAAAGACACTATCTACCCTTTCTTATTATAAATATGATGCAATGGATTCGATACTGTGGGTACTAACAGCTGAAAAAATAAGCCAAAAAAAGAGAGCAGCTAAGTGAGCATATCATTTGAAGAAATTCAAAAGGCGCTTGGTCTCCCTGCCGAAATTAACGAATGGGAATTCAAGGAAGCGGCATGGGCTCTGCCTAAGAGTATATGGGAGACCATATCTGCATATGCCAATTCAGGAATTAGCGGATGCATTCTACTTGGTGTAAAACACAAAGGAAAGGTATTTGAGGTTTCAGGAATTACAGATATTGAGAAAGTTCAAAATGAGTTTACTAGCCAGATAGACCATGTCTTCAATGTCCCGCTTTCTTCCTATATTCATATTGAACCAAAGCCTTATAATGATAAATGGATGCTCGTTATTTTAACTGGAGAACCCCCCAAGAGTCTTAAACCTGTTTTTATTAAAGAAAAAAGTCCTATAAAAGGCGGATACAAGCGTGTAGGTGGAAGCGACCTTCACTTAGTGGATAAAGATGTAGAGCGTTTTTATCAGGAAAGAAGTATCCAGCCATACGAATTTTCTCCTATGCAATCTGTAAAAATAAATGAATTGGACCCAGCAATAATTCAAATCTATAAAAAATTACTCAGTCTCAGGGAGCCGGACAGCAAAATATTATTATATGACGATAATCGACTCCTTCAAAGCCTTAAAGCAGTTGTTTACGATGAAAATAATAAGAGATGGATTCCGACCATAGCCGGAGTTCTGCTTTTTGGTTCCGCGGAAGCCATTGCAAGAGAATTCCCTGCTTTTAAAGTTGATATAATAGACATAGACGGGACCGAATGGGTTCCTGATTATAAGGAGCGTTTTAAAAGCTATCCTTCCTATCAAGGTTCGCTTTTAACAATAGCAGCCGAAATCCTTGAAAGAATGCGCAAGGATATCGCGATTCCCTTTCAGTTAGAACCTCAAACCTTAACAAGAATTGATGAAACACCTCAGATGACATCCCTTCGAGAGGCCATCAGGAATGCCTTAATACACCAGGATTATCAAAAGAGGAATCCAACACAGATTCGGAGGTTCAACGACCGGATTGAAATTGAGAACCCCGGATATTCTTTAAAACCTATTGAGCGTATAGGAGAACCAGGTTCTGAATTACGTAATCCTATTATTGCAAGGGTCTTTAGTGATATCGGGTGGGCTGAAGAAAAGGGTTCCGGAATCCGAGCTATGCAAGATGCAATGGACAAAGCGGGTTTGACACCCCCTATTTTTGAGAGCGATACCGGTTCAAACCTTTTCCGCGTCACTTTTCGCTTACATCATTTTATGACCGAAGAAGACCTTGATTGGTTGCAGGAACATACCGAAGGTCATAATCTCTCTGATGAGGAAAAAAAAGCGCTTATTTTAGTGCGCCATACTGGCAGCGTCAATAATCTAACATACTGCCAGATAAACCATACAGATACCTTGACTGCGAGCAAGAGTTTAGCAAGACTCAGGGATAAAGGTTTTTTAGTTCAATCCCAGGTGAAAGGGCCCGGAACCTATTATGTACCTGCTGAGACGCTCCCAACACAAACCCCTGATTTATTCCATCCAGAACCTATAAAGAAAACCTATAAAGAAAAAGAAGAATCTATAAAGAACCGGATTGCGGAACTATGCCGCACTCCTCATTCTGCTAAAGAGCTATCACTTAAATTAGGGAAGAATAGAGTATATCTTGTCATAAACTATCTCTCAAAAATGGTGAAAGAGGGAAAATTAAGACGCACAAATCCTGCTCCAAAAGCAAGGAATCAAAAATATTTTACAGAAAATAACAGAAATCATAAAAAGTAGATATTTTTGTGATTTTTGTGATTTTGGAGGAAGAATTGGAATATAGAGAACTGGGAAAAACTGGAACAAAGGTTTCCGCGGTCGGGTTCGGCTGCTGGGCGATGGGGGCAAGCGGCTGGGGCGATGTGGATGACAGCGAATCGATAAGCGCGGCGCGCAGGGCGCTTGACCTGGGCATAAATTTCTTTGACACAGCGCCGGGATACGGGTTCAACCACTCCGAGAAGGTCCTCGCGAAAGCCCTTGAAGGAAAGCGCAAAGAAGCTTTCCTGGCGACAAAATGCGGCATAGACTGGGAGGAGAAGACCGGGAAGATCTGGAAAAACTCAAGCCCCGCTTATATCCGGAAGGACTGCGAGCGCAGCCTGCAAACGCTGAACACGGACCGCATAGACCTGCTGCAGGTGCACTGGCCTGACGAGAAGGTCCCTATCTCCGATACTATGGGAGAGCTGGCAAAACTGCAGAAGGAAGGGAAGATAAAATATATCGGTGTTTCCAATTATTCGGTAGCGCAGATGAAGGAATGCCGGAAATATATTGAGCTTGTAAGCCTCCAGCCCCCTTTCAGCATGCTCAACCGGGGTGTTGAGCAGGAAATACTCCCCTTCTGCCTCGAGCAGAAGATATCCGCGCTGGCATACAGCCCCATACAGCAGGGCCTGCTCACCGGCAAATACACCAGGGACGCGGTTTTCCCCGAGAATGACATGCGCTTACACAACCCGATGTTCAAGGGCGTTATTTTTGAAAAGATCATAGCGGCGGTTGAAGAATTCAAGAAAATGGCTAAGGGATACGGCAGGACAATGACCCAGTTCGCGATAAACTGGGTTCTGTGCAACCCGGCCCTGACCGTCGCGATAGTCGGGGCGAAGAAACCCGCGCAGGTTGAGGAGAACGCGGGCGGTGCGGGCTGGAAGATAAGTGATGAGGACCTGAAAAAGACATACGAGATACTCGACAGGCTCCAGCAGGAAATAATGCGGCAGTTAGCCGCCCAGAATAAAAACAAATAAACCACACGATTCCACTCCCTACATGTTTCTACGAAACATAACCGTGGGAGCAGGCAGATTTTCACGCGATTGGAACCACGCTGTCATTGCGAACAAAGTGAAGCAATCTTGTTTGGATTGCTTCGTCGTTTCACTCCTCGCAATGACATATCGTTTGTAATCTCGTGGCTAAAAAGGTTTAATATGAAAAAAATATTACTTTTAATTTTTTACTTTCAACTTTCAGCTTTCAGCTTTCAGCTGTGCCGGGCAGAGACACCCCTCTTCATAAACCCGGCACCGGGCAGGCCCGAGGCATTCACGTACCTCAGCGTTGACGGGAAAGATTCGGTCGTGATGACCGATTCCAGCAAATATGTCAAGGACAGGAACGGCAGGACCGTTATGGTCGTTACCTCAAGGCCCGCTGGCCGCAGGTTCAGCACCGTCATTACGATGGAATCTGTGACAATGAAACCTATTTCGGTGACAGTGACCGGGAATACCGAGGTCGTTGCCGAGGCGAAATACAGCGGCAGTATCGGTGAGATACAGTACAGGGGATGGAAAAAAAGAGAGCGCAAGCGCGTTTATGTTACGGTCCTGACATACGACCAGCGTTCTTTGTTCTGGCTTTTCAGGGGTTATAATTTTTTAAATCCTAAAGTGACAGACGTGGACCTTGTCATGCCGCTTGGGAACCGCTGCTCTGTCAAGGTAAGGTATGTGGGCAGGGAAGAAATAACCGTGCCTGCCGGAAAATTCATGGCGCACAAGCTTGAGATGGAGCCTGACGCCCTTCTGCCCCAGATGTCGGCAAAATTGAAAACGTATTTCTGGTTCAGCGCGGAAAAGGTGCCGAGGTTCCTGAAATACGAATACTTGACCGGCAGAAAGAAGCAGACAGCGGAGCTCCTTAAATGATCAGTTGTCAGTTGTCGGTTGAGAGTTGTCAGTTAACCCACAACCCACAACTCACAACGGATAACTAAACAAGCAATGAAAGACACACTAAAAGAACTGCTGGGGAAAGAATGGAAGTGCGGGTGCGGCAGAACGCACCGCGTGCCCACAAAGGAAATTTACTGCGGCGCAAACGCGAAAGAGCGCCTGCTCAGGTTCATATTCGCCGAAATGCCCGGGCCTGACGTTGCCGTTGTCGCGGATACGAACACCTTCGCGGTCGCGGGCCAGGCTGTGGGAGAATGCCTTGCCGAGAACGGGCTGAACGTGAAAGTCCGATTATTCCCGGCAGGCAGAAAGAAACTGAAGGCGGAAAAAGAACTTGCGGAGAAACTCGGTTCTGAACTGAAGGACTTCCATTTCGCGGTTGCGTGCGGCTCAGGCACTATAAACGACCTTGTAAAATACGCGGCAACGATCGCAAAGATACCGTATATCTCGTATCCCACAGCCCCATCCATGAACGGGTATCCTTCTCCGATAGCCGCGCTTTCATACAAGGGCACAAAGAAAACGCTTGCCGCTATACCGCCTGCCGCGGTGATCGCGGACCTGGACATCCTGCGCAACGCGCCGGAGGATATGATACAGGCGGGCATCGGCGACGGGATCTCAAAATCGGTCTGTAACATCGACTGGGCCGTGTCCCGTTTCATAAAAAAAGAGTATTTCTGCCCCCTGCCCGGAAAGATGATGGCAGGCGTGATGGGTTTTTACACAGGGAACGCGAAAAAGGCCGCGGGCAGGGACCCTGCGGCGATAAAAGGATTGTTTGAAGCGCTTAACCTTGCCGGGGTGTCAATGGTGATCGCGGGTTCGTCCGCCCCGGCTTCAGGCGGGGAGCACCTGATCTCCCACTTCCTTGACATGTCCAATTCTTCGAAGGGAAAAGACATGAACCTCCACGGCCGGCAGGTGGGCGTGACGACAGTATTGAGCGCGAAGCTGTACGAGAAACTGCTTAAATTAGACACTGATTTACGCAGATTACCACAGTTAAAGAAGCATTACGCCGGAGACAGGCAGACTAAAAAAGAATTCATGAGCCGCTACGGAAAGAAAATGGCCGGGGAAGTATACCGGGAATTTATGACAAAGTACCTGCCTCCGGACAAGAAAGAAAAGGAGCTGTTGTTTATCCTGAAGAACTGGGGGAAGATCAAAGATATGATCAGGAAAAACCTGGTCCCAAGCAAAGTGCTTGAAAAAACCCTCAGGCGATCAGGAGCCCCTGTTTCGTTCACAAAACTCGCGATTACAAGAGCGGTATTCCGCAGCGCGATACTTCACGCAAGGGAAATCCGGGGAAGGTACACGGTCCTGGACCTGGCGTATGACGTCGATATACTTGAAAGTTTTGCAAATGATGTCGTGTGATTACAGTGATTCTAACTGAGATTACGGTGATTATTTTAAGAAAGGACCAAAATCAGGATTTGTTAATCTCGGTATATTTCAATAATCACTGTAATCATTTTCAAGAAATCACTGAAATCATATTTTCGAGTGGAACGAGGAAATAATGCTGGCGTCAAAAGTTTTCGTATTTTTCACCGAGTTGACAAGGCAGTTCCTGCTGAGCAAAACCGGCAAACCCCTGGGCAGGATCTTTGACCTTATAGTCGACCAGAAGGAAATGTTCCCCCGGGTCATTTCGGTAGTGGTATCAACAGGGGTGATCAGGAGATCCTACGCGGTTTTCCCCTGGGAAAAGATACAGACAACGGATGAGTGCTGCCTTATTACTGAAGCGCAGGACCTGGTTTTTAAGGATTTCTACCAGGCTGAAAACGGTATGTCCCTGCGCAGGGACATCCTTGACAAGCAGATCGTAGACACGCTGAACCGCAAGGTTGTGCGCGTTAACGACATTCACCTGCTCAGGGCTGAGAATAACCTGCACATAGCCCACGTTGACATAGGGATGCGCGGCCTGTTAAGGCGCCTTGACCTTGAGCTCGCGGTGGACAATATTATACGGTTTTTCAGGCCGGACGCGAAATACCTTGAAAACGATATGTTCATATCCTGGAAATACGTCCAGCCCCTTGCCATCCACCCGATAAAGGGAATGATAACTTTGAGCGTAAGCCAGGAACAACTCTCGAGCATACCGCCTGCTGAACTGGGAGACATAATACTTGGCCTGGACGTTTACGAGCGCGTCGCTTTGTTCAGGTCGCTCGACATTAAAATGAAGGTCAAGGCGCTTCTCGGGCTGGAGGCCGGGGTCCAGAAAAGCCTGGTGGAGGACATGGATCCCAAATCCATAGCCGATATACTCAACCTGATGCCTCCTGACAACGCGGCTGACCTGCTGGGAGAGTTTTCCGACAGGCAGACAGACAGCCTTTTCAACGTTATGGAAAGCGACAAGGCGAAAAAACTCGCGGCACTGCTGGGGCACGAGGCGCATTCAGCGGGCGGGCTGATGACAACCGAATTCATAACCCTGCCGGAAAATATCACCGTTGAGGAAGCTATAAACCGCATCAAGGGTATGACCGGGAAGGCTGAAACGATATATTACGGTTACATCGTTGATGACGCGCGCCATCTTATCGGGATGACCACGTTCCGGCACCTGCTTTTTGCCCAGCCGCAGAAACTCATAAGTGAGATCATGATAAAAAGGCCGGTGCGCGTGCATTTGACTGACACCGCGCGCAAGGTTGCGTTCCTTTTTGATAAATACGGCCTGCTGGCAATACCGGTTGTGAACGGAGAAGCGGTGATCCACGGCATAATAACCGTTGACGACATACTGGGTCACATAATCCAGAAGGCGTACAAGAAACGCGCGCGCAAGCCTAAATTATAATACAATTATGAATTATGAATGATGAATTATGAGTCAGATGCATGGAATTATATTTAAATTAATACCTTGTTGTTGATTCATAACTCATAATTCATAACTCATAACTAAGGATTCTGTATGAAGAATAAGTGGTGGATCGGAATGCTGGCTTTCCTGGCAGTGCTGGGGCCGGGCATAATCACTTCCAACGTGGATAACGACGCGGGCGGCATAACCACATACTCGCTTGCGGGAGCGAATTTCGGCTACACCCTTTTGTGGTCGCTGATACCCATAACCCTGGTTCTTATAATAGTTCAGGAGATGTGCGCGAGGATGGGGGTGGTGACCGGGAAGGGGCTTGCAGACCTGATACGGGAAAACTACGGCGTGAAGATAACATTCTTAATGATGACCGCGCTTTTCTTCGTGAATCTCGGCAACACGATCTCGGAGTTTGCGGGCATCGCGGCAAGTTGCGAGATATTCGGCGTAAGCAAATTCCTGTCCGTGCCGCTTTGCGCTATGGCGGTGTGGCTGCTTGTGGTAAAGGGCACTTATAAATCGGTTGAGAAGGTTTTCCTTGTGGCGTGTGTGTTCTACATAACCTATATTTTTTCCGGTTTCCTGGCAAAACCGGACTGGGCAGAGGTCATCCCCCAGACTTTCAAGCCGGCTTTCCAGTTCAGGTCGTTCGCATACCTTACCATGCTCATGGGCCTTGTCGGCACCACGATAGCTCCCTGGATGCAGTTCTATTTGCAGGCATCGGTAGTGGAAAAAGGTGTTTCCCTTGAAAATTACAAGTATTCGCGGGCCGACGTGGTCGTCGGGAGCTTTGTGGTGAATTTCGTGGCGTTCTTTATTATTGTTGCCTGCGCAGCAACGATATTCAAGGCCGGAATACACGTTGAAACCGCGAAGGACGCGGCGATGGCGCTTGCCCCTCTCGCGGGAAAATACTGTGCCTCCCTGTTCGCTTTCGGGCTTCTGAACGCCTCGCTTTTCGCGGCATCGATCCTGCCCCTTTCCACAGCTTACTTCATCTGCGAGGCATTCGGGTGGGAGTCAGGCGTGAATAAAAAATTCCGGGAAGCCCCGCATTTCTATTCCATTTACACCGGCACCATAGTTTTTTCCGCGGGGCTTGTGCTGCTGCCGAAATTCCCGCTCATAAAGGCGATGTATATTTCTCAGGTCATAAACGGGATACTTCTGCCCTTCGTGCTTATTTTCATGCTGCTGCTCATAAATAAAAGGGAGCTGATGGGCGGCTATATCAACTCGCGGTTCTTCAACATTGTTTCCTGGGTAACGGTCCTGGCTCTTCTGGGCCTATCTGTGGGAATGCTGGTTACGCTTTAAAAAATAGGGACAAGAGGTTAGGGATCAGTGTAAGGAGTGGATAAGGGAAGTAGCTTATCCCGAAGGGATCCCTTTGGGATTCTGCAATATATGTAGCGGTCCCGATTTATCGGGACTAAGTATTGTTAATTCAGGGAATTGCTCATTACACTTTTTTGTGTTACACTAAATGGTGTTACACTAAAAAGTGTAATATATACTGTTTTACTTGACAATTACACAATTTTGTGTTATACTATTTTGTGTAATACAAAAATGTGTAATGGGGGTTATATGGAAAATCCTTTTATTTATGGCGAAAGAGTAACAGGCGAATACTTTTGGGATAGAGAACAAGAGGTTGAAAGGCTCAAAATAGATTTGTTAAGCTCCCAGAAGGTTTTCTTGATATCTTCACGCAAGATGGGAAAATCTTCTCTTGTTGCCACAGTTCTGGAACAACTGGAAAAGCAGGGAATAATAACCGTGTATCTCGACCTGGAAAAATTTTCTTCCTACGATAAATTACTGGAAAGATACCTGAACTGTCTGATGAAACATGAAGGACCGCTTGAAAAGGCGCTTGATTTCATAAAGCAGCTCCTGCCTCAATTGAGACCGGAAATAAGGCTTGATGAAGAGGGAAAACCATTTTTCTCATTTGGTCTGGGACGGTCACCCCAAGGTATAGAGAACATCGAGTCAGAAATATATGAATTGCCCGGAAAGATCAGCGAAAAGAAAGGAAAAAAAATAGTTATTGTGTTTGATGAATTTCAGGAGATTTTGGATTTTAACGGCAAACATATTGAAGGCGTGATCAGGTCGGAAGTTCAGCGCCAAAGAAACGTTGGGTATGTGTTCTGCGGTTCAAAGAAACACCTGCTTGCGGATATGGTAAGCTCCCCGGAAAGGCCGTTCTATCAGATTGGCCCCATAATGCGCCTGGATAAAATACCGGGGGAAACAATGCTGAGGTTTTTAAAAGAGAAATTTCTTTCCGCAAACATTGATGTTGACGGCGGATGTTTAGATCAAATCATTGAGTTCTCCCGGGGCGTGCCTCATTACGTGCAAATGCTTGCGCACAGACTCTGGGATTACAGTGTCTCTAAGGGCAAGGCGGAAGCCGGAGATGTTCAAAAGGTTGTAAACGAGCTTATCAGTCAGTCCTTTGAGGAATTTCAGTCCAGGTGGGGGAACCTGATTACCTCAAAAAAATTATTATTGAAAGCAATTTCAGTATCAGGCGGGCAGAATGTCCTTTCAAAAAAATATATGACGGAACACAATCTCGGATATCCCTCTTCAATCAGAAGAACTCTCTTGTCCCTTATGGATGAGGGAATTCTTGACAAAGAAGACGGCAGTTATTTCTTTACCGATCTTCTCTTCTGTAGGTGGACAAAGGATTATGTGGAGTAAAGTTTTTGATTTGAAATTACTTATACTTCAGTCATTGCGGCAATCTATTTAAACAATCGTAGGGCAAACCTTCTCACCAGACCCGCCAATCTTTAAGGAGGGAGGTTTGCGAGGAGATGTTGCATGCCTACCGAATTGAACCAGATTTTAGTTAAAGGAGAACATTTTTATCACAGCTTTTCCTTTGACATTGACGATTTCATTGGGGATGGTATCTGGTGGCTGCAGATTTATAATAATGACCGCAGTCTTATCTATGATAAGCCATTTGCGTCAAGTATGGGCGATTTGAATAAAAGGAAAGTCAGAAAAATTATAAATGAAGAATTTTAAAACTATAAGGGCATTGTAATCTGATAATTCATTTTTATTCTATTTGGGAGGAAATATGCAGTACAAAGATGATATAACATATTCGGAAGCAATTGAACAAGTAATGTTGCACAATGAATATTTTGCACCATTAAAACTTATTTATAAAGAAATCTGGAAATATAAAGATAAATTAAAAATTACTGGTTTGACTCCGCATATGACAATTCAAGAAAGAGTTCAAAGAGATAAAAGATTTACACGAATAGGATTGGGTGTTTATGCTTTAACAAAACATCTTGATAAACTACCAAAAGTAATTCCACCAAAAACAGAATCTGAAAAGAAAGAACGATTGCACGCAAAAATTCAGGGGATGCTGATTGAAATCGGAAATAATAAAAATGAGGTTGAGGATACTTATACCAATGATAAAAAATGGGTTTTTGATAATAAGACGCTTGGAAGTTTGGCAACTCTTTCAGAAATCCCACCTTTTACTTACGAGAATATTATCAATGAAACTGTGAGATTTTTTGATGTAATCTGGTTTAATAAAAGAAAGTTCCCACTAAAAATATTTGAAGTAGAGCATTCTACTGATTTTAGAGATGCATTTGTTAAATTTATGGAATTGCAGGATATTAGAGCGATATTTTGCTGTGTTTCATTTAAGGATAGAAAAGAAAAATTTAAAAAAGAATTAAGTAAAAATGCTTTTGAACCATTAATAAACAGATGCGAATTTGCTTCCTATGAAGAAGTAGAGAATGATTATAACATCGCAATAAGCAAGACGTTTTTATGATAATAATAGATGGTTACAAAATAAATACTTTTACAAACTTAAGCGAAGCGGTTTGTTTAAAAATTCTCGAGATTATCCAAAAAGAATTTGGTGAAATTGGAGATTTTCTTATAGAAGAGGACGAAGTTGGTTTCCGTGTTTATAGAGGATATTTTGAAAATGCACCTAAAATGATTAATGAAATGGAATTGAAATTAGAATTAATTGAAAAAAATGATTACCACTTTGCCCTTGGTTATAGAATAGTGCGATAAATCGCACCGCTACGGCTGCCAGTCGAGCAAGCTCGACCACTACACCACTTACACGTCTACAAGGGGTGGGGGAAAAAGACAAAAATGATAATAAAAAAAAATCAGGATGAGATAATCGGGTACCTGGAGGATTCCTCCAATTTCCGAGAAGGGAAAGCGGAAAAGGTATATATTCCCGAGAACGAAGGCGAGATAATCGGGATAGTTAAGGAATGCGCGAAAAACGGGCCTAAAGGCCCTACTCCTTTAACGGTGTCGGCCGGAGGGACCGGGACTGTGGGGGCAAGGATACCGCTTGAAGGCGCGGTCCTGTCAATTGAGAAGTTGAATAAGATCATAAGCGTAGATAAAAAAGGGAACACGGCAATACTGCAGGCAGGCGTTATGATAGATAATTTCCTGAAAGAGCTGGAAAAAGAAAAACTTTTTTACCCCCCCTTCCCCACTGAGCGCACGGCTTTCATAGGCGGCAACGTTTCCACAAACGCAAGCGGGGAATACAGTTACAGGTTCGGGTCAACCCGCAGGTACGTGAAAAGAATAAGGGTTGTGCTGTCAACGGGCACGGTCCTGGATATACCGAGAGGAAAATATAAGGCGGATAAAGAGGGATACATAAATAATGGGGACAGTCCCCTTTTCTTTCAGAAAGGGGGACAGTCCCCTTTGAAGATACCGTCATACACAAGCCCCGGCGTCAAGAATTCAGCGGGTTATTTTTCAAGACCCGGGATGGACCTGATAGACCTGTTCATCGGCTCAGAGGGGACGCTTGGAATAATCACTGAGGTTGAGGTTGAGGTTATACCAGCCCTGCCCCCAAGGTTCATAATGATTATGTTCTTTCCGGATGAAGAGAGGATCGTTCCGGAATTCCTCTCCGAGGTAAAGGGCAGGGCCGTTGTTGACCCGCTCCAGGTGGAATATTTTGACAGGAACAGCCTTAGTTTCCTTAAAAAGGATTTTCCGGACATCCCGGAATGCGCCGCCGCTATATACGTTGAGGACACAGAGAATGAAAAGAACCTGGACGGCTGGTGCGGTCTGGTCGAGAAGTATGGGATCGCCGATACCTGGATGAGCAAGGACGGAAAAAGCTACAGGAACCTTGTTGATTTCAGGCATAAACTGCCGGAGAACGTCAACGCCTATTTCAAAAAGATCGGCTCGATAAAGCTCGCGGTGGACGCTGCCCTGCCGGAAAATGCTTTCCCGGATTTCTATAGAATGTACAAGAAAATACAGGATGAGACGCAGATTCAGACGGTAAGGTTCGGGCACATCGGCGAAAACCACCTGCACTTTAATTTCTTCCCGAAAGACGCGGGTGAAAAAGAGACCGTGGCGAGAACAATAGAAGACATACTGCGCAAAGCGGTGAAGGCGGGCGGCACTGTGTCCGCCGAGCACGGCATAGGCAAGCTGAAACACAGGTATCTTGAGATAATGTACGGAAAAGAAGGGATACTGGAAATGTCGCGCGTCAAAAAAACAATTGACCCGCAAAGCATGTTCGGGCTTAACAACATATTCCCCGGATCAATGCTGAATATTTAATAAAGACGCAAACCTACCCGCCCTGCGCAAAGGCAGGGCGAGGTCTCGCCCCGACGTAGTCGTGGCGGAAAGGTTTGCCCTACAAAAAACCGCAAGAATTTCAAGGAGATAAAAATGAAGGCAGAAGCAAAGTGGAGCCCGCAGGTCCTGCGCCTTTCCTTCTCGTATAACGGCGTGGATTCCGAGAAATTCATTTCAAGATGGAAAAGGACGGAAATCTCAGAAGATATAAAGGAGGCAAAGGTAAGGCACCTTACCTACACAGACCCCGTTACCCAGTTGCGCCTGCTTGTGCACCTCAAGGATTACAAAGAGTTCAACGCCTATGGCTGGTACGCCGAATTTGAGAACAGGGGCACAATAGATACCCCCATCATAGAGAATATACTGCCGCTTGACCTTACCCTCTCGATCGAGGACAAAGAAAGGGTTTTCCTGCACCACGCTAAAGGCAGCCTGTGCCGCATGGATGATTTCCTTCCGATAACCACAGAGATAGGCACGGTAACTGACGGGTTCCACAACACGGTGGACAGGATCACGCTCAATGCCGTGGGCGGAAGGTCTTCGAACGGCACACTGCCGTTCATGAACTTACAGTCAGGCGAAGGCGGGCTTGTGATCTGCGTCGGCTGGTCAGGCCAGTGGATGGCTGATTTCAAGCGCAAGGACAGCGCCCTGCGCATACGCGCCGGCATGGAAAATACCCACCTTTTGCTCCACTCAAAGGAAAAAATAAGGACCCCGCGCATCCTTTTACTGAGCTGGGATGGGAACGACCCGATCGCAGGCAATAACCTGCTCAGAAGGATGATCCTTGAGTATTACGCGCCGCGCCTTAAGGGCGAGCCGGTGATACCGCCTGTGGCTTTCAACACGATGTACGCCTATTACCAGAAAAAAGAGGTCAGCCAGGAATACGAGCTGAAGGCCATTGAAAGGTCCGGTGAGCTTGGCATCGAGGCGTACTGGCTGGACGCGTGCTGGTACGGCGAGGGCAAGGAATGGTGGCAGGAGGCGGGCAACTGGTTCGTCAACAAGGACAGGTTCCCGTCAGGCCTTAAACCGATCGGGGAAGCTGCAAAGAAGAAGGGCCTGAAATTCGTTCTGTGGTTTGAGCCTGAAAGGGTAAGAAAGGGTTCTGACATAGAGGGCGACCATCCGGAATATATGCTCAGGACAACCCTTGACCCGGACACCATGCTTTTCAACCTCGGCATGCCGGAAGCGCGGGCGTTCATAACTGACAGGATCTCAAAGATCATAAGCGAGTCAGGGGTCACCATTTACAGGCAGGATTTCAACATGGACCCCCTTCCGTACTGGAGGCAGGCTGACCCGGATGACAGGGTTGGAATGTCTGAGATACGCCACATTGAAGGGCTTTACGCGATGTGGGATGAGCTTTTAAAGCGCCATCCCGGGCTTGCAATTGACAACTGCTCAAGCGGCGGCAGGAGGATAGACCTGGAGACAGTAAGCAGGTCTTTCCCGCTCTGGCGAAGCGATTTCTCGGACGTGCCCGGGCTGTCCTACGGCGTCGCGATAAGCGTAGGCGACCAAAGCCAGAACTCGGGTCTTTCCCGCTGGATACCGTTCCACACAGGCGCTGCCTGGAAGTTCAAGCCGTATGAATTCCGCTCAACGATGTCAAGCGGCGTTGTTTTCTACTACGACATACGCGAAAAGGATTTTCCCGTTGAAGACGCTAAGCGCGCGATAGAGGAGCTCAAGAGTTTGAGGTATTTTTTCCTGGGCGATTTTTACCCGCTTCACCCTCTGACCGTTTCTTACAGCGACTGGTGCGCATTCCAGTTCCACAGGCCTGACCTGGACAGCGGGTTCGCGGTTTTCCTCAGAAGGCACGAAAGCCCGTTCGTGAGCATGGAAATAGGGCTAAAGGCGATCGACCCGGGTGCGGAATACGAGATAAGCGTTGCTTCCGGCTTTGAAACGCCGCCCGCGAAAAGAGCGAGCGGCAGGGAACTGAAGAAAATAAATATTATGATACCCGAAATGCCGGGCTCGGCGCTGCTGCGCTACAAAAAAATATAAAACTTTCCCCCTGTAGCTGCTGCGCAGCTCAACGCAGGGACCTTCGGGTCAGAGCCGAGTCGATGACCCTACGGCACGAAAACACTCCGCCCGTCTTTCAGCGGGCGAGACTTCGCCCACCTATAAGGATGGGCGAGGAAACTACGAAAACACGAAATTAACCACACGATTGTCCCAAGGGGACCTCTTTAAGGTTTATGAGAGAAAAATCGGGTAAAAAAACAGAGATTTGTTACGGCAGTATCCGCATGCATCCGCATTATTTAATCCGTTTGCATCCGAAAAAGGAGGAATGATGAAAAAGGCGTGTCTGGGAGTGATCATCGGCAACAGGGGCCTGTTCCCCGGATATCTTTCCGAACAGGGAAGGAAGGAGATACTTGGGGTCCTGAAAAAGCAGGGGATCGATACTGTTATAATCCCCGAGAACCAGGCGAAATACGGGGCTATTGAGAACCTGAAGGAGGCGAGAAGGTGCGCGGACCTCTTCGGCAGGAACCGCGGCAAAATAGATGGGATACTCATAGCGCTTCCGAATTTCGGGGATGAAAGGGCTGCGGCGGAGGCAATAAGGCTTTCCGGCCTTAACGTGCCGGTGCTTGTGCAGGCGTATCCGGATGAACTCAGCAAGATGGACGTGAAGCACAGGCGGGACAGCCTTTGCGGGAAATTTTCGGTCTGCAATAACCTGAACCAGTACGGCATCCCGTTCTCGCTTACAAAGCTGCATACCGTGGATCCGTCTTCAAAGGATTTCGGAGCTGACCTGGACTGGTTCGCGGGAGTGTGCCGCGTGGTCAAGGGCATGCGAAGCGCGAGGGTCGGCGCGATAGGCGCAAGGACCACCCCGTTCAAAACCGTGCGTTTCGACGAGAAACTGCTTGAGGGAAACGGCATATCCGTGGAAACGATAGACCTGCTTGACATAATTGTCCGCATCGGGAAAATGAAAGAAACGGACAAGGGCGTGCAGGCTGAGATCAGGGCGATGAGGGGCTACTGCCCTTCCTCGCAGATCCCCAAAGAAGCAATGCTTAAAATAGCAAAACTCAGCGCGGCTGTAAAAAAATGGATAGCCGAGAACGAGCTTGACGCGTGTTCCATACGCTGCTGGCCTGAGCTGCAGGATTACCTGGGCGTGTTCCCCTGCTCTGTTATGAGCGCGCTTACAAATTCCCTGCTGCCCACAGCCTGCGAGGTGGACGTGATGGGAGCCCTTGCCATGTACGCGCTGCAGCTTGCCAGCGGGATCCCTTCCGGGATCTTTGACTGGAACAACAATTACGGGGATGACCCGGACAAGCTCGTGCTCTTCCACTGTTCGAACGCCCCGAAATCAATGCTTGCCGACCCCTGCCTCAGCTATAACGCGATACACGCGAACGTGCGCGGCGACACCGAATGCTCGTTCGGCACCTGCGTTGGCAGGGTAAAGCCCGGGCCAATGACTTACGCGCGCATTTCCGACACGCCAGGATGCCTTAGTGCCTGTATCGGAGAGGGAGAGTTCACGGATGACAAGCTCGATACGTTCGGCGGAGTGGGCGTGGCGAAAATAAAAAATATGCAGGAGCTCCTGCGGTTCCTGTGCAATAACGGGTTCGAACACCACGTCGCGATGAGCAAGTCGCAGGTCGCGGGCGTGCTTGACGAGGCGTTGTATAATTATATGGGCTGGGAAGTGTATTACCATAATAAATAACAACAGATCCTAGATCCTGGATGCTAGATCCTGGATCGAGGATTTATTTAAATAAATTCCTTCATCCAGGATCCAGTATCTAGTGTGGTGTCTCTAACAGATCTTTACATTTGGGCTGTCATTGCGAGGAGTGTTAACGACGAAGCAATCTCGACCTAAAAATCGAGATTGCCACGCTCCCTTTGGTCGCTCGCAATGACAACTCAAAGCAGAATCAAATGTCAAGGGATTTATGCGACACCATACTAGAGCCTGGCAACTAATTCATATACCGAGGGGAA
>MNUP01000098.1 GCA_001871075.1 Candidatus Desantisbacteria bacterium CG1_02_49_89
AACTACGCGCAGGTCGCCGAAGTAAGCCAATGCTCAACCTCCTACACGGACAACGCCATTACAACAGACCTGATATACTACTGGACCGTGATGGCCAAGAATTCCTGGGATATGCTGAGCCTGATAAGCGAGGAAGTTGACAACAAAGGAAACCTGGTAATAATGTTGCCCGGTGAAACCCAGACTTACGTGATGCTTCCCAGGAATACGGTAATGCTGCTTGATTCGGCAGATTCAAAAGCAATAGGCATAACAGCGACGCGAACGGGTATCCTGCCGCCGACAGCCGGAGGCCTGGGCGCCATAGTAGGCATATTTGACTTTATACCCTACAGGATCTCTGACGGGGCACAGGTCGGGTTCAACGCTTCTCCCGAAACGCTTGTTATAGCCCTGCATTACGCGGCGCCGGGCGGACTTCTGGAGAACACAGGTATTTCTCTTGCTGACGCGGCAAAATACATAAGCATCGCTTACTGGAACGGGATACAGTGGACCAGGATCAACGGGACTGTAGACGCGGCAAACCAGAACATAACCGCCATTGTCACACACCTGAGCAGGTTCGCGATAACTGCAACGGATGTTACCTCGTTCAGGGTGCTGGCGGCTGAACCCAACCCGTTCACTCCGCTCAACCCCCCGTATGATAAAGTAACGGTCTCCTTCGCTAATCCTAACAAATACGAGGTTATTTTCAGCATTTACGACCTTACCGGCACCCTGTTCTTCACGAAAACATATACGGCGGGCGAAATAAAGATCGAGTGGGACGGCAAAGACAGGAACGGGAATGTCGGCGAGGACGGCATTTACATTTACCAGTTGCAGTGCGGCACGCAGTCCTATACCGGCACGATGATCCTGGCCAAATAACGTGTTACGTGTTACGTGTTACGGGAAATACGGGATATAAAGATCAAGAAAAAGAGGGATAATGTTCAATAAATATCTCAACAAAATATTCGTGGGCATCTTTATTCTTGCGTTACACGTGACACCTTACACGTTACACGTCTGTTATGCGTCATATGAGGACATCGGCTGCGGCGCAAGGCCCCTGGGCATCGGGAACGCGTTCTGCGCCATAGCTGACGACGCCAATGCATTCCTGTATAACCCCGCCGGGCTTCCGCAGCTTAAAAAACTGCAGGTGAGCGCAATGTACGCCAATCTTTATCCGCTATTAAGCGACAGGTCCATAATCAGCAACAATTATCTTGCGGTAGCATACCCGATGAAACAGGCGGCTATAGGGGTGGCGTGGTTCAGCCTCGGCGCGGTTTCCGACCCGGAAAGATCAAAAGCGCAATACCAGGAAAATACGTACCTGCTGACCTACGCAAGGCAGATGGAACGCTTCTACATAGGGTTCTCGGCCAGGTTCCACTCGAAAGAATACGGCGTGAACGACTGGACAGCCGTAAACCCCGTGTTCACAAGGAAGAAAACCGCGTTCGGCGTGGGCATTGACGCCGCGATGCTTTACAGGACCGAGGACAACCTGTTCAAGTTCGGCCTGCTGGTCGCCGACATAAACCAGCCTGACCTCGGCATAGCGTCCCCAAGCCCGGTCCCGATGTCTGCCAGGGCTGGTATCGCCTATGAATTCGAGCCGGTCTGGGTTTTCAACGACCTGACAGGCGCGGTGGATGTTACCTACCGGGATAATGACGTAAAAGCCCAGGGCGGCATAGAAGGATGGTTCATTGAAAGGACTGTAGCGGTCAGGATAGGGGGCGGGTTCGGCAGCAATTCCTACGGATTAATATCAATGGGGGCAAGCTACCAGCTTACCGAGGAACAATACAATAATGATTTCAGGATCGATTACGCCTTCTCCTGCCCGTTAGGAGGCCTGCAGCCGACAGGCGGGACGCACAGGATATCGCTCACAATGGGATTTGATGTGAAATAACTTGTAGCTCATGGCTCATGGCTTTTTGGCTTAAAAAACAAAATTAAGAGCTCAAAATTAAGTTCAGTATTATCAATAAATCTTGAAGCATTAACTTTTACATTTTGCATTTTAACTTTTGACTTGTATCTATTTCCCGGATCCTTCACTTTTGCATTTTACACTTTGCACTTTGCATTTTGACTTGTATTTTGTAACCAACATAGGAGTATTGCATGGCTGAACCTATTCTATCCAAATTTAAACTGCCTCCGACTAAACTTTCAAGGCCTATAATAATAATTATTATATGCGTGGCTGTTGCTGTTTTTGGCTTTATTTTCATCAGGAACGTGAGCCGGCTCGCGTCAAACAAGATCACGCAGCAGATGAAATACAGCGAAACAAACAAAGGCATCCAGATGCCTGACGTCCCGGGGTACCAGAAACTGGCGATAGAAAAAGAAATGGAAAGAAGGGTCCAGAATATAATGGACGAGATCGTCGGGCCCCAGAAATCCATCGTCAGGGTGACAGTTGACCTCACGCCTATGATCCAGGACAAGGAAGAGGTCCACACCCCAAGGCCCATATCTACTACGAAAGAGGAAAAATACACGGTTTCCTCCGAAAGAGGAACTGAAGACAAAGCCGCGGAGGAACCTGCGGGAACCGCTGCCAAGAAAGAAAACCTGCCGGGAGTCTTTGATGACGTGGAAGACCAGATAAGAGCAAGGGGCGGGGAGGAATATTTTCTGTATCCGGGTTATCCGTCCGTGGGGGACCTTGAAGCAAAACCCATGGGCCGCGCTCCGATGGGAAGTAACCAGGAAAAATCAGGAACGAAATCAGTAAGAGAAGCGTCATCCACCGACTATGCCCTGGATAAGAAAATAACGGAAAGGACCACGCCGGCGGGAACAATAGACAGGATAAGCGTGCTGGCGCTTGTTGACGTGAACTGGATCAAGACCTTCACCGGAAGGACGATCCAGAGGAAAAGGTCAGAAAAGGAATTAGACCAGATAAAAACACTGATAACAGACGCGATCGGGTTCAGCGAGGACAGGGGGGACACGATAATAATGCAGAACGTCGCCTTCCTGGGAGCAAGGCCCAAGGTCGAAATGATGGAAAGGATCACGACCGGGATAACCGTCCTGATACTGCTGCCGCTTATTTATTTTATCGTGAAAACAACGCTCACATTCCTGAAGCGCAGGGCTGAAATAAGGCAGGAAATGATCGAGAAAATGCAACAGGAAGAAGAAGCGGAGAAAGAAAGGAAAATAAAGGAAGAAAAGGAACTGAGGGAAAGGATACAGATGCACCAGGAGCAGGTGTTCACCATCGGCAGGACGCATCCCGACATTTGCGCGCGTATTATTCGAAACTGGCTTACTTAAAAAACAATTATGAGTTATGAATGATGAATTATGAATTAAAGGCATGGAATTTTATCTAAATTTAACTTCCTTGCAGTTGATTCATAACTCATAATTCATAATTTTATTTGTATTTAAAAGGAAGGAGCAAAAGCAAATGACTGGATTTACATTACTTATATTAGTATCTATTGGAGCAATAGCCGGGATCACTTATCTGGTCATAAGAATGAACGCGTCTTCCTCTGAAAAAAAGGCGGTGCGCGCCGCCGAAAAGAGAAAGACTGACACCGAGGAAAGGGAAAAGCAGGAAAAAATGCGCATTGAAATGCAGATGCACCAGGAAGAAGCGCTCGCGATGGCGAAGAACAATCCTGAGCTGGTCGCGCGGGTAGTGCGCAACTGGCTTACTTGAAAAATATATTTATGAGTTATGAATGATGAATTATGAATTAACCGCAAGGATGTTTATTTAAATAGAAATTCCTTCACTCATAACTCATAATTCATAACTCATAATTAAGGAGAGGGAGGAACAATGGCGGAAGAACAGGAAGTTAAAACTTTGACGGCGGAAACGCTGTCGGGAGGCCAGAAAGCGGCGATACTTCTTATAGCGCTTGGGCCTGAAATATCCACGGAAGTCTATAAGCACATGGGCGAGGCGCAGATACGCCAGCTCACAAGGGAAATAGCGGGGCTCAGGCAGGTCACCAAGGATATAAGGGAAGCGGTATTCGAGGAATTCTACCAGAAAGCCATGGGCCTTGACTACATAAAGGGAAGCTCTGAGGACGCGCTGGACTTCCTCAAACGGACCTTCGGGGACGAGAAAGCCGCCGAGTTCATGGAAGAGGTAAAAACAGCCGAGGATGGCGGCCCGGGGCTTTTTGATTTCCTGAAAAACCTCGGAACTGATTTCCTTTACGAAGAACACCCGCAGGTCGCGGCCCTGGTGTTGTCGCACATGACACCCGAATGGGTCTCCTCAATAGTCTCAGCCGCGCCGCCGGCGTTCCAGGCAGACGTGCCCGAAAGAATGGCGACGATGGGCGAGGTAATGCCTGATGTGATAAAGGAAATAAGGGACCTGCTGCGCAAAAAGATGTCTTCCGCGACAAAAAAGGAAGCTACGTCCAAGAACAGGCTCAGTTTCCTCGCGAAGATGGTGGAAGGCGACGGCGGTGACAGGGTCCTGGAAGGCTTAAGGCAAAAAGACCCGAAGCTTGCGGAAGAAGTAAGGGGGCTGGTATTCCTTTTTGAGGACGTGGTTACCATTGAAGATGAATCTCTGCAGCTCGCGCTGGGAAAAGTGGGGGTAGAGGACCTTGTTATGGCGCTCAAGGGCGCGACGAAGGAAATAAAGGACAAGATATTCAAGAACGTCTCCGGAAGGCTGCGTTCCATACTGAACGAAGAGCTCGAATACAAGAAGGAATCCCGCAAGGCGGATGTGGACAAGGCGCAGCGGAAGCTCGTCAACATACTGCGCGAGCTGGACAAGTCCGGAGATATCATACTTAAAAAAACAGAAACAGTCTGATAATAGTAACAAGTAACAAGTGTCAAGTATCAAGTTTGAAACTGGCCACTGGAAACTGGCCACTGGAAACTGTAGTTCAAGGAAGGAGTGAAGCCATGGCTGAATTGACAAATGAGCAGAAGGGCGTCCTTAAGGATCTTCTTACAAACCTTGGCGGAAGAACAAGCGAGTCTTTCTCGAAGGTCGCTAAAAGAAGGGTAGAGGTTAAATACACCAAGTGGGAAATAGAGGATTACCAAAAATTCATCGAATACCTCCCGCACTTCACCGCGATAGGGATATTCGGGACCGAACTGTCCAAGGACCAGATACTTATTGACGCGCATCCGTCTTTGTCCTACTACCTGCTGGACAAGCTGCTGGGCGGGAAAGGGGAAGCCGGGATTATCGAAGGAAAGAAAATGACAGAGATAGAAAGGGTGCTTTTCCAGGATTTTGTTTTCGCGGGACTTACGCAATCCTGGGAAGAAGGCTGGGAAAACATCACGGGGCTGCAGCTCAAAATGAGCCTTATAAGGGTTGAGAGCGACCCGTTCCTTACCAGAAGGATGGACGGCAAATTCGTGCACGCCTTTATGGAATGCCAGTTCGAAAAAGGCAAGGAAGAAATAAACGTCTGCATCCCGCACAAAGTCGCGGAGATGATCGGCGCCGCCCCGCAAGCATAAAATCCGTCGAGCGTCGTAGGTCGTACGTAAATACCGTCATACGTCGTAGGTCGTACGTTTTAAGATTATGTGTATGACGCATGACGAATGACGAATAATCACTGTAATCATCTTTAAAAAATCACTGTAATCGTCTTTAAGGAAAAGGGGAGTAAATATGCGCGTTAAATTGACGAAGTCAATGATACTGGCCATAATGATCATGCTGACCGCCGGCAATGCGGTATACGGGAGCTTCAACCGCACGACAGGCCTGATAAACATCCCCACGGCCGGAACAACGCTGAAAGAAGGCGATTTTGAAAAAGGCCTTCTGGTGAATTTCTCCTCCGAAATATTCACGATGGATATGAAACTCAACTACGGCATCAACGACAGGTGCGAAATAGGCATATCCATATTTGACGCGTTCGGCTCAGCGGCAACCAAGGCGAATTTCCACTGGCAGGTACTCGGCGGAAAAAAGATACAGATGGCCCTGGGTATCCAGAACATACCTCTTGCCGGCGATATCAACCTTGTTCCTAATTCGCTTTCCCCGTATGCGGTTTTTACCCTTTATGTGATCCCGAGTATGTCGCTCAATGTGGGGATGGGAGGCGGCAGGTTCAGAAGCGAAACCCTTGCTCCGGGGTTCGGCGGGTTTTTCGCAGGCATAGAGTTCCTTATCAAGTCCACGAAACTCGGATTTGAATACGACGGCAACTGGCTTAACGTCGGAATTAAATACAACCTTACGCCAAACATAATACTCGAAGGCGCGGGGATACGCCTAAATGATACCGCGAAAGGCCTTGCTGCGACCGTGGGCGTCAGCATCATAGATTTCCCCAAGAGGCAGTCCGCGGAAATATCGGAAGGCGTGATCAGCAAAGACGAGATAACAAAAATAATAAACGACCAGATAATGAAAATAATGCCTATAGAGGAAAAACCTGCGGGTCCGGGCATGGGCGAAACCCCCGGAGGAAGGCTTACCGGGATCAAAGAAGACCAGGCAACTATGGACAACCTTGCGTTCGAGCACGCCCAGGCGGGCACGCGCTATTACTTCCAGGGTGAATACGCCAAGGCGGTTGACGAGTTCAAAATGGCGATCGCGATGAATGAAAATATTTTCATATTCCACTGCCAGCTCGGTTCCGTGTATTACAAACTCGGGATGATCGACAGCGCGGTCTCGGAATGGAACAGGGCGCTTGAGATCAACCCCAACGACAAGAATCTCAGCGAATTCCTGTTAAAAGTGCTTGAGGGCAAAATGGAAGCGGACCTCGCCCCGCGTTAGCATTCGTAACGTCGTGCGTCGTTCTTCGTGCATCGTCAAAACTGTTGCGTGTTGCCGTGTTTAGCGTGTTACGTGTTAAATCTTAAAAATTTTGAAAATTTTTTGGGAGTAGGGGCTTTAGCCCCGTAATTATATCGTGAGCCTAAAGGCTCTACTCCAAAAGACTCTATTCCAGTTTTAAAATCCGTGAAAATCCGTGGCAATCCGTGGTTAAATAGGAATGATATGATAAAAGTGACGAAATTCGACGGGAATACAATTGTTATAAACGCGGATATGATAGAAACGGTGGAATGCACCCCCGACACCGTTATTTCCCTGACCACAAAAAATAAGATACTGGTCAAGGAATCAATTGATGAAGTGATTGCAAAGGTCCTCGCGTATAAACAGCAGGTGCACAAGTTCCCGGAACAGAGCGGATCTAATAATTAAATTCAGTGACAAGTAACAAGTGACAAGTAACAAGTTAAAAACTGGACACTGGATACTGGACACTGGA
>MNUP01000125.1 GCA_001871075.1 Candidatus Desantisbacteria bacterium CG1_02_49_89
AGACCAGCCACATAGACAGCATGACAGACCCCCTCCTGGACGTGGACATAAACTGCAGGGGCAACATAATCTTCCTTGAAGCATGCCGCAGGCTAAATCCGTCAGTAAAAATAATTTATGCCGGAACAAGGGGCCAGTACGGGAGGGTGAAATACGTTCCCGTTGACGAAGAGCATCCCCTGAACCCGACCGACGTTTACGGCGTCAACAAGACCGCGGGCGAAAAATACCATTTCCTTTACGCCAATTCGTACGGGCTGAAGGTCTGCAGCCTGCGCGTTAACAACTCATACGGCCCCAGGCACCAGATGAAGCACGGCAAATACGGCATCCTGAACTGGTTCATAAGGCTGGCTATGGAGGGCGGCATCATCAAGGTCTTCGGCGACGGCACCCAGCTGAGGGATTTCAACTACGTGGACGATGTCACGTCGGCTTTCATCGCGGCAGGGGCATCGGAAAGGTCCGAAGGGAAGATCTACAACCTTGGCAGCGGCGTGCCTGTCAGGTTCATAGAGCTGGTGGAGAAGATCCTTAAAACCGTTGGCTCCGGCAGGATGGAAAAGGTTCCCTGGCCCAAGGAAAGAAAAGACATAGAGGCCGGGGATTACGTCGCAAGCTATGAAAAAATAGAAAAGGAGCTGGGGTGGAAGCCCGCGACAGGCCTGGACGAAGGCCTGCGCAGAACAGTGGAATACTACAGAAAATACAGGGATAAATACTGGTAAGGCAAAATGCCTTACCTGATTACACAGATCAGGGTGCAGATTACACAGATTAAAACTAAAGAAGTTCAAGATGCCAAAATGAAACCTGAATTTTCATTGGTTATCCCTTTTTATAACGAGGAGGAAAACGCGGAAAGGGTATGCCTTGAGATCGTTAACGAATTCGACAGCCGCGAGCTGGACTACGAGCTTATCGCGGTCAATAACGGCTGCGCGGACAGGACCCCGGGCATCCTGCGCAGGCTTTCGGAAAAGCATTCCCGGATTAAAGTGGTGGACGTCGAAAAGAACCAGGGCTACGGTTTCGGCGTGATACAGGGTTTTCAGCACGCGCGGGGCGGTTACGTGGGTTACTCTACTGGGGACGGGCAGATCTCCGCTTCGGATGTCTTCGGGGTTTTCAGCAGGATGAAGGAACAGGGCCTTGATTACGCCCAGGGTAAAAGGGTGCGCAAAGACACCTTCCTGCGCAGGCTCAACACAAAGGTCTTCAACTTCGTGTTCCACGCGTGTTTCCCGGCAAATGTCTATGACATAGGAAGCAATCCGAAAATAATGAAAAGGGGCATCTTCGAAAGGATCTCGCCGGTTTCCAAGGACTGGTTCATAGACGGCGAGATAATCCTGAAATCCTATCTTTTAAAAGGCAGGATGGACGAATTCCCGGTGGCTTTCAGGAAAAGGGAGAAGGGCAGGTCCCACATAAAACTTTCTTCCGTTTTTGAAATGCTGAAAAATATAGCCAGGTGGAAACTTAGAACTCTTTTCACAAAAGTAGTCTAAGAAACAGGTCAAGGCTCAAAGGTCAAAACTCCCGCCTCAACGGCGGGTCGCCGAAGTGGCGACAAAGGTCAAAACGAAAACTTAAGATTTCCACGAAAGCACGAAATAAAATTAGACACAGATTAACACAGATTATCGCAGTTTAAACTTTGTAAACTATATAAACTCTGTAAACTTTGTAAACTGTTTTAAACCCATGACTCATGACAAATGACTAATGACTGTTTTTCAAGAGCGAGGTTATTTTGGGTTCTGTTAATCTTTCAGTGATAATCCCGGTTTACAACGAAAGCGACAGGATTTTGCCGGCTCTGGATAAAGTGGTCCCCTACCTGTCAGGAAAAGGGATCACCTGGGAGGTTATCATCGTAGATGACGGCAGCACGGATAACACCGCGCAGCTTGTCGAAAAATACGCGGCAGGCAGCAGCGGAGTGAAACTGCTTGCGAACAGCCGCAACCGCGGCAAGGGCTGCGTCGTGCGCCAGGGCGTGCTCGCGTCAAGCGGCGAAAGGGTGCTGTTCACGGACGTGGACCTGTCCGCGCCGATAGAGGAAGCGGAAAAGCTTCTGTCCTGCCTTGATGAAGGCTATGACGTGGCGATCGGGTCCAGGGCCCTGAAAGAGTCGAACGCCAGCACAACATTTCTGAGGAAGTTCATAGGGCTGACGTTCAATTTCATAGTGCGCAAAATGCTCCTTCCCGGTATAGTGGACACGCAGTGCGGCTTCAAATGCTTTAAGGGTGACGTTGCAAGGGATCTTTTCAGCAGGCAGAAAACAGAAGGTTTCGGTTTTGACGTGGAAATACTGTGCCTCGCGGACATGGGCGGTTACAGGATGAAGCAGGTCCCCATAAACTGGTTTCAGTCGCCCTCAAGCAGGGTCAATATATTCAGGGATTCCATACGCATGTTTTTTGAGATCCTGGAGATCCGTGGAAGGCTTAAAGATAGGAGGAAAGCATGAAAGCTCGCGTTTCAAAGAATTTTTGGAGGGATAAGAACGTTCTTGTTACCGGAAGCCTCGGGTTCCTCAGTTCCTGGCTCATAATCGATCTCCTGGAAAGAGGGGCAGGCGTGACCGGGCTTAACGACGACTACAACCCCCGTTCTCTCCTGCGCCTGAAAGGGCTTGAAAAGAAAATATGCTTTATACAGGGTTCAATAACCGATTACCCGGCCGTTGAAAGGATCTTCACCCAGTATGACATTCAGGTCTGCTTCCACCTTGCCGCGCAGACCATAGAGGGCGCGTGCCGCCGTTCGCCCCTTACGGCGTTCGACACGAACATCAAAGGCACCTGGAACATGCTTGAGGCCGCAAGGAACAGTCGCCAGAATCTGGAGTCGATCGTCATCGCGTCAAGCGACAAGGCATACGGCGAACAGAAAGAGCTTCCTTACCGCGAGGACCAGGAACTGCTGGGTCGTTTTCCCTACGACGCCTCCAAGGTGTGCGACGAAGTGATCGCGCAGTCTTATTCCCGCACGTTCGGCCTGCCTGTGGGCATAACGCGGTGCGCGAATATTTACGGGGGCGGAGATTTCCACTGGTCCAGGATAGTGCCGGGAACGATCAGGTCCGTCCTGCGCAATGAAAACCCGGTCATACGGAGCGACGGCACCCCTGTCAGGGATTATTTGTACGCCGAGGACGCAGCGGACGCCTACATTACGCTTGCGGAAGCAGTGGCAGGCGGCAAGGCGAAAGGGGAGTCGTTCAATTTTTCCGCTGAGCACCACAAGAGCGTGCTGGAGATCGTTAAGATGATAATCGCGGTCTCGGGAAAGAAGAACATAAGACCGGATGTTCAGGGTAAGGGCAAGCCGTACCAGGAGATCGACCGCCAGATCCTTTCCGCGGCAAAGGCCGGTAAGGTCCTGGGCTGGAAGGCCGGGTATTCGCTTGAAGAAGGGCTGAAAAAAACCTTTGATTGGTACGTGAAATACGCAGCGGAGTACCTGTGAAAATAATGCTTGTTTTCCCTCCCATACTCGGCGAAGAAAGATACGGCAAGCTGGCAGGAGCCGGCTCGTACCTGCCGCCACTTGGGCTGCTTTACCTTGCGGCCGTTGTCCGAGATAAGCACGAAGTGAAAATAATCGACGGGGGAGTGCTGGATATCACCGTTGATGACGTGGTCGAAGAGGTCAGGCGCTGGAAACCCGGTATGGTGGGCGTTACGGCGTTTACACCCACCGTTTACCGCGCGTCCGCGATATGCAAGGCTGTAAAGGAATTTGACAAAGGCATAATCACCGTGATGGGAGGCCCGCATCCGTCCGCGCTTCCCGAAGAATCCATGAAGGACGCCAGCGTTGACGTTGTTGTGGTCGGCGAAGGCGAAAGGATCCTGAAAGAGCTGGTCGAAGCCCTTGAAAAGGGCGGCGATCTTTCGGCTGTCAGGGGAATATTATACAGGAAGGACGGCAAAGTGGTCTCAAACCCTTTGCAGGAAAGGATCCCGCAGCTTGACGAACTGCCTTTTCCGGCAAGGGACATGGTGGACATGGGGGTTTACAGGCCCTCGGTGCTGCACTACAAGAATTTTCCGGCGTTCTCAGTGATGTGCGGCAGGGGCTGCCCGCACAGGTGCACGTTCTGTTCGTGCGCGAAGGTGTTCCGCGGAAGGGTCACTATGAGGAGCCCGGAGAACGTGATCGGGGAAATAAAATTCCTCATCGATAAATACGGCGCCAGGGAGATAATGGTCTGGGACGACACATTCGGCATTTTCAAGGACTGGACCGTGAAATTCTGCGATATGATCAAGCCGCTCAATGTCACCTGGTCCGCGTGGATGAGGGCTGACCTTGCAGACCCGGATATCCTCAAAAAGATGGCCGGAAGCGGGTGCTGGCATATTTCATACGGGGTTGAGTCAGGCAACCAGAAGGTGCTGGACACGATAAAGAAGGGATTCACGGTTGAGCAGGTCAGGAAGGCGTTCAAATGGACCCACGAAGCGGGCATGGAAGCGCGCGGCACGTTCATCCTGGGCCTGCCCAACGAAACCTGGGACACGATGATGGACACCATCAATATAGCCATAGAAATAAAAGCGGACTACGCCCAGTTCCAGCTCCTGACCCCTTACCCGGGCACCGAGTTGTGGGACACGATAAACCAGTACGGGGAATTCACCACCAACGACCTTTCCAAATACACCATATGGTTCCCGGTATTCGTGCCCAAAGGGCTTACGAAGGAAAGGCTTGAGCAGGCGCACAAGCTTGCATACAGGAAATTCTATTTCCGCGCCGGCTACATCTGGCAGAATCTTTCGAAAATAAGGTCCTGGGACGACATAAAGCGCGATTTCATAGGGCTGAGCGCGCTTTTTAAATTCAACAGGGACTGAGGGAAATAAAAAATGGCAGGTTCGCCGCTGGGCAGGATCTTCAAGCTGCTTTCCGGGTACGGGGACTCAAAAAGCACGGGTTTCCGCCCCCTGAAAGCCATGCAGAAGCGTTTCTACCAGTGGGCGCTGATGCATCCCGTGTTCTCATTCAAGGCCTTCCACCTCTTTATTTCGCCTTTTATAAAAGAAACGGCAATGGTCCAGGGCCACAGGATGCACCTTGACAAAGGTGACAGCCTCGGCCTTTCAGTGTTCGGGGTTTTCGAGCCCTTCATGACAAAGATCATCGCCGGAGAGATAAAGGAAGGGGACACGGTTGTGGACGTGGGCGCGAGCATCGGCTATTACACGCTGACGTTTGCCAGGCTTGTCGGCGAAAAAGGAAAGGTTTACGCTTTTGAGCCCGCTCCGGACATATTCGCGCTCCTGGAGAAGAACGTTAAGGAGAACGGTTATAAAAACGTTATCCTGAACAATAAGGCGGTGTCGGACAAGACCGGTAAAGCCAGGCTGTACCTGTGCGATTACAACAACATGGCGCATACGTTGAGCAGGACCAGGGAAGGCGCGGGATCAGTGGAGGTCGAAACAGTAAGGCTGGATGATTATTTCAGGGACCGCGGCGGAAAGATCGATTTTGTGAAGATCGACGTCGAAGGCGCTGAGTGCGCCGCCGTGAGGGGAATGGAACAGGTCCTGCGCGCCAGCCGGTCAATAAAACTGGCAACGGAATACCATCCCAAATGGCTTACTTCTTTCGGCTCAAGCGGAAAAGAATACCTGGAGCTGATCTCAAGCCTGGGGTTCGGCATCAGCGACATAAACGAAGAAACGGAGCAGGTTGAGCCTTCGGATGCGGATAAAATACTGAAAAAATATTCTCCAGAGAAAAGGACATGGACCAATCTGTTGTGCGTGAAATAAACATAAGGCAGGACCGGGCATGAAACAAAATCAAATGATATTCCTGATCGTCGCCCTTTCGCTCCTGCTTGGCCTGCCGGGGATCCGGTGGGGGCTTCCGAGCGCTGAAAGGAACGGCCTGTATTTTTCCTCTGAATCCGGGATCAGGAGATCCCTTGAGGGTGTGGACAGCGAAGCGGTCACGGTTTCGATGTCCGAAAAAAAAGAAGGTCTTTCGGGTTCGGCTTTCGCGCCGATCAAAAGCTACCATCCGGACGAATCCAATTTCATAAAGGCTGTCAGCAACATGAAGCCGAAGAAGCTCGATTTCAACCCGCACTACCTTTATTACGGCACGCTGTATGTTTATTCTTTTGCCGCCGCGCTCGCCGCGGGCGCTGTGTTCAGGGTCATAAAGCCCACAACCGACATACTTTTTTATTTCCTGAATCCCGGCGAGATCGCGAAGTTCTATGTCGCCGGCAGGCTCGTTTCCGTTTTATTCGCCGCGCTCCTGGTTTTTATCGTATACCGCGCCTCAAGGAAGCTGTACGGCGAGAACGCGGGGCTTATTGCCGCGCTTTTCACCGCGCTTTCCCCGGCCCTCGTGGTGAATTCGCATTTCCTTTCGGTGGACGTCACGATGTCCTTTTTTGTCTGTCTTACGATGCTTTTCGCCGCGAAGATATTCGATTCCCGGGACGTGAAATGGTACGTCCTGGCCGGAGTATGCGCGGGGCTGGCGGCGCAGTCCAAATACAATGCCGCCGCGGTCATACTGGCGGTGCCTGCTGCCGGACTGCTGGGCACATACAGGAAAAAGACGGATATTCTTTTATGCTGGTTTGAAAAAAAGGCGCTTCTGAGCTACGCGTGCGCGCTGGCTGTTTTTTTCCTGTTCCTGTCGCCGTTCATTTTCACCGCTGCCCCGGAATTCACGCACAAATTCTTGGCCGCGATGTTCAGGACGGGGCCGAAGCTGGGGAACGCTGCCAGCAATTTCCTGTTTTTCATAAAAGCCGTATATCACGGAATGGGCCTTCCGCTTTCCCTGCTTGCCGCCGCGGGGATAATCATGGCTGTTATAAAAAGGGAAAAAGCCGATATATTCCTTATTTTCTGGATAGCCCTCAACACGCTGATACTGATAACAATGTCCCCTGTTGGCGACAGGCACATGAGGTACCTGCTCATAATACTGCCGTCGCTTGCGATCCTTGCCGCCAGGTTTATGGCGGTTGTATTCGCCATCCGCCCGGCAGGCAGGGTACTCCTGCTTCTTGCCTGCGTTCCGACCCTGCTTTTCAGCGCGGGTTATGACAGGGTTTTTATGCAGGAAAACACCCGGACCTCGGCCGGGAAATGGATCGCGCAGA
>MNUP01000148.1 GCA_001871075.1 Candidatus Desantisbacteria bacterium CG1_02_49_89
ACCCTGGGAAATAAATTTTTCCTGCACGCGAGATGCGCTGTGGGTCAGGGAGTGATCAAAAAAGTCTTTATTTTTAAGGACGGTATACCGAGGCAGGAACTGCCGCTTTCTCTCAGCACGGGATCAAGGACTGCGCAGGGCGAATATAAGCCTTATTTTTACGTGCAAAACACCGGGAAGCCGCAGTATTTCGAGGTCTGCTATCCTCTTGAGAGCCCGGGTTATTACCACGTTCATGTTGAAACTTCGGGCGGGATACTTTTAAACCAGCCGATGCTTTATGACGTATCCAGCCCGAACAGCCACCAGATAAGCTACCTGCGCGCCGGAGATTCGGTGAATAACATTGAGATCAAGGGATGGTGCGAGGATATACCGCTGAATGAGGTCGGGAAGGACCCGGGCTATAACTGCTGGTTCAGGAAGGACAGGGCGTGGGAGATGCGGGCGAGTTTCTCAGGCGTGGAATATAAACTGCGCGAAGGGACCGATCTGAGCGCGTATTTCGCCGACCTGTAATACCGTCATACGTCGTAAGTCGTACGTCGTTCGTAAATACTGTCATACATCGTAAGTTTTAAAGATTTATACGTATGACGTAAGACGCACGACGCACGACTGTATTAATAACTTGACATTAGAGAGACTTTATGATATAATCTTATAAAAATAAATAAGTTATGACAGCCCGCCCCGATTAATATCGGGGCGAGGTCTCGCCCAGACTTAACGTCTGGGCGGATTTAGTCAGTTCAGTCAGTTTCAAGACCTATTGTGAATCATGTATAATAACTTGACAATTGTCTTTGCGAGCGACAGCGAAGCAATCTCGTTTTTAACGACGGGATTGCCGCGCCCTTCGGGCTCGCAATGACAGTAAAAAGCGTCAATCAATTAAGTGAATATCAATAGATTTTGAATATGAATAGTTTGCGAGTTGGCCTATGATAAAAAATAAAAGGATCTGTTTATGGGCGGTCGTGATATGGGGGCTGTTATTTGCATGGTCCCCGTTTTTATTCGCGGAAACCGAACCGATCACGGCCTGGATGAAAATCTATAATTCCGGGGCATATGACTAGGTTAATGGAATCGTTATTGATGATTCAGGATACATCTTCACGGTGGGCGTTTCCAACAGCGATATGATAATTATGAAATACGATTCGAAGGGGAATACCGTATCGAAGATCTTATGGAACAACAGTCCCACGGATGGCGGCCAGGGCATAGCCCTGGACGACTCAGGCTGCATATACACGGTAGGCTATTTTTATAACGGTTCGGATGACGACTTTGTTACAATTAAATGGGATTCGTCCGGAAATACGATCTGGCAGAAAACGTATAACGGCGGGTTCGGCGACGACATGTACGGCGTGGCCGTTGATCCGTCGGGCAATGTATACGCGGCCGGTACCTCGAACAACGGCACGGATAACGACTGGTTTGTGATAAAATATAATTCCGGCGGTGACAGCATCTGGCAGAAGTCATATAACGGGGGAGACCAGGACAACGCATTAGGTATTGCTTTTGACGGCAATACCGGTGTGTATGTTATCGGGTATTCGTACAACGGCCTGAACAACGATCTACTGCTTATAAAATACGATTCGGACGGCAATACGGTCTGGCAGAAGTACCATGACGGCGGGAATTACGATTACGGCCGCTGCGTTGCGTTTGACAGCCCGAGCTATGTTTACGCGGCAGGGTCATATAACAACGGCACTGATAATGATGTCCTGCTGATAAAATACGATACAAGCGGTAATACTGTCTGGGTAACAGCCTGCGATTTTGGTTATGCTGATGCAGCGAATGCTCTATGTCTTGATTCCGAAGGCAATATTTACGTGGCAGGCAGCGCAAACAACAACTTCAATGACGATCTGATAGCGATAAAATACGATACTTCGGGCAACACGCTCTGGGTGAAGAGATACGACAGTTCTTCTAATGACGCCGGGAACGGCATAGTTGTTGAGCGGGGCACAAAGGATGTGTATGTCGGGGGGTATTCAACCGCCTCGGATTTCGATTACCTCGTTTTAAAATACAGCCAGGACCCGGCGGTAAAATTCAGGATAACTTCCTCTCCGTTTACCGTGATGGCCAGCCACTATTCCAGGAGGGTGACGGTGGAGGCGCAGGACGAATCAGGGACCCTGGACGAGGATTTCAGTGAGTCCGCCTTCCTTGTGACTTCCTCGGCAGGCGGGGCTTTCTCCGCAAGCAACACGGTATGGCAGGATACCAGCCTGCTGCATTTTGTTTTTGGCACAGCTTCTTTTTACTATAAAGACCTGAATACCGGTATGCCGGTAATTACGGTTTACCGTCCGGATATGATACCGGACGCCCAGACAGAAACGATAGTTCCCGCGGCTGCCAACATAGACGCGCTGGGCAGCGCGATCAAGATCAGTTCGTATGCTGTTCCCGCGTCAGGTACGGATACCGCGATCGTGAACGTGCTCTTAAGGGATGGAAGGGGCGTTCCGATGCAGGGAAGGAGCGCGGAACTGTTTGCAAGGCGTGGTGATTCCACCACTGTTACTTCCAGCCCGCAGATAACCGATGTCAGCGGCTGGTGCACGTTCTCGGTGTCTTCGGTTTATGCCGGTATTGAAACTCTCACTGCGGTTTGCGACGGCAATTCTATATCCAACTGTTTTTACTCGGGAGACGTGGTTTGCCTGCCATTCGAGGAGGTGTGGACAGGCACTCAAACTATGCACGATGCTTCAGGGCATGGCAATGACGGAACGCTCAGCGGGGTTACCGGAGAGATCAACGGGCGTAATCTCAGTTACGCGGCGGTTTTCAACGGGACGTCCGATTATGTGAACATCCCGAATTCCGCAAGCCTTAATTCGCCGTCCCTTACCGTAGTGGCGTGGATTAAACCTACGGTACTGAGGATACAGGGCATTGCGGGCAGAACGCCCGCTACTGCTTCATGGGAACTCTACATGAGCGACGGCACGGGCCATGTTTCATTCAATGCTTTAGGGGCCTACCAGGTTGCGACTATTTCTACGGCGTTGCCCGGGACGTGGTACCACATTGCCGTGACCTATGACAGCACCGAGCAGAAGATTAAAATATTCTGGAACGGAGCGCCGGAATCTACTTACTCTTCAGTACCCGGCGCAGGCAATACGGCTGCCAATCCGGTTGAGATCTCCCACACGTCAACCAACAGGTTTTCCGGATCCATAGATGATTTTAAAATTTACAACCGCGCTCTTTCCGCAAGGGAAATACAATTTGAATACAAAGCCGGCGCTGAAATATATTTTGCGTCAACAGCTTTGAGGATAACAACTCCCCAGCGCACTACCACTGCCGGGATACCATCTGACAGCATTGTTGTGCAGGCAAGGGACGCAAGCGGTAACGTAGACGCGCTTTTCGATGAAACTATCACGCTTCTGTCGTCATCCCTGAACGGACGGTTCTCGCTGTCTAAAATGCCCTGGTCCGGAACAACCGAAATAGTGCTTTCCAAAGGCCAGCAGGCTTTCTATTACAGGGACTGGGACACGGGCACTCCGGTGATCACGGTTTACCGCGCAGGTCTTGTGTCCAACACGCAGGTTGTCATTGTCAACGAGCCCGCGGTTTCTGAAGCAGCTTCTTCGCTAAAAATTCACAACCTGGCTAACGGGAGGTCAATCGCGGACGGAGTTACCCTGTGCACGGTCACTGTGGAAGTCAGGGGAGGCTTTGGAGAGACACTTGCAGGGAAACAGGTCACTGTTTATTCTTCCAGGGGCGCATCGTTTGACACAGTATCTTATCCTTTCGGACAGGTTACGGACGGGAACGGGATCTGCACCGCTTTCATCTGTTCGTCATATGCCGGTGAAGACACGATAACCGCGGTCTGCGACGGAGTGACGATAGCAGAGAATATCATTAATAACCCATCCTTCGAAATTTATAACGGGTCCATAGTCAACTGGAGCTACAACACACCGACAGGTTTATGGTCGATGTCTACGGATGCCTACGACGGCATGGTATCAATATTTCACACCTGCGCCACAAGTTCGAATAACTATGCGGGTGTTTCCTGGCCCGGAAATACTTATACAAGCGTCTGGCCTGCCTACGCGGGTGACGGGTTCCTCGTATCCGGTTATATAAAGACGGATAACCTTACCTCAAGCAACACAGGCGCGACTTTCTACTTATTAAATCACTCGGACAATATACCTTATGAGTTAGCTTATGTCGGTAACCTTACGGGAACCAATCCGTGGACGTATGTTTCAGGATATTTTACGGTCAAAATGCTCAGGAACGGGTTCGAGTTCAGGTGTATGAACGAGGGGATGGGCACTGCCTGGTTTGACGCTGTCCGCGTGCAGAGGATACCGACGCTGAATTTTACCGCGGCAAGGCTGGGTTTTAGCACGCCGGAAAGGAGCGTGGCAGCCGGAGCAGTGTCTGAAAGCATTGCGATCGAAGCGTGCGGAGAGGCAGGCGGCAGGGATGTTACCTCGAATGACAAGGTCGAGCTTTATACGTCTTCAATTACCGGAAAATTCTCCGTATCCGACACGCTGTGGGTTGACGTGACGGCGGTTTTTCTGGCAAAAGGCTGCGCGGTATTTTACTACAAGGATTCCAATACCGGCAATCCCGTTATCACTGTTTCCCGTTCAGGACTGGCGATCGACACCCAGGCCGTCACCGTGAACACGCCAACTGCGCCGGCCCTGAATATCGTAAAGACCCTGGAAAATGTCAGGACAGGGGAGACCGGAGTTCTTGTCAGGGCCGTTGCCGGAGACACCCTTGAATACTGCTTAGATATCCTGAACACGGGAGACGAAACCATCACGGAGGCTGTTATCTGCGACACATGGGCTTTTGACACCTCGGTGAATAACCCTGTTATTTTTATCAGCATGGACACATTCCCTGCTGATTCCTGGGCCTACACCCTTGCCGGGAACCCTTCTGACACAGACTGGATAGCAGGCGAGCCTTCTTCCGGTTCAGAGGACATAAAAGGCCTCAGGTGGAGGATGGATTTTCTGGTCCCAGCGGACCCGAAAGCCATTAGGTTCAGGATAAAGGTAAAATAAGGATTCGCGAAATATTATATTGATATAACAGGAGTTAAACAAGTTAAGTTTAGAGTTAAGACTAAATAAGATTAGGCTTTTTAATTGATAAGATCAATATAGTTTAAGACCAGCCAATTGTTAGCCGGTAAACAGGCTAACAATATAATGAATTTTGGGTTAAACCAAAGATGGGTGTGCCATGTCTAATCTATTAAAACCGATAATTAGACATTGGTCTGTTTTTACTGTGCGGAAATAATCAAAGGCGGACATAGGGAACAATCAAAAGTGAATATATCTGGGGGAAAATTATTTAGACTCGCGGACTTGCAAAAAGCTAAATTAAGAGCAGTTTCTTATGGCAAAACATGTCAGAGGGGAGGGAATGGAAGGCAGGACGGTTTTAAAGGCAAAAGGCAATCCTCTGTGTTATCTCTAATGAAAGATTTGTTGTGCTTAAAGATGAGCAGAAAATCGGAGAGTACCAACTATGAGCGATGTGACATTTTAAGGTTCCCAAATGTGACATTTTGAATGTTGCGGAACAATTGGTCTGTTTTTGGTCTGTTTTTACTTGACATTTAATAGTTTTATGCTATATTATATAATAGGCATAATAAGGGGGCAAACCCCGGGAAATCGGGGGACGCAAAACTTTACCCGTCAGGGGCACAGAATCTATGTTACGGAAGAGGCTAATAGTGAGCCAGTCAGGTGCATATCCGTATATATTAAATTTGAGATCAAGAAATTTGTATATAACAGTCTTTATTATATGGGGACTAACCTTTTTATTTGGTTTGTCCCCATTTTTATTTGCGCAGACAGTGTCTGACACGCTGTCATTCGCCACGCTTAGTTCCTCCTGGGTTTGTGATGACGGTATTTCTGCCTGTACCGTATCAGTATATATTAAAGATGCTTCAGATGTTGCCATACAGGGAAAACAGGTAACCCTGCAGTCCGACCGCGGCTCGCTCGACACGATCACCCAGCCTGTTTCCGTCACTGATACTTTTGGGATGGAAACAGGATGGATATGCTCTTCTGTTGCCGGAACTGCGACAATAACAGTTCTTTGCGACGGCAAAACTATTTCATGCTCCCCAGCAGGAACAATTCTTACTTTCGGAAGACCCATTATGGCTATATCAAAGATACTGAAAAACGTAAGAACCAATGAAACGGGTACTTCTGTGCCTGTAAATGCGGGGGATACCATAGAATACATTCTTACCGCGCAGAATACCGGCAACGAGACCGCTACCGATGCTGTTATCGTTGACACGAAAGCCTTTGATACTTTTACAAGCAACCCCGTTATTTTTATAGGTATGGATACTTTTCCCGCTGATACCTGGGCATACACGCTTGTTTCCAGCCCTTCGGATACCGAATGGATAGCAGGAGTACCTGCTTTCGGTTCTGCCAGCCTGAAAGGCCTTAGATGGAGATTTTATTTTTACAGGCCGGGTTTGATCAACCAGGTGAAATTCAGCGTGAAGGTGAAATAATTTTAAATCATAAGGTAAAAGTCCCGCCTCAACGGCGGGTCGCCGAAGTGGCGACAAAATTCAAAATTAAAGAATAGGAAAAATGTAACTCAGGGCTTTAGCCCTGATTGTTTGAAAAGGAGATACGATGAAAAAGATTTTAGCAGGATTGTTTATTGCCGGAATTCTGATGCTATGCGCAGGGGCGCAGGCAGCGGTGCAGAACATTGCCGTCGGCACGTTTAAGAATATGGCGGGAACTCCTTTTCCGGAAACATGTTCGGAGCAGGTAACGGCTGATATAGTGGGCCCTCAGATCACGGTCACCAAGCTTCAGCAGAACGGAAGGACGGGGCAGTCCGGATCCGCGATTCTGGTCGCAAGCGGGGACACGATCATTTATACTATCCAGCTTTCTAATAGCGGCACTGATTCCGCAACCGAGGTCGTGATAACCGACACGCTTGCCTTTGAAACGGTCGCAGGCCAGAGTGTGTTATACGAGACCAGCTCTGCGACACCTGATACCGGCGCGGTATTCGCTGGCGGAATAGTAACAGCCCTTGAATACTATAACGGGTCGATCTGGCAGGGCACGACCTCAGGATTGATCCCGACCAACGCAAAAGGCATCCGCTGGATTATAAATCTTGTGACATACGGCGCAAGTCTTTATAACGCCGGGTTCACGATAAAGGTCACAAGCCCGTAGTTCAATGACAGATACTGGATATCAGATCCTGGATGCTAATACAAACGCATAAAATAACCTGATAGTGTCATTGCGAACGAACGAAGTGAGTGTGGCAATCTCGTCGTTAAAACCGAGATTGCTTCGTCGTTTCACTCCTCGCAACGACAAATTACTTAATGCGTTTGTATTAGTAAATACGTGACTTGTGAGCTTGTTAACTATTTCCTGCCCGCGCGTTATCTTATTAAAACAAACTTGCCTGTTGCAGGCTTGTTCCCGGTGGTGTTGGTGACAACGTAGAAGTACACGCCGCTTGC
>MNUP01000013.1 GCA_001871075.1 Candidatus Desantisbacteria bacterium CG1_02_49_89
TACTCCGAAAGATTCTATTCCAATTCTCAAAAATTCGTGCCGTAGCCCGCCACGATTATTGGCGGGCGCAGGTCCCTGCGTTGAGCTGCGTAGCAGCTGCAGGGAGTAAAACAGTGTTTACCTGTAGAGCCTGCCAACTGCCGCTTGACATTTTAACAGGCTTTTGGTATAATATAGCCATAGAAACACTTGATTTTTAAGGGTTAAAATGACAAAAGAATTGCCGAAAGGAATTGTAACTATTGTTTTCACCGACATCCAGAACTCCACCGAATTGTGGGTAAGGTTCGGGGATTCGTTCATGCCGGTCCTTGAAGCCCACAACCAGATACTGCATGATGCCTTAAAGGAGCATGACGGCATAGAGGTGAAGTTCGAGGGAGACTCGTATATCCTTGCCTTTACCAGGCCGAGGGACGCGGTAAGGTTCGCGGTCAAGTTCCAGCTGGCTTTAAATGAATACGAATGGCCTGAGCATATCGGCAAGGTCCTTGTCAGGATCGGCATCCACACAGGAGAGCCGCTGGTCATAGGCAGTGAATACTTCGGTCCCTGCATAAACAAGGCAAAGAGGGTCCAGGAAGCTGCTCACGGCGGCCAGATACTGATCTCCGCGGAAGCCCATGCACTGCTTAAAGATACCCTCCCGGATAAAGTCAGCCTCCTGGACCTTAAGTTCCATTACCTGAAAGGCCTTGCAAAACAGGAACAGCTGTTCCAGATAGCATATCCGGGCATTCCTGACAACTTCCCCCCGCCCAGAACCCTGGTTCACGCAAAGCGCAAACTTCCTTCCGCGAAAGCTAAGAAACCTTACGGGACTGTTATTTTATCCATTATCTTATTATTCGCTGTTTATGCGGGCATAGCCCTGCCAAAGGCAATGGAACATGTTGACAATGCGCGGTTTCTTAGCATTCAGGTATCTTCCCCGCCGGAGCAGTCTTTGGAGGAATTGAAAAAAGCGCGCAGGATATTTCCCTTTGTTTTTCTTTTAAAAGAAGTAAGGGAGATGCACAATGAAATGGCGTCAAAAGTGCATATAGACAAAAAGAAGAGCGCTTTCAGGAAGGAATTGGACGGCTATCTTCAGCAGATAGGCCGGGATATTCAGAACGGATTGATCAGGCATGCCGGAGACCTGTCCGAAGACTTCCTGTTATTTCTGCAAAAAAATGAATATGACGTAAAAAATATCGGGGAAACAAGGGACACTTATGCCGGCAGGGTCGTCGGTCTGTTCTGTTCCGGGATAGAGGAAAATATCCGCAAGGGGAATACAAGGTCAGCTGGCGATCTTGCGGACCGGATATTCTCGGTCCTGGAAAATATGCCGCCCGTTCCCGGCGGGGATGGCGGAATGAAGACCTATGCCGCGGAAATCACCAATGTGTTCGTGAAAAACAATTCCAGGGATGAAATACTGGCCAGGCTTAAGGATTATCTGGCTAAAAAACCCGAATCTATTTTTGCCTGGAAGAGCGTATTGCAGATCCCCGTTTTCCTGCAGCTGAAGGCGGTTGACCCGAACTACTATAACAAGAAGATCGCCAATGTTTTATTTGTTGCCCTGAAGAGCAGGGACCCCGATATCCAGGCGCAGGCAGTAAGCCTCTTGAGCGGCCTGGAAGAGAAATTCGAGATGCCGGAAATAAACGTCCAGAGGCTGTCGCCAACCGTTAAAGGCATATACCGGTTAACCAGGGAGGGGAATTACAGCGAGCCTGCTTTATCTCCCGGCGGTTCATTGATGGCTGCCGTTAATAAAAGGGAGGGAGCGGTTATTTTGAAGCTGAGCAGGAATCCGTTAGCTCTGGCCGCTGCCGACAGGGCCGCGAAAAATGCCGCCGGTTTCGCCTGGTCTCCTGACGGGAAAAAGCTTGTTTACCTGGCAGGCGCGCCTGACGCGCGTCCCGGGCTCTGGGTCGCTGACGTGGAAAAGAACGGCGCCGTAGGAGGCAAAAGGCACATTTCCTCGCGGGGGTCTTATGCCGCGTGGTCACCCGACAGCAAAAGTATAGCCTTTTACTCTGAAAAAGGGATATATTCCATAAATGCCGACGGGACCGCGCGGGAGCTTCTGGCACAGCCGGGGGAGATCCGGCAGGGACTGGTGTGGCTTCCCGAAGGAAAGATCGCTTTTGTCCTGGATTCACCGGGCGCCGGGGATAATAAAAATTTATGCCTGCTGGACATTAAGACAAAAATAATCACGACTATTTATTCCGGCGATATCAGGTTTGTGCAATGGTATGTTTCTCCCAGGGCGGGCATACCAAGCAAGGTCCACTGTAAAATAGGAAATTCACAATTCTGGATGAACTGGGACGGCGGAAAGAAAAAAAACGACTCCCTGAGTGATGGCGAGGTCTGCGGTCCCTGGTCCTCAGACGGAAATTATTTTGCCTATGAAGGTTCGGCGGAAAAACTCGGAAGCGCTCTCGAAACCTATATAGGCGTTTTCAATACAACGCAGATGAGCCGTGAAAGGCTGACATGGCTGAATAACGGGAGCCTTGAGAGCCCGGCGTGGCTTCCCGGCAACAGATCCATTATCTGCCTGGACGCGAAATGGGGCAATTTTTATATTATTTTATTTGCTGAGCCTGAAGAGGAATATGACTATGACTATGACGAACATGACGATATTCATCTGCAGGATAATTAAAAAGCGGCACTTGGGTGTCAGGTCTTGACATGTGACATATCTTATGAGAAGAACTATACAGTCCATGGTCGACGGTCCACAGTTTTAAGGTCACAAATTGTGACCTTAGAAAAAAGGACGGAGTCTGTATTCAAAATATCTGCCTTGGCAAATGCCAAAATATAACAGATATTGTTATAAAATGACAAGAAAATAAATAAAGTGGACAGGTTCATTTATTTGCCAAAAAATAAAAAAGGTGTCAGGCATGCCCGCATGAATACCGTCAAGCGTCGAACGTCCCGCCTGCGCAGAAACCTTGACAGCCTTATCTCCCTGCTATTCGCAGGAAGGTAGCAAGTGCTACGGCGGGCAAGCTGAACGTCGTAAGTCGAACGTTGTCCGCCCGTCTTTTCAGCGGGCGAGATCTTGCCATGAATTCCGGGGACACAATACTTAATTGTTCAAAAAAGTGTGGCTGGTAATATGATAATGAAAAAATTTGTTTTCCTGGGTGTTAGCCTGGTTTTTTTGTTTGTTTCCGGCTGCGTAAATAAATCTAACCCCAATAAAACTTCTGTATATGACCCATATTTCATCAAAATAATAACCAAAGTAAAAGAGAAAGGCGGATCACGGGAATTTATTGATTCACTTGATAAAGTAATTCAATATCATAAAAAAGATAATGACGCCCAAACACTTTTTTACCTTAACCGGGCCATTGAGGCCAATCCCGATCATGCCGAACTTTTTGTTATGCTTGCTCATTTCAGTAGTTCAATTCAGTATGATAAAGTTATCCAGGATTTTACTGATGCCTTACAGAAAGATCCCCAAAATGCAGAGATCTATTTTAACCGCGGTCTTACCTATTTTTATAAAGGCTTTTACGATGAAGCTATTCACGATTTTAGTAAAGGCCTAGAATTAAATCCTAAAGACCCTAAATTTTATTATTCCCGCGGTTTTGTTTATGCGAAAAAAGGATTATACAATAAGGCAATTAAGGAATGCGATCAGGCACTTAAATTAAACCCTTCGTATGCTGAAAGTTTTATTTCCCGCGGGCTTATTTATTCCGGGAAGAATTCATTTGATCTGGCTATTAAGGACTATACCCAGGCCTTGAAGCTAAATTCTAACTCAGTAAGGGTCTATTATCTCAGAGGCTTTGCTTATGAAAGAAAAGGATTACAAGATAAGGCTATAGAGAATTATTCGCAAGGGCTGAAATTAAATCCGGGATTTAGCAATAACTACGTAATTCGCGCTTCTGCTTACAGACATAAAGGATTATATGATAAAGCCATTGAAGACTACAATCAAGCAATAAAATTGGACCCAGAAATCACTGAATACTATTTATGCCGCGCCATTATTTATATGAAGAAGAAATTGTATGATAAAGCGATCAAAGATTGTAACCGATTACTAAAGCTGGATTCCCGCTCAGCTCAGGCCTATTATTTGCGCGGTGAAATTTACAGAGAGATGGGAAATCTTAAGTCCACAAAAAAGGATTGGAAAAAGGTAATTGAGTTGGATCCAAACGGATCTGCCGGAAAAGGCGCCAAAGAAAAGTTAGAACAATTGAAGTAGAAAAAAAAGGTATCAGGCATGCCCGCAGACTGTGTTTTGATTCAGAAAGGGCGAAGGCGGTTCTTCTCTGAAAATGCCTGAATACCGTCGAACGTCCTCCTACGCTAAAGCTTCGAAGGACAGGTCATACGTCGTGAGTCGAACGTTAAGCTTGTAATAAATAAAGGAGATGGAAAGATGAAAAAGGATAGATTAATATATATCGGGTGCGCGTGCATACTCCTGGCACCTGCGCTGTGCCGGGCAAACGTATCGATAATATCTTCCTCTTTCCTGGTAAGTTTCACGCTTGTGTCGGCTTTCAGGACAATGGGGAAATCGTATGCAGCCGTAGTTTTAATAGAAGCGCTTGTGCTGAAACGGATCACGCCGGTCAAAATTCTTCCGGCGATCGGCATATCCGCCCTTTTAAATCTTATATCAACAGCGGTAGGGATCCTATACTTTTTAAGTTACAGCTCTAGTTTTTTACTTTTTATAGCCGCATTCATCTGCGCAGGATTGTTTCGTAATATGTGCGTCAAAGTATTGGGAATAGACGATAAGATGGAGCGGAAGAAAAGAAAAGTGATAGACATATTTCTTTATCTCTTTTTTTTCGGGCTGGCGATCCTTTCTGTTTTTCTGGGCGTGCTCGTAATGCCCGGACACAATTTATTCAGAACTCCCGCAGCTTATACCTCTCATGCCGAGTTTGTTACCGCGATCATCGCGGCAGTCCTGCTGTATCTGACCGGGTTTATCCTAACGGTAGTCATAGAGGGTTACTTCCTGAAGCGCATATTCCTGAAATACGCGGACAAGCCGCTTAAAACCGCGGTCCTTATGAATGTTCCGTCCTATATCGTGCTTTTCCTTACCTCAATTTTTTATCTCTATAAGATGATCCCAGGTTCTTTTTAAGAAAAGCTTGGGTGTCAGGTCTTCTCTGAAAATGTCAATTTAAAGCAGATAGCAGGTGATTTAGAAATTGATGGGGTAGATCAATTTTGGCTGACAAAATCATTTTTTCCTTGACATTATAACAAAATTGTTATATAATATATAGCAGAAGATGAAGGCAAATGTATACGATAAAGTATTACAGGACTGCTAACGGCAAAGAATTGGCAAGCGAGTGCCTGAACGGCTTGAATTTAAAAGCAAGAGCGGCCTTCAGAAAAAGACAGGGGCTCCTTGAGAAAGGCCTGCTGCCTTTCAAGTGGCCGTACGTAGGTTATCTTCGGGATAAAATATATGAATTCAGGGTAGAGATAGAAAGAAATACTTACAGGATACTATTTTTCTTTGTTTTTAAGAATTACATGCTATTTACGCATGCTTTTATGAAAAAAACCGATAAGGTCCCGGATAACGAGATTGAACGGGCTTTAAGATATAAAGCTGATTTTGAAAATAGATACAAAAAAGGAGAGTATGAGCTATGAAGAAAATTAAACTGACTGGTTTTAAGGAATGGGAAAAAGAACAAATGAAAGATCCGGAATTTGTCAAGGCTTGCGAAGAGCCCGACGACGATCCTTTCATCGAGACGACCTGGCAGCTGCTGAAATTAAGAGAAAAAACTGGCCTCACACAGAAGGAATTCGCAAAGAGAATGCATGTTTCTCAGGAAGCTATTGCAAGATTGGAGTCTCCCCGTTACCGAGGGTATTCCCTGCAGACTTTGCATAAAATCGCGCATACCTTTGATAAAAAACTGCAAATTAGATTTATATAACCATGCAAATGCAGATTGCTGAAAATTGGGGATAGGGTACTTTTCAGAAGTCTGAAAACCCGTTCCACCTCGTAGGTGGTATGGGTACAGATTCAGGGCTGGGAGAGTCAGGGAGAATAATATGAAAAGAATAATATCGTATAGCATCCTGATATCGGGATTGGCATTTACGAGTCTCTCCTATGCTTTCTTTGTCGGCTTCGGCGCATCAGGCGGGGCGGAGCAGGTGATAATAAAGGGCCAGGATGCGGGGGTGATTCCGAAGATCTCAGGTGAAAGTCTGCCACCCGGCGGCCCTAAACAGCTTACAAATGCAGAAACTGTGTGGCAGAAAATATATGATAGCGGAAATGATGATTGTGGCTACGGCATTGCAGTCGATGATACTGGTAATGTTTACGTAGCAGGAAGTTCATATGTTGGCTCAACTGCTGATTTTCTGACAATAAAATATGATTCAAATGGAAATTCTGTTTGGCAGAGAAGATATGATGGTGGATGGAGAAGAACCATAATTTTTACATCTAATTCCTATGCAATGGAAACAGAAACTACTGCTGCGGTAGTGGATTTAGAAGCAGGCGAGGGGATATCAAAAGGAACGGTGATGGCTCTCTCTGACTATCTCCGTGCCCAATTATTTAATTCTCAAAGATTCACTCTTGTGACGAGAGAGAATATGGAACAGATTTTGGAGGAACAGCAATTTCAACTATCTGGATGCACAAGCCAAGAATGTATCATCCAAGTAGGTAAATTATTGAACGTGTGTAAAATGTTCGCCGGTTCTGTGGGAAAGGTTGGTGCCACCTATGTCATTGCATTAAAAATTATTGATGTTGAGTCTGGAAGGGTTGAGAAAATAGAAACCGAGGAATGTCCCAGGTGCGAAGAGGATTCGTTGCTTATTTCTATTAAAAACATTGCTAATACCTGAAAAACGGATAAAAAGCCTTCTTTTTAACTCTCGTCGTCAGGACTATCATGTAACTCATTTGCAAATTGAATAAAATTTAACACAACAATA
>MNUP01000100.1 GCA_001871075.1 Candidatus Desantisbacteria bacterium CG1_02_49_89
ACGCCTATTTCCCGCGCCAACTTCAGGTATTCCGGGACCTCGTTCTCGTTGTGTTTCATTACTATGAACCCCATGAGTATCTTCGGGCCGGCGGTCCTTCTTTCCTTTTTTAGCGCCACAAGCTTTCTCAGGTTCGTCAGGCACTTCTCAAGATTGGCCCCGACACGGTAGACGCAGTGGGTTTCCTGCGTGATGCCCCCTATCTGGAAGCTGATCTCGTTCAGCCCCGTGCCTATCAGCTTGTCCGGGTCCACGAATTCGCCGTTCGTGCATACCGACGTGTATATGCCGTATTTTCCCGCCATCCGGATCATTTCATACGTATCCTTGTTCAGGAACGGCTCTCCCATGAAATAGAGAAGGATTGAATTCAGGTGTCTACCGATTTTTTCAAGTATTATCCTGAATTCCTCCAGGGTCATGTCTTTTTTTGGGCGTCCCAGAATACCTGTTCCTGTTTCGCATACCGGGCACCTGAGGTTGCATCTGTTGGTCGGCTCTATGGTTACAGCGACAGGCATTCCCAGGACACCGGAGCTTTTCGCGAGGTAGGAAACCGTGTCCAGTATGAAATCAAGGCTGCCTTTCGGGCGCTTTATGATAAGTTCGTAGCATCTGCGGAAAAAACCCGGTATCGTCATTTTTTCCTTCCCGAAACGAAATAACCGCTGTATTCCCAGCCTTTTGGCTGGATGCATCTGATATTTTTTATCCCGTTACCCTCGAACCAGGAAATAACTTCTTCTTTTGAATGGTGGGTCGCGTATTTCGGGTGGTACCAGTCCACGTTCGTCAGCACCGAGAAATCGTATCCGGCCGCGGCGCTGTAAAAGCATTTGAGGAAATGGTCGTATATGAATTTCTGCAGCCCGTACCTGCCCTTCTTTATGCCCAGGAGAGGTATGTCTTCCGTGACAACAAGGGGCTCTTTTATTTTCTGCAGGGCTTTGCCCAGCTTTGTGATCTTCTCGGAGAACCCGAGGCAGTCCTCAAACCTCATCTCGGTGGTTTTTCCGCGCACGTGCCTGTCAGCCAGCTCCCTGACGAAAGGCTTCAGGCAGTATATGTAGATCCCCATGGTCCCTCCGGGCTTTAGCAGCCTGCACAGCGCGTTGAAGGACCTCCGCGCGTTCCCGGTATGGTGGAGCACGCCGTTGGAGAATATTATGTCGAAAAATCCGTTCCTGAAAGGCAGGCTGAAAAGGTCCGCCTGCGCCACGCACACATTCGCGATATCTTTTGTTTTTTCATAAGCGACTTCCACTGCCAGCGAAAGGTCGACCGCGAACCGGCTTGTTTTCCTGTTTATGTTGAACAGGTATTCGCTCCACGCCACTCCGCAGCCCGCGTTCAGGCAGTTGGCTCCGTCCCTGAAAACGCCCCTGAGCCGGCTGAGGCTTTCGGCCGCGAACATCGCCAGGAACTGCTCTTCAAGCACTTTCTTTTCAGCCCATGTCCTGCCAAGCACCCTGGCAGACCCCAGCCTCCACTTGTCCCCGAAGCTCATGCCTGTCTGCATTTTCTTGCTTTTCGTACTGCGCGTCTCGGTCCATAATTTCCCGGGAACGAATCTCGGAATTCCCCTTACAACGGGGTACCCGCGTCTTCCGCCTTCGGCTGACAGCATCCCTGAGACTATATTGCCTTTTATGGGAGCACCCTTGCGCAGCAGCAGCGGTCTTTTGCTCTCCGGGTCCACAAAGCTTTCCAGCCATTTCTCACGCATTATTTCCTCTTTTTATAAATAATGATTACGGTGATTTCTAACTAATGATTACGGTGATTTACAACTTCTAACTTTTATCCCCGCAGTCCCGATTGCCTATCGGGACTAGACGCTGGGATCCCTTTGGGACATTTTACAATTTCCCGCCCAATCAGTCAGATTGGGCGAGGTCTCGCCCGCTGGAAAGACGGGCGGAGACTTTTGACTTGTTTTTATATATAAACTCTATCTTCCCGGTCTTTTTGTTTATATTCACCCTGCCTATTACCCTGGCAGGCGTTCCCGCGGCTATGCTGAGATCGGGAATATCCCTGTTGACAAAACTCTTTGCCCCGATAACGCAGCGGCTCCCTATCTTAACTCCCTTTCCCACGACCGCCATCGAACCGATATGGCAGCAGTCCCCGATCTGTGTTTTCGCCCTGTCGTATCCTGCCTTGCCGCCTGAAAGAGCCCACTTAACTGAATCATGCGAATATATCTGCACTCCGGCGGATATGCTGCAGAAAGACCCTATCTTAAGCCCGCCTGAACCGTCCAGCACGGTGAAAGGACCTATCCACGTGTTCCTGCCGACCTTCACGTCGCCCAGCACTATGGAGCTGTCGTAGATGCCGGTTCCCCTGCCGAACTTCAGGAACCTGGCCCTTTCCCAGCGGTCGAACAGCTCTTCCGAGAAAGGAAGGCTGCGGTCCCACTTTTTCTTAAAGACTTTTCTCAGCGACTTATGCAGTTCGATCAGCTGGCTGCGGATCTTCACTTAACCTCCTTTAACACTTTAACCACCCTCCTGCGCCTTTTGCGGGTTCTCCTGAAAGCTCGACCAGCTCCCGCCTACGCAGATACCCAACAAACCTAATATTTTTCTATTCGAAAAAGGTTTGTTGGTGCTACGGCGGACAAGTCGGCGGGCAGGCGAATTTCCACTAATTGTTTGCTTCGCAACATTCTTTGTGGGCTGCGTCGATAAACGACGAATTGCACGAATTTTTTGAGAATTGGAATAGAATCTTTCGGAGTAGACCCTTTAGGGTCGTTCAATTACGGGGCTAAAGCCCCTACTCCTAAAAGACGCAAGCCTTCCTCCGAAAATATTGGCGGATCTTCGAAAAGGCTTGCCCTACGAAACTCTGACACGTTGACACGCATTATTCTAAAGGAACTTCCTAAGCCACCATTCAAAGGAAAGAAGCGACCATATGAAAAGGCGGTTGTTCTTTTTGCCCGAAGTATGCTCGTCTATCTTCCGCTTAATGAAAACAGGGTTTAAAAACTCGTAGATCCTCGCCTTTTTTTCCAGCAGGGTCTTCTTGACGTATTCAATGCTCTCTCCCCTGAACCAGGAAGCGTCAGGCGCGGAAAAACCCTGCTTTTCCCTTTCAAGTATCTCCTGCGGGATAAGCTCCCTCATGGCTTTGCGTAAAATGACCTTTCCGTCATTGGTCTTCTGGTAGTATTTCTTCATTTTCCCCGGCTCGTTCTCGTCCATCTTTACGCTCTTATCCAGGTTTTTTAATTTCATCCGCGGGGGTATTTTGCACGCGAAATCCACAAGGTCGTTATCCAGGAAAGGGACCCGCGTTTCAAGGGAATGCGCCATGCTTATCTTGTTCGTGATAACGAAAAGCCCGTGCAGGAATGTTTTTATCTCAAAATACATGGATTCATTTATGAAATCCTCGTTCGTTACGGGCTTTGCTGACCTTTTTTCGCTGAACACGCCGCGGAAAACATCAAAGGTGGAATGATCTTTAAGCCCGGAGAATGTGCCGCCCGCGAAAAAATCCTTTTTATCGGTATCCTGGACCAGCCTCTGCCAGTAGTCATAATATTTTCCCAGGAAACCGTTGTAGTCCGCGGGGTTCAGGACCCTGTAATAGCGCCAGGGATACCCGCCGAACAGTTCGTCCCCCCCGCCGCCTGAAAGCACCACCTTCACAAACTTGCCCGCGAGCCTTGACGCGTAATAATCCGGGTATGACTGGCCGACCCTCAGGTCCTCTATGTGCCAGATAAGCTGCGGAAGCACCGCCTCCATATCGCCGGCATGGATGACATTTTCGTAATGTTCGGTCTTGAAGTAGTTGGAGAGCATCTCCGCGTATTTCCTCTCGTCAAAACCCAGTTCCAGCCCTGACGCGGAAGAAAGATCGAACCCCGTGCAAAAAGTGTATATCCTTCCGAAGTGCTTTCCCGCGACCGCCGTAATGCTGCCGCTGTCCATCCCGCCGGAAAGGTAGCTTCCCACAGGCACGTCGCTTACAAGCTGCCTGGTCACCGCCTGCCTGAAAAGATAAAGCAGCTGCTCCGCGGCATCTTCCTCCGAGAGCCTGAAATCAGAATACGAAAAATCATAATCCCAGTATTTGACGGGCCTTGGCCCGCTGCCCGCCTTCTCTCTGCCGATCTCGATATAGGTTCCCGCCTGAAGGAGCTTTATGTCCCCGAATAGGGTCCTGTCTGAAAATATGTTCTGGAACGTAAAATATTCATTCAGGGCGAAGGGATCTATTTCAGCCCTGATGATCTTGCTTGCGAGTATGGATTTTATCTCGGAACCGAAAACAAAGCTGTTGCCCGCAAAGCAGTAATAAACCGGTATCACGCCGAACCTGTCTCTTGCCAGGAAGAACTTTTCGCGCTGGTTATCCCACAGCGCGAAAGCGAACATCCCGTTAAACCTTTTCACGCATTCTATGCCCCACTCTTTATAGGCATAGATAATAACTTCCGCGTCGGAATCGGAAAAGAACCGGTAACCCAGGCCTTCAAGCTCCTTCCGCAGGTCCATGAAATTATAGATCTCACCGTTGTAAACGAGCCAGACGGTCCTGCCCTTGTCGGATATGGGTTCATGCGCCCTCTGAGTGAGGTCTATGACAGCAAGCCTGCGGTGGCCCATCGCGAGGAACCACGTACCGCCATCCCTGATCTCTGCCTGCGCGAAATCGCTTTCGATCGGCGCAAGGTTGGAATTTTTATCCTTGAACTCGTTGTCCGTAAGCTCAAGGCAGTAGTTCTGTTCTTTGCCTTTCTGCCTGAGGGACGAGAACAGCGCGTAGCCGGCGTCATCAGGGCCGCGGTGCCTGACCGCGTCGCACATGTCCTTTATGACATTCGGGTTGACCGGTTCTTTCCCAAGGTTAAGAAATCCTGTTATTCCGCACATTCTTTATAAGCCTCCCCGAGCTGTTCTATAACGAAATCCTGCTCTTCCTCTGTCATCTGGAAATACAGGGGCAAAGCGAGCGTCAGCCTGTCCGCGGCGAAGGAATTGAAGAAATCCCCGGGTTTCAGGCCGTATTTTTTAGCGTAGTATCCGAGGAGATGGACCGCGTGCGTTCCCTGGCGGGTCGCGACGCCCCTGGATTCTAGGATGTCCATGACCCTGTTGCGTTTTTCGTTCATCGCCTGGACGTTCCGCAGGGTCCGCGGTTTTTCCGGGGCAAAAAGGCAGACATAGGACTGGTATCCGTGCGCGCAGCCCTCCGGAACAACAGGGCGCTTAAGCCACTCCGCGGATGCCAGCTTCTTTTCGTAGCGTGAAACAAGGAATTTCTTGCGCTCTATTATTTTATCCAGTTTTTTCATCTGCTCGCATCCGATGCCTCCCTGGATATCCGTCATGCGGTAATTATAGCCGACGATATTGTAGTCCGGAAGCAGGTATCCTTTTTTCAAATGCCTCTGCAGGTCGCTGACAGAAGCTCCGTGGTCCCTGAGCAGCGATACCTTGCGGTCGATATCCTCGCTGTCCGTGATCACCATGCCGCCCTCGCCGGTCGTGATCGATTTCCTGGGATGGAAACTGAGGCATCCCGCGTCCCCGATAACGCCCGCGTGTTTTCCCTTGTAAAAGCCGCCCATGCCGCATGCGGCGTCCTCAACTATTTTAAGGCCTTTTGAGCGCGCTGTTTTCAGTATGGGGTCCATGTCAGCGCACAGCCCGAAAAGGTGCACGGGCATCAGCGCTTTCGTGCGCGGCGTTACCGCCTTTTCCAAAGATCCGGGATCAATGCTGTAGGTATCCAGGTTAATATCCGCGAAAACAGGCTTCGCGCCCGTGTATTCGACCGCGTTAGCTGTCGCGATGAACGTGAAAGAAGGGACTATAACCTCGTCTCCTTTTTTTATGCCGCAGGCAAGAAGAGAGGCGTGCAGGGCCGTGGTGCAGGATGTCACGGCTTTCGCGTATTTTGCCCCGGTAAAACTCCTGACTGCTTCCTCAAAAGCGCGCACCTTGGGGCCCTGGACAACCCATCCCTTATCAAGGGAATCCGCGACGGCCTCTTTCTCGTTATTGTCAAAATAAGGCTTTGCTATGGGTATGTTCATTTTTCCTCTCCGGAGAATATTTTTTTGTGCTGCTCCCGCCATTCTATAAGGTTTTTCAGGCCTTGCTTCAGGCCGGTCTTCGCTTTGAAACCCAGTTCTTTCTCCGCTTTTTCGGTCGAGCCGATCCTGTGCGTGACAAAGGTCTTTCCTTCCGGCTCGTACTGTATCCTGAGCTTTGACCCGGTCATCTCAAGGAGCAGTTCGCAGATCTCCTTTATGGTGGTCCTGGTGCCGCTGCCCACGTTGTAAAAAGAATCCGACGCGCCGGACTTAAGCGCGCACACGTTCGCCCTCGCCGTGTCCCCGACGTAAATAAAATCGTAGGACTGCGAACCGTCACCATAAAGTATCGGCGGCTGGCCTTTGTCTATCCTGTCAAGGATCTTCATTATGACCGCAACGTACGCGCCCTTGTAATCCTGCCTGTCCCCGTAAACGTTCATGTAGCGCAGGCCTGCGTAATTCAGGCCGTACCTTTCGTTGAACGCCCGGCACATATGCTCGCCGGCTATCTTCGTGGCCCCGTAGAAGGTCCGGTTATTATAAGGATGCTCTTCGGTCATGGGTATCTGCAGGGCGTTGCCGTACACGGAAGCCGATGATGAATAGACCAGCCTTTTGACCTTATGCTTCACGCACGCCTCGAGCACGTTGAACGTGCCCTTGATGTTCACTTCGAACGCGGCCCTGGGGAATTCGTAGCACTGCAGCAGCCAGAGCGCGGCAAGGTGTATGACATAGTCGGTCCCCTGCATCGCGGAATCCAGGATATCCACCTGGGTTATATCCCCGCCTATCTCGAAGACCCTGACCCTGGGATCTTTCAGGGCGTTTTCCAGGTTGTAGAACGTTCCCCTGCAGAAATTGTCATATACCACGATCTCTTTAACCTCTTCCTTCAGGAGCTCCTCGACTACGTGCGAACCTATGAAACCGGCACCGCCTACAACAAGTATCCTGCTTCCCTTTATATCAGTCATTTTCATCTCCCTGTGAAAAATCCCTTTATGGCGTCGATCACCTCGTTTATTTCGTCCCTGAAAAGCGGCTCTATCGGAAGGCTTAACACCTCTTTGGTCGCCTTTTCCGCCTGGTCCAGGCTTCCGGACACCTCTGCCCTGCCTTCGAATACCTTCATGCCGCTGAGCGTGACCGGATAATACACCATGGAGCTTATGCCCTTTTCCTTCAGAAAAGCCTGCAGCTGATCCCTGCGCCCGCCGCTCACTTTAATGGTATACTGGTGGAACGTGTGGAAAGAGCCGGGAAGCGCTTCCGGGACCGAGATCCCTTCGATATCTTTTAATCCTTTGCTGTAGGTTTCCGCTATTTTCCTCCTGCGCGCGTTGAACTCATCTATGTATTTCATTTTCGCCAGAAGCACCGCGGCCTGGAGCGTGTCCAGCCTCGCGTTGTAACCCACGTGATCCACGTTATACTTGTCCTTGCCGCCGTGTTTCAGGAGCATCCTCACTGATTCCGCTATGCCGTCATCCCCGGTCACGACCATGCCGCCGTCACCGAAAGAACCGAGGTTCTTGGAAGGGAAGAAGCTCAATGCCCCCGCGTCCCCTATCGAACCGAGTTTTTTGTCCTTCCACATGCTGCCGAAAGACTGGGCCGCATCTTCCAGGACAAAAAGGCCGCGCCCTGCCGCGATCCCGGTTATTTCATCCATATCGCATGCCTGGCCGTAAAGATGCACGGGTATTATACCTACCGCCCCCGGGCATTCCTTTACGCGCGCCGGGTCTATGTTGAAGGTCCGCGGATCGATATCCACGAAAACAGGGGTGGCGCCGCTCCTCAGTATCGCGTCAGCAGTGGCGACGAACGTGAAAGGCGTGGTTATGATCCTGTCTTTCTTGTCGAAGAACTCCCTGCCCTTCTTTTTCATTGCCATGGCCCGCAGCGAAAGCACCAGGGCGTCGGTCCCGGAAGAAACGCCAACGCAGTGTTTCGCTCCGAGGTATTCCGCGACCTTCGCTTCCAGCTCTTTCACTTCCGGCCCCATGATCCAGGTCTGGTGCTCCAGGCATTTTTTTATCGCGGCGTCTATATCCGCTTTCATATAACCGTATTCGAGCTTCAGGTCAAGCAGGTCTATCTTCTTCATAACTTCTCCCTGGTATTTATGTCATTGCGAGGAGCTTAGCGACGAAGCAACCCCATTGAGATTGCTTCCCCGCCACGAATATTTCCTCCATAAAAATTGGCGGACAAAGGCGGGTCGCAATGACAAACGGTAACGATCATTTCCTTATAAGGTTCTTGCCTTCGAGCGCGTATTGCTTTTTGCAACTTTCACACGTTCCTTTGTTATTGTCTAATCTTAGCGTCTCCCCGCATTCGCACACCCAGCCTATCCGCTTTGCCGGGACTCCCACGACAAGCGCGTAGTCAGGCACGTTATGCGTGACAACCGAGCCCGCGCCTATAAGCGCGTATCTTCCTATGGTATTCCCGCAGACTATGGTGGAATTCGCCCCTATTGTCGCGCCTTTCTTGACAAGCGTGGTCTTGAACTCGCTCTTTTTCTCTATGAAAGCCCTGGGATTTATAACGTTGGTGAACACGCATGAAGGCCCGCAGAACACGTCGTCTTCCAGTATAACCCCTTTATATAAGGAAACGTTGTTCTGCACCTTGCATCCGTTCCCCACGGTCACGTCAGGCCCTACCACCACATTCTGCCCGAACACGCAGTTCTCGCCTATAACGGTATTTTTAAGGACATGGCAGAAGTGCCATATCTTTGTTCCGGCGCCGATTTCCACGCCTTCATCCACGATGGACGACGGATGCACGAAATATTTTTCCATATAACACTCCTCTGAAATTAATTTACGCGAACCTGGCTTTTGTTTCGCAAATTATTGCTTTTTTAACCTTTTTAACCTTTAACTTTTAACCTTTAACCTTTAACCTTTAACTGCATCAGCAGCGCTCACAGGCTGACCGGAACGCCTTGTTTCAGCGATCTCTGCGCCGCCTCAAGCAGTCTTGTGACCCTGAGCCCGTCTTTCCCGTCGCTCCTGGGCTGCCTTTTATTTTCTATGCAGTCGATAAAGTGCCTGCACTCGATAAGCAGCGGCTCTTTCATCTCGATCTTCGGGATGTATACGCTGCCGAACCTTAACGTGAGGAATTCCCCGTACGACTGGTAAGACGTGTTTATGTCAGCGCCCTTGTCGTATATCTTCAGCTTTTCCTCGGCCTGCATGTCGTCGAATATAGCCATTTTTTTGCTGCCCACGATCGTAAGCTCCCTTTTCTTGTTGGGATCAAGCCAGCTGAGGTGCACGTTCGCGATCCTTCCGTCCTTGTACCGCAGGTTGACAAAAACCACATCCTCGATGCCGTCCTGCAGATACGATTCGCCGGTGGCGTAAACCTTGGTGACGCCCTCCCCGAGCAGGTACAGGATGACCGAAAGGTCGTGCGGCGCGAAACTCCAGAGCGCGTTCTCGTCCTGCCGGATCTTCCCAAGGTTAAGCCTTTGCGAATACACGTAATAGATCCTGCCCAGGTCCCCGCTGTCGATAAGCGATTTCAGCGCCTCTACCGCTGGATGGTATTCCATAAGGTGGCCCACCATGAGCCTCAGGTCCTTTTTTTCCGCGATACCGGTAAGCTCTTCCCCTTCAGCGGCGCTGAGGGTCATGGGTTTTTCGACGAACACGTGTTTTCCCGCTTCCAGCGCTTTTTTTGCCACCGCGTAATGCGTGATCGCCGGGGTCACGACCGCAACGCCGTCTACGTGAGAATCCTTTAAAATTTCCGCGTAATCGCCGCAGGTTTCGACGCCCTTATAAAGCTGCTTCATCCTGGCAAGCTGGCCAGGGTCTGAATCGCAGATAACCGCAAGGTTTCCGAGCTGGCTGAACACCCTCGCAAGGTTCTTGCCCCAGTAACCAACACCTATCAAAGCTATCTTTACCATTTTTATTTACTCCACGTGTTAAAGAAAAGAAAGGTTGGCTAATTTCAGCAGGCTGTTCACTTTGCCTGATATTTTCCTGATCTCTTTTATCCTTTCCCTGTATGCCTGGTACGTCTTTTTTTCCTCTTCGGCCGTAAGCCCGGCTTCCGAGGAATTGAGCATTTTCTCCATTTCGTCCACCCCTTCCATTACATCGTCTATCTTCTGCCTGAGGCCTGTCTTGAGCTTGTTCGCTATGATCCTTCCCACGTCGCGGTTCGCC
>MNUP01000052.1 GCA_001871075.1 Candidatus Desantisbacteria bacterium CG1_02_49_89
CCTTTTCTCCCTCTATGCTGATGGATCTGATGTCGCTGACCCTCAGAGCCGTAACACCGCTGCCTGTCTTTAGCGTGACCCATTCTATCCTGGGCTCTAACAGGACCGGCTGCGGAACAAAATTAGGATAATAGCCATACTGCCCGTAGAAAGCGTTGCGGTCAGTGTTTTCCAGCCTTTCAGCCGGTTGCTGATAATACTGGAATCCTACCAATGTCCCTTTCAACTCCTGCTTGTCAGATGTTTGTATTACCGCTTTTTCTCCGGTGTTGCTTTTTATAAGGTCCTCGATCTTTACCATGGTCTCCTGATGGAAAATTTCCGTCTTCTGCGCCTTTATGGACTTAAGCGGCACGCCTTCCGTAAGGCTTGCCCCCCAGAAAGCGCCCAGGCTGGCGTCAGGTATCTCATCCAGGATTATCTGCCCGTTAACAAGCATTGATTTCCCCTCGCATCTCAGGTACGCGAACCCGTTCTTGAATATCACCGCCTCTTTTACTTCAGGGAACTGCGCCGTGTCAGCCGCGTTCACCGCCTGGCAGGCAGCACCCGTTAAAAATAGCGTTAAAATTGCCGCAATAATCGCTTTTTTCATAGCCATCCCCCCTATTATTAGCCTGCTCACGTATCTTTCGGAACTGTTTTTCACCAATTCCACCTACAAGGCGAAATAGGTTTCTATAATAATTCAATATTCAAGAAGGTCTGACCCCTAAGCTCTTAAGCTGGCATGCAGGCGCGCAACCTGTTCTATGCTTTTATCAGACATCCTGCCGTCTTTGGAGATCGGGATATTCAGCGTTACCGCGCCGCCCGCCGCCTTGCATTCCTTCACCCAGTTGAACAGTGTCCTATCATCGTAGGAATAAGGCGCTCCCCAGGTAAACGTGGAATCCAGCGGAAGCAACGCGTGCCACTGCACGCCTCTGACAAAACGCGAATCAGGGGTATAAGTAGTATCTTTATCATTTCCGAACTTGATCTTTCCGTTATGAAGGTAATGGACCTCTCCCGCAAGGTAGTCTTCAAGTTTTGTGATGACCAGTTCTTTGTTGCCAAGGGGAAAGGCGGCATTGCTGAAAGTCACGATGGCACGGGGGTTTCCCGCCTTTGCGGCGGCGATCCATGAAGACCAGTCATATTTGATCAGGGGATTGTAGTCACATTCATAACATCCGTCAAAGAACCAGCCGTCCAGCAGATCCCCGAACTTCAGCGCGTAGGCGCGCAGGAATTCCAGGTAGCGTTCCTGGAAAAGGACCTGGTCCGCGTCCCCGTATTTCCACTTGAAAACTTCCCTGATCTCTTCCATGTTTTCCCATTTATAGCCGACCTCTGACGGCAGGTACGCGATGAAACGCTTGCCCGCGCGCTTTAACCTTTCGGCCAGGATCAGGGCGATGTCCCTTTCAGAAGTCCTTCCCGGGAGTTCTCTGTCAAGGAATTCATTGGGGCTTATGTAATAACCGGTATTCTGACCGAGCGCGAAGATCAGCCAGTCAGCCCCGGTTTTGCTGAACTGCCTTAAAAATAACTCCGCGTCAAAACCCCGCGCTATTTTATTGAAATTTTCCGTTTTTTCTTCAGGGGTATTCCCGTCCGGGATAAGCGGATCAGGCAAAATAAGGTAATGAACCATCAAACCGAAACTGCCTTTACTCATCCATTCCGCGGGATGCGCCACCAGATCTCCTTTAGAACAAAAAAGTGTCAGACTGATTTCTGTCTTTTAGTAAAACTGAAATTCGTTATTTATCGACGTCGTCTTTATTGTAATCGGTGTAATCATTAGTTGGTAATCACTGTAATCATCAGTTATGCGAAGCAAAGATCGTCTTTAATAAATAAATGAACCCGTCCCCTTTTTCTAAGGTGAAAGTAATGCTCTTAACTCATCCGGCCCGCCAGCTGAAAGATTCGCACCGTAATAAAGCCGGTATTTATTTGCCGTTCCTTTTATCAAAATGACATCGGGGTCCATCAACGCTTCGACAGAACCTGAAGGAACGAGGATATTGCCTGACTCTAAGGTAAAATTCCTGCCGTCAGACGAAACCGCGGAACGGATCCTCAGGTCGCCTATGGGCTGGCCTTCGGGCGGAGTGGTGAAGAAAAACCAGTATGAGCCGCCGGGCTTCCTGACAATATCCGGGTCGTTAACCTACCCGCCGATGGTCCCGCCGGTTATGGATATCTGCCCTTCCCTTGACCACGTCTGGCCCGAATCCGTGGAAGTAGCGGTATGAACGCGGGAAATTAAGGGAGAAGCAACGAAATACATGCGCAGGGTGGAAGTGTTGTAATGGATCAGGTCGGGCACTGATACGAAACTGTCCTCGCCGGCATTCGCGACCATAACCGCCCCGCCTGTAAAGGGACCCGGTGTTTTTATGAAAGTTATGCCGTTATTTGAGACCGCGCGGTTCAGCCTCTCTGTGGTCGGCGAGTTTGTCTGGATCCCGTAGATCATCACGTAGTTACCGTCATCCATCCTGATGACGGATGGGTTTGTCGCTCCGAGATCTGAAATACCGGTGAACGTCTGCGATTCCCAGAAAAGTCCGTCCGTGGAAACGGCGCTCCACAGACCGCCCGGAGCGGTAAAATACATCCTGTGCGTAATGCTGTCAGGCATAAGAATAGTGCAGGTGGAGGTCAGCGCTTTGGTATCGCCGTTCCACGTAAGGCTTTCCTTTGTCCAGGATGTAGAATATTGCGTCTCTCCGGGAGTTTTAGGGATCACGCCGGCTTCCTGGCCCTTTGTTATCACCTGCTCCGCCCCGCCCGAACTGCCGAAACCAACGAAAAAAGCGCAGGAAAAGCTCGTCAACGCCAACCCTGATATCAGGATACCGCAAAATATTACTTTTTTCATCGAAGAGTCATCCTCCCTGTTCTGGCTCGAAGATCCCTATGTTAAGCCCCGAAGGGGCTATAGGGACAAAAGAGTCATCCTCCCTGTTTGGAATCACGGAACCATTGATCCATTAACCAAATAAGGAACTATCTATTACCCGCTGCGTTTGATTGTCTGGCTTTTTATTTACATATTTTTCTGTTGTGCAAGGCATACGCCTCATCGATAAACTGCTCCATGGTCTTTTCCCCGGGAAGCGATGGTTTTTCATAATTGATATTGTATTGCTTTAACATCTCTATTTCCAGCTGCTCATTAGTTACCAACCCACCGCCCTCCAGGATGTGCTTTACCTTGATACCTCTCTTGGACAGATAGTGGGACACCAGGGCGAACCTGTGGCACTCAAAGGGATCGTCCTCGGAACACATTATGGCCGTCTTGCGTTGTTTTTTAAGAAGCTCCGCCACCCGGCCCAGCGCACTCTGAAAAGTGAGGGTTCTGCTCACCTTCTCGTAATCGACAACCCTGGTATTATTTATAAAAAGGGTTGGGTTGGTATAACGAGCCCCCAGGCGATCTCCCATGTAGATATATTCTATCCCCGAATACGTCAAATCCTTTGCCAGCGATTCCCTGTTGAACTGCTGAAGAACCCAGTTGCTGTAGGGGTTGCTCCTCACGTCGACGACATACCCCACCTGGTGCTTGTCGAGGAGCCTGACGAAATAATCTATGTCGTGTCTGGAATGCCCGATTGTAAAACAGATCAGATTATCGTTCATTTATTTTATACCTCGGGATTTTTATTTATGATTTCCCTTATCAGCTGTCTGCCCTACCTTTATCAATAGTAATGTATCTTTGACCCATGCTGTAATCTATTTTGACCCATCCAAACTCCGAAATTATATCATAGAGTGGGTCAAATTTCAACTACAACTTCCGCCTAAATGGGTCAAATTTCGATTACATTACACAACCTTTTTTTATTACTGTCTCGTTAGTAAATAAATGAACCCGTCCCCTTTTATCAGAAACAGCATGCCGGGACAAAAGCAATTTCGGTTGATCCGCGCTTTTCTAAACCCCGGTAATTCTTCGTGAGAATAATTCCCTTAGCGGGATCGTATGAACTGATAAAACTTGCGTAACTCCTGGATATCTTTGCGCCTTCAAACCTGGAAAATTTAACCTCCACGGGGATCTCTTTTCCTTTTAAATGGAAGATAAAATCCACCTCAGCCCCTGCTTTCGTCCTCCAGAAGTTTATCCTGTCGCCGTCCCTGCGCAGTCCGTTCAGCCTTATAAATACCGCGTTCTCCACGACCGCGCCGCTGTCAGGGCGTTTTTCCAGCCCGTTCATATTCTCCATAAGGTTATTCCTGAAACCCGGGTCAAGAAAAAATATTTTCGGGTTCTTCGTAAGCTCTTTCTGCCTGTTTCTGAAAAAGGGCCTTATTTCCCCGGTGATAAAAGTTTCCTGGAGGATATTCAGGTGCTTCTTCAGCTGGCGGTAATCCAGCCCCGTTGCCTGGCTGAGCCCCTGATAGCTCACAAGGCTGCCTGCCTGCGCTGCCAGGATCCGGGAAAGCGAGAGGAGCTCTTTCTCGGTGGCCAGTTCCAGCAGTCCCTTGATGTCCCTGAGAATATAATTGCTGTAAAGGTCGTTAAGGACCTTGTGCCGCTCGTTTCTGTCAGCGCACAGGACCACGGCGGGATAACCTCCCCATACGCAGAATTCTTCGTAATGGCTGTTCAGCTCGCCGGCAAACGCGTCTTCGCCTTTTTCACGCGCTGCCTGCCTGTCCTCAAACAGCCAGACAAGAACCTCCGCACTCTTCTGCCGGTATATCCGTTCCGCGCGCGCGTCTTTCGCGCGCAGGAATTCGCCGAAACTGAAAGGATAGATGTTGAATGCCAGGATGCGCCCGACCATGTACTTGCCGACCTGCGCTTTTATGTCAAGCGAGGATGAACCGGTTATAATGATCTTTATGTCCTTCATCGTGTCATATATCAGCTTCAGTTTCTGCCCGCCCTCTTCAGCATACTGAAATTCATCTATCATCAGGTACTGGATCTTACCCGGGACCAGAGGACAGTATGAACGGACAAATGAAACCGGTTCGGCCTCAAACTGAATAAGGAGCTTCCTGTCTTCAAAAGTCACGTTATGCACCGCGCCTTTGTCGGCCTTAAGGTTATTCACAAGGCAGTCTTTGAGCAGTCCCAGAAATGTTGTCTTGCCTGTCTGCCTGGGCCCGGTTATTGATATATATTCCTGCCTGTTAAGAAATGGCTTTATCTTTTCTAGCAGGTCCCTTTGAATTATCATTTATACCTCACTTTTAATGCAATTATTACAATTATAGTATACCTAATTTTGCAATAAAGTCAAGGAAAAAACCCAATTTTCAAACTTAGAGACGAAGATCCCAGCAGCTTAATCCCGATTTATCGGGATTAGCAGGGGCCAAGGAAAAAGTGAAAAACCTCTCCCACCTACGAGGTGGAACAGGTCTCGTCTTTAGCCGCGGGCCCCTGCCGGCTGGAAAAATAGAACCGTCCCCCTTTTTCCTAATCATTCTATGATCTTTTACGGCTAAATAGTCTGATAACGGCAGAAACAACAAACCAGATGCCGAAAACAAACGTCATCGTGAAAAATACCGATTCTTCAACCTTCCAGATACCGTATATGACGTTATGCAGAACAGCGCAAGCCGCAGCCACGGCCAGAAACCAAAAGGGATTTTTGATTCTTTTCAGCATTGCGGTTCATATCCTTTATTTACTATTGTAGATAGTGAAATGTCAAGACCTGACCCCAGCTACTTACGACGGTATTTAAAGAATTAAGTAATGTGTCCCCGGAATTACACGTTACCCCTTTTTATTCTATAGTTTAAAAAAACCCGCTTTTAGCGGGTTGAAATTTTCTTATAACTCTTTTATCCTTGGGCCTGGTATATTATCTCCGCTTTAAGGCTATTTTTTAACCTCATTTAGATTTCTCTTTAAGCCGCTGATTTCCGTTTCAACTACCTTCCAGGCAAGCTCCAGGTCTATGCCGAAATATTCATGGATGAGGATGTCCCTCATTCCGGCGATCCGCTTCCAGGGAATGCCCGCGTATTTATCCTTTATATCGCCGGGAAGGTTTTTCGCGGCTTCCCCGATAATCTCGATCCTGCGTATAACGGCATCCTGCAGCTGTTTTGACGCCAGGAAATCAGCTTTTGATTTTCCTTTTGTGTATTCTTCGATAAGCTCTATGCACTCAAGTATGTGTTTAATAAAAACCTGCGCGTCCTTTTTCATAAAATAACTCTCTGTTCCCTTAAGATCCTGTCCCTGAGAAGCGGGTAAAGGGAGTTGTAGGTAAGAACGTCGACTTTTCTTTTTAATGTCTCTTCAAGCTCGATTTTAAGCCCTGAAAGGTCGAGCAGGCTTTTACTGCCTTTAAATTCCACAAGAAGGTCTATATCGCTTTTTTTAGTTGCCCTGCCGTTTACAACGGACCCGAAAAGAGAAGCTCTTTTTACATCGTTCTTTATAAGAATAGGTACAATTTTATTTTTAATCTCCTCGAAGCTCATTTTATCTCCTGATTATTCCGTCTAATTCAACTTTTTTGAACATAAACATTATACCATATTTAGCCTGAAAAGTCAAATCGCCCGTTAACCGTTTATTAAGGGGGACGGTTCTATTATTCCGGCACCAAAGACTTCCTGGGCCGTCCTCTTCCCTTAAACTTATCGGTTACCCCGAACAATTCCTCCATCTGCGCGGTGAATTCTGTGTTGCCGTAGAAATACCTTCTTGTAACAGAAGGATCGCTTTCCCTTTTCCAGCTTTCTTTTGAAAGCACGAAATCCCGGTACAGCTCCTTCCTTATCTTAAGATCATTCGAGAGCCCTTCATAAGCCGGCTGGGGATCCAGCAGCTTATTGACGCTGTCCTGGGTATAGAACCTGTAACTGCTCCAAAGATAGTCTTCCGGCTTCTGCGCCATCCCTGCCCTTACAGGATTTAATTCAATGTACGCGGCGCACTCAAGCAGATACTCGTCTTTGCTTATAAGTATGCTCTTAAACCTGTCCTGCCAGAAATGGCCGAAGTGCTTGTACTTCTTCTTGTAATACTGGGCGTATGACAGGTTCAAAAGCTTCATTGCTTCAGAAAGGCTTGCCTGGCTGTCCGTTATTTCAATGATCAGGTGGACGTGGTTGTCCATCAGGACGTAGTGGTACAGCAGGAACTTGAAGCGGTCTTTGCACATTTCCAGGACTTCCAGGTATTCAAGAAAATCCCTTTCATCGTGGAATACGTTAACCTTATTGTTGCCTCTTGTGATTATATGGTAAACGCCCTCATGGTTGAATATCCGAGCTGCTCTTGGCATCCAGATTCCTCTTAATTATTGCTGATTTTCGCTGATTTTATCTTTAATAATCACTGTCCATAAAGGATCCCTGCGTCTTGCTTTCAAGAAAAAGCAGCAGGGATAATCATCTTTAAAAGAAATAATGGAACCGTCCCCCTTTTTAAATAAAAAGCCGTCATTTATTTGACGGCTTTAGAATTAAAAACGTTCATTAATCTATAACTTACCTTTTCTCTTTATTCTGAGAAATTCCCGGATAGAAAGATGCGCCCTTTTGATCTGCGCGCGCAGCAAGCCGGGCGCCACCTCACCGTGATCGGGTATAACAAGAATAGGATAACCTTCTCTGTCGTTCACAAGAATAATATGGCTTCCTTCCTGCCTGGCAGCGTAATACCCTATCTTCTGGAAAATTTTTACAGCTTCTCTGCCGGAAATATTGCCAAGAGTGCCCATTTAAACTCCGGCGGTAACAGGAACATTAATGTAGGTTGTTTTGATCTCCTCAACCGGTATGCGGCGGTGTTTTTTTCTTGCGACCTTTAAATATCCTGAAACGGCTTCCCTGATATTATCCAGCGCTTCCTCTTTCGTCTTGCCCTGAGACATGCATCCGGGAAGCATTGGAACCCCGGCGACGTATCCGCCGTATTCAATATCATACTCCAGTTCAACCTTGAATTTCATTCCAGCGCTCCTTTTAGATCAAATGTACTATCTCGGAATTCCCCCTGCCTTAACCCTCTGCATTAATGGGAGAGGGATGGGTGAGGGTGAGTTTTGTGACATCCTGTTTTATTTGCTTAATTATACCATATTTCAGCTTAAAAGTCAACTATACTGGAAATAATAGAACCGTCCCCCTTTTTGGGTATTAATAGGTGACACCCTAGCTTTTGCTTACGCAGAGATCTATTGTTTCTCCAGACCCTTGCTCATATATTCTTTCATCTTCAGACGCGCCTGGCCTATCCTTTTGAACTTTTTAACAAGCACGACGTCTATGCCGAAAGCAAGGCGGACGGGTTCCAGCAATGCCAGGAACTCTCCATTAGTGACAAACACCTTTTCAGGCATGGATTTTACTTCCCGGATTATCTCAAGGAATTGCCTGGTGAACTCGTTTTCGTATTCCTTTGACGGGTGCAAAAGGTGGGTCTTCAGGATAAAGTCCGCGCCGGAGTCCATCCACAAGAAGATGCGGCCGTAAAAGGGCCTGTTAGTCCCATCCTTTACAGGAACAGGGGAATAGAAGCTGTGGACTTCCCATGTCCCCTTCTTCGCGCCTATATCCTGTTTGATCCTGCCAGCCTCTTCCCTGTCAAGGGGCTTGGCAGACAGTGCTGCGCGATCCTCAGCCGGGGGTGTAAACCACCGGTCTGTCCATGTTACGCCGCTGTCTTCCCTTTGAGACATTCTTGCAAAGAATTCGCCTGGTTCCGGGGGACTGAACATGCGGGGGTTAGCTTTAAAACGAGGGTATACCTCCATTACCTGACTGAGCGCAAGGCTCATATACCTTGCCTGCTCACCGGTTAAGTGCCAGGGGAAGTAGCCGGGCAGGTAGCTCCTGATGAGCGGGCAGAGCTGAGATTCGTTAAGATGAAAGCCAAGGGAGTCAAGCAGCTTAAGATCCTCGCCTGGCAAGCAGCTTCTGCGCTCAAAGGTCAGGTTCAAGGTCTTCTGGACATGCATGAGGTCAGGATCCTCAGGGTCAAACCTTTCCCTGAATATCCTTAAGTACGCCTTCAAGCCCTCTGTCCCGAGGTATACGACAAGGCCGTATTCATTCCTGGCGTTGCCCAATACGCAGCAGTAGCCCATCTGGCCGGTCTGCGGGTCCTGGATTCCGAACAGGTCAGAATCTGTCATACATTTCCAGGGCGCAAGGTCCCTGAATTTAAGGCTTAACTTGTATAATTCCTTCTGGTCTTCCACAAATTCTCCTTATTTCATAAAAAACAGTCTTTGTCAAATTTAGCCGTTTCCCAGGTAATTAAGTATTGTGTCCCCGGAATTAGTTCCTGGTCACTGGATACTGTTTCTAATCACCTGTATTCATAAAAAGTGCATGTGTATTCCAGGCTGGCCTTCTCGTCCGGCTTCAGGGTCTTCGTCCATTCCACGCAGGAGATGGGATTTATTGACTGGTAATACCCGTAATAACTCCACCAGCCCCCGTAATAGTCCCTGCGCACCCCTTCCCACAGCTTCTTTATAAGGTTCTCCCATCCCTGTGCAGACGCTTCGCTCCTGCCCCCGGAAGACACCTCCGCGACCTTGCCCAGCACGTGCCTTTTGACGGTTACGCTTACATCCGTCTTTTTCTTGTTCGTCACCAGGATCGTCCCCTTCACGGTCACCATATCCCAGGACCTGCCCATCGAGGTGATGGCGTTGTTCTGGCGGCTTGCCTCTATCTCGTTTATGGTGCTGAGGATGTCGCTTGCGATGGTCACCGGCATTATTGTGCGGCCCCTGGGCGGGGAGTAGTCTATCTTTTCCTGCACAAGCATCTGCCCCTGCTTGAATATGGTTGCCGGGGCAGTGGTAATGGGCTCTGCCGTCTGGTTCATTACCACTAACTTGTGCCA
>MNUP01000149.1 GCA_001871075.1 Candidatus Desantisbacteria bacterium CG1_02_49_89
ACTCCTTCCGAAATTCCCTTATCGGGGTTCGCTGAATCAAGCTTCGTCGGTCAGTTTCGGCTTTCCTCCTTATCGCAATCGGGAATTTGCAGCTGCGCCTGCGCTTAGGTCTGCTGCGCAAAGGCCCTTATTATATACTCATTGTATTTATTGTATTATACGACAACATTTGGAGAAGACCCAAGGTTCTTTATAGGCAGGGGCGGTTCTATTTTCCTTAATTTTGACTGTATGTTGAAAAGGAGTTGACCGATGAAAAATAAAGAAAATAAATCTGATTTAATAATCTATCAGACTGAAGACGGAAAAATTAAAATTGATGTTCGTTTTCAAAATGAGACGGTCTGGCTGACCCAGCAGCTGATGGCAGAACTGTTTCAGACTACCAAGCAGAACATCAGCCTCCATGTTCAAAATATTTACGAGGAAGGAGAACTAATGCCTAAGGCAACTGTCAAGGAATTCTTGACAGTTCAAATAGAAGGCACAAGGCCGGTCGAAAGAAAAATTGATTATTATAATCTTGATGTCATTATCTCAGTCGGTTATCGGGTGAAGTCGTTGCGCGGGACACAGTTCCGTATTTGGGCCACACAGCGGTTGAAAGAATATATCGTTAAAGGGTTTACGCTGGATGATGAGCGGCTCAAGCAGGGCGGCCAGAAAGCGCGGTATTTCCAGGAACTTTTGCAGCGTATCCGCGATATACGCAGCAGTGAGCGCAATTTTTACCAGAAAGTTACCGATATTTACGCCACCAGCATTGATTACCGCGAAGACAACGAGTTAACCAAAGAATTTTTCGCGACCGTGCAGAATAAAATGCACTACGCCGTTCACGGCCATACTGCCGCTGAGATAATCATAAAACGCGCGGATAGCGGGAAACCGCTGATGGGGCTTACAAGTTTTAAGGGTAATTACATTACAGCGCAGGATACCAGGGTTGCTAAAAATTATCTTACCGAAAATGAACTGAAACAGCTTAATTTGATCGTGTCGCTGTACCTGGACTTCGCGGAACTGCAGGCAACCAACGGCAGATTGATGAAAATGGCGGATTGGATAGCGAAACTTGATGAATTCTTGAAGTTAAGCGAACGAAAGCTTTTGGCTAACGCCGGAAGCATAAGCGCCGAACAAGCCGCCCAAAAGTCTGAAGAAGAATTCGAAAAATACAGAAAAGGAAGAGATAAGAATTATATTAGTGATTTTGACAAGATTGTTAAAAAGATTGGGGATGGAAGAAAGAAGAAATAAAGGGGACGGGTTCATTTGATTAAAAGGTTCAAAGAAAGAAACGTTCTTAAAAGCAAAAGGTTCTTTATAGGCAGGGATGGTTCTATTTTTCTATTTAATTCACAAGGAGAGGATAAACAATGAAAGCAATAATCCCGCAGGAAATAATTGAAAAAAAGGTCTTATTGATCCGCGGACACAAGGTAATGCTGGATAGGGATTTAGCTGAATTATATGGAGTAGAAACAAAGCAACTAACCCGGCAGGTCCGCAGAAATATAGATAGATTCCCTACTGATTTTATGTTTCAGCTTACAAGGGAAGAATTTACAAACTTGAAGTGCCATTTTGGCACCTCAAGTTGGGGTGGCATTAGATATCTACCTTATGTTTTTACCGAGAACGGCGTGGCCATGCTTTCCTCGGTGTTAAGCAGTAAAAGAGCAATACAGGTCAATATTGCTATTATGCGTGTTTTTACCAGATTGAGAAAAATTCTCTCCACCCACACAAGGGTTGCCTATAAATTAAAAGAGCTCGAAAGAAAAATAGAAAAACACGATGAAGATATAACGGCGATTTTCGAGGCAATCCGCCAAATAATGATAGTGGAAGAAAAGCCGAAAAAGCAAACATGAGAAAATTCGGAATTTCCGAATTTTCTAAAATCGGGGACGGTTCTAATTAATTTAGCAAAAATATGATTTAACCCCCCGCGGCTTGCCGCGGGGTAATTCAAAGCTAAGGTGTAATACAAGAGGGAATAAGAATGGCTGAGCAGGTAGGTTATGAACCGGAAGAGCTGATCCAACACGCGGTTATTCATTTCAAGAAGCGGCGTTATGCCACAGCCCAGCTGTTCTGGTGTGTTGCTCTTGAGAACTATATCAGGAAAAAGTTCATAGGGATAAAAAGGAAGGAGCCGGAAGACGATGACACGATAGGTTCTATGTTAAAGCAGATCAAAGAGGTAAGGGGCCCCGGTGACTGGTACTCGAAAAATCAGGATATGCTCTGGAATTTCGTCAGGAAAAGAAATGATATAACGCACAGGTCGTTTATTTCAGAAGAGAAGGAACTGAAAAGCCTGCTCGAAGGCCTTGTGGCGTTAATAAGCGGAAAGACCGAAGAATTAGACGATATAATAAAAAGGGTTGATCCTGAACTGACTACAAGGCTTGGGCTTAAGTTCCATGACCGCACAGAGCCGGACAAGGAGCTGCTTAAGAAGCTCGAGACTATTTCTGCCGATGATTTTAACAGGGATGATTACGCGTTTTCATTGATCATATGGAGATTAAAGGAAATAATTGACAATATACTGAAAAACAAGGCTTCGGAAGACAGGAATTTCAAGGGTTTGACAACAGGCCTGGTTTCCGAGTTCACGGTCAGCAGCGACTGGATATGGCTTCCAGTGGGTTTTGGCATAGAAAAGGAGAACAAGAGGGTAAAGAAGCCGATCATCAGTGTTATGCTGATCCGCAACAGGACCGCCAGGGTCTACCTTGACTTTGGCACAGAGGCAACGCCTTACAGGCGCAAATACTACAGCCTTTTGCAGAGTGACCCGGCTTTCAAGGATATGTTCAGGGAATTATGCGATAATTGCCCTGATATTACCGAGTTTTTCAACGTGGAGCATTACACGGTCATCCTGGAGCAGGAGAAGATACCTATAGGAAAATGGCTTAAGGGTGATCCGGCTTGCTGCGAAAGCGTGAGCAGGTGCATAAGAAAGGCAAGGGCGATCCTGGATGGCCTGGAAAGCCAGAAAAGGAACGAATGGCGCGACAACGTCCTGCTTTTCGGCAGGAAATTCAACCAGGACTATTTCACCCAGCCGCGCGAAATCGAATCTTTTGCTTCCGATATAATCAATGTTATCGAGTTGCTCCTTCCATTTCTGAAAGCAATTGAAGCTAATTAGTTAATAATGTAGCCTTTCCGGCTATTTTGCAACATTAAAGGCAGGGATCAGGTATAATATATATACAGGGCCATAAAAGCCCAAAAACTGGTAAAAAGCGAGGATTTAAGGACCAACTTGCCCCGGCTTGAACAGGGCGCTAAAGCGGAGACATCCCGGATTCTTTCCTACCCGTGCTTTGGCACGGGTTTTTTGTTTTTCCGGGAAGGAGAAGGTATGAGCGAGAAGCTGGAGACAGAGGTGGTGCAGGGTTTCAATACCCAGGACGGCAAAGGGATCAACCATTTGGAGATCGGGGGCAAAAGGTTCCTTGTGGCTGAGGACCTGGCCGCAGAGGAAGAAACGCTGGTCGCTAAGGTGAAAATGATGGAAGAAGGGGCAAGGACGATCTCTTTCCCGGTTGACACGCTTTCCATAGACGGCGAAAAGAAGTTCTTCACCGTCAGGATAAGCGTAAAATGGGATGATTACAGGTGCGTTCATGGCGTGAGGTGTTATTCCAGGGGCAAGCTGATGTACAGCACGAGCATCTGGTGCATGAGCGCGAAAATGATGGGCCTGGTTTCCAGGGCGGAAAAAAACTGGCCGCTTTTCTTCAAAGTCGAGGATAAATACGTCGCGTGCCTGGCCTGCAAAGCCGAGTGGCTGGAAGTCTTTGTTTTCGACAAGCTTATTTTGAAAAAACCGGAGAATTTCGAAGAACTGCCTTCCCGTTTCAGCGGGGGTCATTACCGTTTCGGCGGGATCCAGGAGGAAAGGCGGGGATTATGCTGGACCGCGTATACCTTTATAAAAGGAAAGCCCGCAAGGCTGTATTATTTTAAATATCCAGGTTTTATGTGGAGAAGCGTTAACCTGGCCCACGGCAGGGAGATAATTGACTACAGCCAGGATGAAAAGGATTACACCCAGGTCAAGGCCCTGGAGCCGTCGTTTGACACCAGCGCTGAAGAGCTGGTCGTTAAATCAGGGGATTCTGTTGAAAGCGTTATTTGTTTTTAAAAAGGGGAAACCATGAAAATGAAAAATGGGGGAACGGGGTTCAGGGTGCCTCGCGAAGTGGTTGATATCCTGGGCTTAAAAGCCGATAAAAACGAGCCGGATAATATAACCGGGATAGGCGCGCGGGACCCGTTCAACAAGGGCGTGATTTGCAGCATTTACAAGTTCTGCGCGTATAATGAGATAATACTGCCGGTTTGCCCGGGCAGGCATCATTTTGAGTCAATCGACGCTTTCAACGAAACCAGGAGAAAGAAAGGGTTAAAGACAGTGGGATTTAAAAAGTGGCTGAGGTGCTTTATCCATCGCAAGAAAAAGCATAATGAATATATCCTGGGCGCCAGGGCCATGGAGGAAAAGCCGGGCCGCTTCAGGATAGAAACGCTGAAGAAGATCGCAGCCTGGCTGCGAAGGACATACGGCGTAAAAGCCGGGGTTATGAAACCGGAAGTAGAGGGCGCGTTGCTGGATCTTCTTGAATGCCCTTTACCAGGATATTTTGAGTGAAGTCAAACGATAGCTTATTGCCCCTGCAGCTGCTCATGATCCCCCCTACTTTTTTTCGAAAGTGACAGGGGGGACCTACAAGCCAGAGTAGTATTTTGTCCCTGTAGCCCCTTCGGGGCTTAATACAGGGATTTTCGAGTCAGAACGAGGCAAATGACTCTTCAATCGATGGCTCTTCGGCGCAGGGGCCTGCGCGCCAGAATCCTGCCAGCTCCAAAAGAGCTCAACGGCAGGACCTACGAATCAGAACGGAGCTGATGATTCTCCGGCTGGGTGAATGGTAACCTATTGCCCCTGCAGCTGCTCATGATCCCCCCTACTTTTTTTCGAAAGTGACAGGGGGGACCTACAAGCCAGAACTTAGACGATGGCTCTTCGGCGCAGGGGCCTACGCGCCAGAGCTAAGCGGATGGCGCTCCGGGGAGTTAAAAATGGAAGAGAAAGAAGAACTTAAGTGGTATACCGGATTTTTAGACCTGGTGATGTTTTTTATGATAGTGGTAATAGGCTTTTTCTCCAGTTTCAAGCACGTGTATAACCTTATATACGGGGAAGGCAGGAAAGAAGTTATAAGGGAAATGAACAAAAGGAAGGCCAATAATTCTGATTAATCCGGCGCAGGATATAAGGCGCAGGTTCTTTTTTGGAGCGGGAAGCTGCTGAATAAATTGTCCGCCCGTCTTTTCAGCGGGCGAGACCTCGCCCCGATAGGCAACCGGGACTGCGGGACAAAAGTCAAATTGCAAATTGTAAAATGAACTGCAGAGAGGAGAGAGAATGCAGAGGGAGTTTTATAAGGTGGTGGTGGAGAACTTCGGGAAGCTGGTTTCATATATCTTTTACATACCGCGGATGACGGTTGAATACAAGGTTGGGGAGTGGGTGAAACCGAAGATTGAGAATACCAGGCTATTTGTTTTTGATACTTTTGCGTCAGCCTTGGAAGCCACAAAGCTTCAGGGAGGCATAGCTATTTACAAATGCGAAGCTACAGACCCTGTGCCCATAAAGTTCGTTGTAAGGACCTCTTACATTACCCTGCAGCCCAACCCTGATCCCAAGAGTGAAGAGCCGGGAAAGCTAAGCAGGAAATTCCTGGATTACTGGGAGAAAAGGAAATTTGACGCGGATGAAGGGGAATGTTCGGCGGAATGCCCGGCAGGGACGCTGGGGGTGGGGGCGGTAAAACTGCTGGAACAGTTAAAGAGTTAAAGGGGTTAAAGGTTAAAAAGGTTAAAGATGACATTGCAGCAAATTGAGAAACATATCAGTATATATTAGAGAGAGGCTACTGAATCTACTGTCCGCCCGTCTTTTCAGCGGGCGAGACCTCGCCCCGATGGGCATCGGGGCACGGGAGGGGATATGAGAGAGAATAATGGGAATGGGATGTACAAACCTTTTGTCGCGATAGATCTGCCGCGCCTTGATATCAATAAGTCTTTCCTGGGATGCGAAAAGCTGTCTGAAATAGCAGAGATAAGAAGGACCTACCCGCGTATCTTAAAGGAAATAATAGGCATAATCCTTGAAGAGCTGCTAAGGACCGAATACAGGCAGTTTCTCCCGGATATAAGGATAACGGAAAATCTGGAAAGATCGGTCAGGGATTACCGTTTGATAGATATGGGCGGCATGAAATTGCGCTTCGCGGATACCGAGGCGATGTGGTGGTCAAAGCCACTTGGGATGGTTTTTGACGGGGACATATGCAAGGCGGACTATCCCATTGTGGAGGGTTTGCTTTTGATATCAAAAGACAACTGCAGGCTCAAGATAAACATTGATTCGCGCGGAGATAATATTATGCATATTATGGCAACGGTCACCCGCGATAATATTGAGAACGCACTTAAATTTTTTTCCGAAATAGAGAAAGGATTGAGCCGGACAAAAGGCGTTTTTGACGGTAACGGACAAAGGATAACGATAGCCGGAAAACGCGGCTGGGAAGAGGCGGTATTGAGCAGGCAGATAATTGAAACGATAGAATCCCAAGTCTTAGGATTTATGAAGGAGGAAAACCGCGCGTTTCTTGCCGCCAACTCCATACCCATAAAAAGAGGTTTGCTGTTCTACGGGCCCCCGGGCAACGGCAAGACCCTTACAGGAAAGATAATCGCAAACCAGACAAAAGTCTGCTTTATACTCTGCACCAACAAGAACTTCGTTTCCGGTTGGCGGGATGACGATTTAATCCGGATATACAAATTTGCAAGGGTTATTTCACCTTCGATAGTTTTTATTGAAGACATTGACCTGGTTATAGGAGAGAACACGCACAGGCTGGGAACACTACTCCAGGAACTGGACGGGATCGAGGAGAACGAAAACGTGATAACGATCGCCACAACGAACCACCCGGAAGCCATAAACGAGGCGCTGGGAAGGCCTGGAAGGTTTGACATAAGGATTGAGTTCCCAAACCCGGACTTTGAAACAAGGATCAAGCTCCTGAAGCTTTTCACAAAGAACCTGGTGCTTGACAGCAGCGCCGATCTTGGGGAAACAGCGGAAAAAACAGAGGGCTTCTCGTGCGCGGCCATGAAGGAGGTTGTCACGCGCAGCCTGGTAACGGCATATGAAACAGGGTCTGTTACAGACGGAAAGGTGGTTGTCGGGAAAGAGCACCTGGAAAGAGCTGCTGAGTTCGTGCAGAGGGTGAAAGGGATGATAGGGTTTACCGCGGACGCTGAACCAGCCCATAGACCATAGTCCATTGTCCATAGCAGGATTAACTTACTATTGCAAAAGTCAAATTTTAAATTGCAAATTGCAAAAGTTTAAGTTCAAGCACGAGATTTTAAAAGGGAACTTAAGAGAACTTAAATTACTTTGCCCCCTGCGGGTTTCTGCGAAACCACAACGCTGGGGCCTACGAACCAGAGCTGGGCCGATGGTTCTCCGGCACGGATTTGCACGGATGAATATCTTTTAGTTTTTAAACTAATGACTAATGACTGTTTGCAGCGGAATGGCGGTGAAGCGAGTATATATTATAGAGAGGAGCACGCCACTGAACCTACTGTCCGCCCGTCTTTTCAGCGGGCGAGACCTTGCCCCGATGGGCATCGGGGCGCGGGAGGATATAATGGAAAAGGAAATGAACGTGCGGTTTAACGGGCCGATCCCAATAGAGCTGCCACCGCTGGCAAAGCCGGTAAAACAGTTCCTTGAATGTGAAACTGACGCGGACATAGAGACGGTTGTGCAAAACTATCCTGCCACTTTCGGCGGCATTGTGGAAAGGTCGATCCTGGGCTTAATCGGCAAGGAATACGAGGTATGCTTCCCCAAGATAAAAAATTCGCAGCTTGAGACCAAGATCGCCTCGATCTGTAACGACAATTATGATACCGGGGCGGACCTTCACTTCGCGATGAGCACAGCCCAGCACAATGATTGGTACGCTTACGAGCCTTCGTCCCCCTTTGTCTATTCGCCGGGAAAAGACGGAAGCGCGAAACGCGATATCGGCATAACCACGAGAAGGGAGTTTGTTTACCTGCGGTCAAAAGACGGCGGGAAAATAGTTGCGGAATTTTACAACAACTGGCTTACCTATGAAGTGATCCTGCGGGTTTACGCGGACAGGTCAAACCTGGGCGGAGCGGTGCTGTTTGTCAGGCGGATAGAAGAAGCGTTAAACGGTGTCAAGGGAACGCTTTTTAACGGGACAGGCCAGATATTTGAGCTGGGTAAAAATTACGCGTGGGAAGACGCTTTCCTGGGTGACGGGGTAACGGAAATACTAAGGCACAACATATCCTTCTTCCTTGAAAACCGGGCGTTCTTTCAGGAACACGGCATTCCCTGCAAAAGAGGGATACTGTTTCACGGCCCTCCGGGCAACGGCAAGACCCTTGCGGGCAAGATACTTGCCTGCCAGTCCGGCATCAATTTCATATGGGCAACGAGCAAGCATATTTTCTGGCTGGAGCATAACTGCAGGAGCGACGCTTTCGCAGCGGTGTATGAACTCGCGAGGCGCATTTCGCCCTGCATCGTTTTCCTGGAGGATATTGACCTGCTTGTGGGCGAAGAAAGAACGGACTCCAAAGCCAGGCTTGGCGCTTTCCTGAACGAGCTGGACGGCTTTGAGAATAATAAGCATGTTATTACCATCGCTACTACGAATTTCCCGGAAGTGCTGGATAAGGCGATCTCAGAAAGGCCGGGAAGGTTCGACGTGAAGGTCCGGTTCGACAACCCGGATCACGCAACAAGGCTGGGCATCCTGAAAATGTATGGCAAGAGCCTTGAATTCGAGCAGGACGCGGACCTGGAAGAGATCGCTGATGCCGCGAACGGGCTTTCCTGCGCGGCTGTAAGGGAAGTTGTGACCCGCGCCTTTATAAAGGCGTCTGAAAGGGTGTTCCGCGACAAAACCGGGGGCAAGATAGCAATTTTGCGGGAAGACCTGCTCGGGTCAGTTTCGTTCCTGTCAAACGGGAAGGTGAAGATGGGGTTTGAGGCAGATAAAACAGTGGCCAGTGTCCCGCCCAGCAAAATTGGCGGGCAAGCCCAGTGACCAGTGTCCAGTTACAGATTGAAAGACATTTTGAACAGGGAACCCTCCACCAAGATCGGCGGGCAGGCTTAAGAGAACTTAAAAAGATTCAGCCACGGATTTGCACGGATCTTAACCTTTAATCCGTTAATCTATTAAACCTTTAATCAAATATTTTACTCATGACACATGACTCATGACGCGTGACTGTATCTAAAGGGAGGGAAAGATGGAACTTGTGCCGATGGTAGTGGAGCAGACCCCGAGAGGGGAAAGGGCGTGCGATATTTACTCGCGCCTGCTCAAGGACAGGATAGTTTTTATCGGTTCGCCGATCGACAGCGTGAAGGCTAATATCGTGACGGCGCAGCTCCTGTTCCTTGAGGCGGAGGACCCGGGAAAGGACATATGCATTTACATAAACACGCCGGGGGGCATCACGACCGCGGGCCTGGCGATCTACGACACGATGCAGTATATAAAGCCGAAGATCTCAACGCTGTGCGTGGGAGAGGCGGCAAGCATGGGAGCGCTTTTGCTGGCAGCAGGGGCGAAAGGCAAGAGACTTGCCCTGCCCAATGCCTCAATACTCATACACCAGCCGCTTGGGGGAGCGCAGGGCCAGGCTTCTGACGTGGGCATCCGCGCGAAGGAGATTTTGAAAACAAAGGACAGGCTGAACAGGATACTTTCCAGGCACACGGGCCAGCCGTTTGAGCGTATTCAGAAAGACACTGACAGGGATTTTTACATGGACGCGGAAGAGGCGAGGGAATACGGGATCATTGACGAAGTGATCAGGCAGAGAAAGTAGGGGATTAACTAAAAACATTTCAAATTGTAAATTTCAAATTGTAAATTTCAAATTGAAATAAATTTCTTAAACAGGGAGACGCCATGGAAGAATATTACGGGAGCAACAGGGAATATTTGCAGGATTGTTTTCAGCTTGTCAAGATGATAGAGCGCAAGGCAAACGAGGCAAGCCGCGGGCCGGTGCCTGCAACAAAAAAGCCGGAAGAAAGCGATAAGCCTGAACAGGCAGATCCCATTGAAGAGCTGAGAGGCAGGATCAGCAGGAAGGCGGCTGAATCCATCCGAAGGAAAATCAGCATCCCGCTTGAGGAGCTTGTCAAAAAGCACAAGTTAAGCGAAGACGAAAGAAAGATCCTTATGATCTTGACTTACGGGGAAAGCATGTGCTCAACAGAATACCAGGACCCGAAACGGATGCTGAACCTGCTCACGCTGGGTAAAACAGAGGAAGCGATAAAATACTGGCATTATTTCAAGATCGATTCCGGGCTTTACCGGAAGAAGATAATTCTTATGCTGCCCAATGACCTGGCATACAGGTGCTATTTCATCAGGATCAGGCCTGACAAGCTTTTAAAAATACTGGGCGAGAAAAGCGGGAAAAAACCTGCCAGGAAAAAAACAAGGCAGAAGCTTCCGTCTGTTTCAGGGCCGCGGCAGATCTATTCGGGGCTGAACAGATACGTTGTGGGGCAGGATTACGCGAAACGGATGATCTCGGTCGCTTTGTACCAGCATTTAAAAAGGATCAAGCTCAATGAAGAAAGGAAGCCGGCGGACAGGATAGACAAAAGCAATATCCTTATAATAGGCCCCACCGGCGTAGGCAAGACATTCCTTTGCCGGATGCTCGCGAACACGCTCAAGCTGCCGATCGCTTTCTGCGACGCAACCCAGTACACGGAAAGCGGGTATGTTGGGGCGGATGTAGAAGAGATGCTTGTCAGGCTTGTGAAAAGCGCCGAAAACAACATCAGGATGGCGGAAAGGGGCATCGTGTATATTGACGAGGTGGACAAGCTGGTAAGAAGGAATCCGGGAGGCGGCCACTTTGCCGGGAACAAGGACGTGAGCGGTGAGAGCGTCCAGCAGGAACTGCTTAAACTGCTTGACGGCGAGATGATCCATTACAACGGAAGGCATTTTCTCTCCCCTTCAGTGGCCATGAACGTGAGAAACGTTCTTTTCATAGCAGGCGGCGCTTTTGACGGCCTGGAGGATATAATCAGGAAAAGGATGAGCGGCAAGCGGATAGGGTTCGAAACGCCGGACAGCAGCGGAGCTCTCGCGGAAGGCTCGCTTCTCAGGCATATAACTACGGAAGACCTGATCAACTACGGGTTTACGCCTGAATTCGTTGGCAGGTTCCACACGATCGTGCCTATGGAAAGCCTGACAAAGGAAGAGCTTGTGAATATCCTGACAGAACCGCGCAACGCCATTGTCAAGCAGTACGTGGAGCTTTTCAAGGCAAGCGACATAGACCTGGAGATACCGCGGCAGGCGCTTGAATTAATAGCAGAGCAGGCGCTGAAAAGAAAATCCGGGGCAAGAGGGCTGAGGGCGATAATGGAAAACCTGCTTTCCCCGATGCTTTTCGAAAGGATGGACAAGGCTTCGCAGAACCAGGGCAAGATCGTGCTGGAAAAAGAGATCGTGGAAGGGATAGCTGCCAGGATGGAGGAAAAGGCCGGCTAACTACCTTTGCAACCACGGATTATCACGGATTTCCACGAATTTAAATCCTGGCTTTTTAAAATAATCACTATAATCTCTTTCTAAATCACCGTAATCATGGCGCGCAGCGCCAGGGGGTAAAAATGGAGATAAAATGCAAGGAATGCGGGAGCACGGACCTGAAAGGCTTGAGCACGTGGGCTTCAACCTCGATCGAGTTTGACATCAAGCCCACGCCGCCAGGCGAATGCATTGTCGCGGACTCTTTGCGCGCCGAAGAGATAAAACCTTCAAGGCACGTGCGTTTTTACTGCAACAACTGCAAGAAGGAGATCTACGCAAGCGAAATCCTCCTGGACGGGAAAGACATGGACATGGACAGCTGCGAGTTTGAGCTGGGAACGGTAAAAATAAACGCTGCCGGGTCCGCGAAACTGAGCCTGGTCCTGTTCACCGAAGAGGAGATAAAAAAGAAAAAGGAAAGGGAATTAAACCACGACGACGATTATGAAGAAGAGCAGAAAGGGTTCCTCGTGGAACTGCTCTTCGGGTATTACGACACTATCAGGTGGTACAATGACGACCTGCCGCCTTACGACGACCTTAATAAATTAAAGGAAGCGTTCTTAAAGGAAGCGGCGGAGGGGGAAGAAGCGAGGGCAAAGCTATTTAAGAACGGGGCGGACAATATCCCGAGATATTATCCCGTGGGAGCAAGCCAGGAACAAAAAGAAAAACTGAATAAGTACTATGACAGATATGCCCTTCTAAAAGCAAAGGTTTATCTCTGGTTCCTTTTAACCGAAGACGAAATGAAGAAGCTGAGTCGCGAAGTGGTGGATCTCATCAAAGAGCACTGGCCGGAATTAAGGGATAAGGTTTTTCCCGAAAATATGCGGGCAAGCGAACTTCTTTCGTGGCTGCAGGACTGAAAAAAGGAGAAGGGGGGCTATTTTTTGCCAAAAACCGCAATTCCTTGACTTTTGCCCTAAATGATATATAATAGATATGAGAAAATTTATAAAGTCTAATGAATACCACAAATGAATCTATTATAAATATATTGGGGTCTGTCAGCAAGCCCACAAGATACGTTGGCAACGAATGGAATTCCGTCGAACGTCGAACGTCGAACGTCGTACGTCCAATAAGGATCGCATTAGCTTTCCCGGATGTGTATGAGATCGGGATGTCGCATTACGGGATGAACATCCTTTACCACCTGCTCAACCAGCAGGAAGGCGTTACCGCGGAAAGGGTGTATCTTCCTGCTCCTGACATGGCAGGCAGGATGCGGGAGAACAAGATCCCGCTGTTCAGCCTTGAAACCCACACGCCTGTAAGGGATTTTGACATAATCGGGTTCAGCCTGCAGTATGAAATGTCGTACGTGAACGTGCTTGAAATGCTTGATCTTGCGGGCTTGCCGCTTTTATCAGAAGAAAGAGGCGATGACCTGCCGCTTGTGATAGCCGGCGGGGCGTGCGCTTTCAACCCGGAGCCGATGGCGGAGTTTTTCGACCTTTTTGTGATAGGCGAAGCAGAGGAAGCCCTTTTAGAAATCGTGTCAACGTGTCAACGTGTCAACGTGTCAGAGTCAAAACACAAAAGGCAAAATTTACTACGGGAAATAGCGGGGATAGAAGGGGTGTATGTGCCGGCATTTTATGATGTGCAATACAACCCGGACAATACGATCAGTTCCGTAAAGCCGAAATATGAAGGCGTTGCACCCAGGGTCAGAAAAAGGTTCATCGCGGATTTTGACGCGGCGTTCTGCCCGATAAAACCGGTTGTGCCGTTCCAGTCGATCATACACGACAGGGCTGTGCTTGAGATCCTGCGCGGGTGCTGCCAGGGATGCAGGTTCTGCCAGGCAGGGATGATAACCAGGCCTGCGAGAGCGCGTTCCGAAGAGCGCGCGCGGGAGTTAATACAGGAGCTTATGTCAAACACCGGGTGGGAGGAGATCTCCCTGCTCGCGCTTAACGCGTGCGATTTTCCCGGCATAGAAGGGCTTGTTTCCTGGATCGCGGGGAAATACTCGGGCAAGGGGATCAGCATCTCGCTTCCGTCTTTGCGGCCCGGGAGCTTTTCCGTGAAGCTTGCCCGGCTCATATCAATGGGCATGCGGGTCAGGCCGACCCTCACTTTCGCGCCTGAAGCCGGGACACAAAGGCTGAGGGACTCGATAAATAAGGGCGTGAGCGAAAAAGACCTTTTCGAAAGCACGGGCAGCGCGTTCAACTCCGGATGGGATTCGTGTAAGCTCTATTTCATGATAGGGCTGCCAGGAGAGACCGGCGATGACCTGAAAGGCATTGTGGACCTTGCAAGGGAATTGCGCAGGCCGGGGCAGAGGGTGAACCCGAAAGCAAGCCTGCGCCTGAGCATTTCTTCGTTCGTCCCAAAGCCGCACACGCCTTTCCAGTGGGAACCGCAGGATGGCATAGGAGCTTTAAAAGAAAAACAGCAGAAACTTCTTTTGGATCTAAGAAAAACAGAAGTAAGGTGGTCCAGGCCCGAAATGAGCTACCTTGAGGGGATCTTTGCCAGGGGTGACAGGCGGCTGGGCAGGGCGCTCTTTTACGCGTGGAAGAGCGGGGCGCAGGTTGACGCGCAGGAAGAAAAAATATCCGGGTTTGCCGTATGGGAGGACGCTTTCCAGAAAGCAGGCACTGACCCGGCTTTCTACCTTTACAGGAAAAGGGAGTACGGCGAAGTCCTGCCGTGGGACCACATAGACACGCTGGTCAGCAAAGATTTCCTGGTTTCAGAAAGCAGGAAAGCGAAGGAAGGAATAGTTACGCCGAACTGCATATCCGGGGAGTGTAACGAGTGCGGCGCTTGCGAAAGCAAACAACCGTCGTACGTCGTACGTCGTACGTCGGACGTCAAAGATGAAAACATCCAGTACCTTCGGGCATCCAGCATTCAGCTTCCAGCTGACGCGAAGCAGAGGTTTCGCGTCAAGTACAGCAGGGGAGAGGAACTGAAATACATATCGCACCTGGACCTGCAGCGCCTTCTTGCGCGGGCTTTACGCCGCGCCGAGATACCGTTCGCCTTCTCAAAAAGTTTCCACTCTCTTCCGCTTATCCTGCCCGGAGTCCCGCTTTCAGTGGGAATGCTGAGCGACTGCGAGCTGTGCGACGTCCTGCTCTCGGAAAGGATGGAACTGGGGGAGTTCGCGAAAAGGTTTTCATCCCAGATGCCGCGGGGGATCGAGCTGAAAGAAGCCCAGGAGATAATGCTGGCGGCGCCGGCGATCGTAAATGCTGTTAGATACGTGAGATACGAAATAAAAGTCAAATTGCAAATTGCAAATTGCAAATTGCAAAATGAAATACAGGAACTCCTTAAGAAAAATGAAATAATGGTGAGAAGGAAGACGCCGAAAGTTGACAAGACCGTGAACATAAGGCCGGGAATTGAAAGCATTGAGCTCAGCGAATCCGGGTTGAACGGGTGCGTTATCCTTGATGTCCTGTTGAAAATGATGAGGGAAGGGCAGGCAAGGCCGGACGAAGTTGCAGGCGCTCTTCTGCCGGGAGTTGGTATAGCGGAAATAAAAAGGACCGAAATCATTTTCTAACCCCTCACCCGCCACCCTCTCCCACAAAGGGGCGAGGGATATAAGGAAATTAAAAGGGAGCAACATGAAGAAAAGACTGTCGTGGGACGAATATTTTATGAAGATCGCGGAGCTTGTGGCGCAGCGCTCAACCTGCCTGCGCAGGCAGGTGGGCTGCGTGATAGTAAGGGATAAAAGAATGCTTACCACGGGATACAACGGCGCGCCCAGAGGCCTTAAACACTGCAGCGAGACCGGTTGCCTGCGCAACAAGCTGAAGATCCCTTCAGGCGAAAGGCAGGAGCTGTGCCGCGCCCTGCACTCGGAGCAGAACGCGATCATCCAGGCGGCGCTTACAGGCATAAGCCTGAACGGTTCTGTGCTGTACTGCACGCACCAGCCCTGCGTGGCCTGCGCGAAGATGCTTATCAACGCCGGAATAAAAAAGATTGTTTACAAGGGCGAGTATCCGGACAAGCTCGCGCTTTCGATACTTAAAGAAGCGGAGATTAAGTTGGTAAAGAAATAACTACTTAAGTTTACATAGTTTACAGAGTTTATATAGTTTACAAAGTTATAAATCCGTGCCGTAGGGTCATCAGCTTGGTTCTGACCCGAAGGTCCCTGCGTTGAGCCCGCCACGAATATTGGCGGGCTGCAGGGGGAAATCCGTGGCTGAGCTTTTTAAATCTCTCTCGAAGATCCCTGTAAAATATTTTTATGATTTCCTCGCCCATCCTTTCAGGTGGGCGAAGTCTCGCCCCGATGTCCATCGGGGCGGAGTGCTTTCGTGATACTTTCGTGCCTTCGTGGAAATCTTTAATCTGTGTAATCATCTTTCAGAAATCGGTGTAATCATTATTTAAGGAGATAGAATGATAACCAATATTCTTGAGGAGCTTCTGAACGTGGGAATAGCGCTTTCGGGGGAGCACGACCTGGACAAGCTCCTTGACATGATCCTGATGGAGGCGCAGAGGCTGACAAACGCGGACGGCGGCTCGATATACCTGGCCGAAGGAGACAAGCTGATCTTCAAGGTGAGCCGCAACAACACGTTTTTCAAAAGATGGGGCGAAGCCAAAACGCGGCAGATGTTCAAAAGCTTTGAGATGCCCATAACAAAGAAAAGCATGTCCGGGTACGTGGCGCTCACAGGCAAGCCGCTCAACATCAGCAATGTCCACTGCATACCGGAAAACCTTGAATGCAGTTATGACCCCAGCTTTGACAAAAAGAACGAATACAATACCGTGTCCATGCTTGTCATACCGATGCTGGACAGGGAAAACAATGTTATCGGGATCCTGCAGCTGATAAACTCGATGGACGCGGATAAGGTTGTCCCGTTCACGGACGACCACCTTAAAATAACCTCCTCCTTTTCTTCACAGGCATCAGTTGCCATACAGAACGCGAAGCTCACAAAGGACCTTAAGAACGCGCAGCTGGAAACGATATTCCGCTTGAGCGCGGCAGCGGGTTACAGAGACAAGGAAACCGCGAACCACATTAAGCGCGTCAGCAGCTACTGCAGGCTTATGGCAAAAAAGGCGGGGCTTGACAGCGAGAAGGCTGAATTGCTTTTCTGGGCGTCGCCCATGCACGATATCGGAAAGCTTGGCGTGCCGGACGCGATACTGCTGAAGCCGGGCATCCTGACACCCGAGGAAAGGAAGGAGATGGAAAAGCATTCACTTATCGGCGCGCTTATCTTAAAGGATTCAAAAGAGGCCGTTATTGTAATGTCAAGGATCGCGGCGCTCACCCACCACGAGAAGTGGGACGGGACAGGTTACCCGCTGGGCCTTAAAGGCACGGACATACCCATTGAGGGAAGGATCGTGGCGATCGCTGACGTGTTCGACGCGCTTTCCAGCAAAAGATGCTACAAGGACGCGTTCCCCGAAGAAAAGGTGCTTGCCATAATGAAGGACAGCCGCGGAAAACATTTTGACCCTGACCTGCTTGACGCGTTCCTGTGCGCGATGGACGAGGTAAGGGCTATAAAGGCGGAATACGAGGACAAAGAAGAAGACTTCGATAAGTTCAGCGATATCAAGAACGTGGATGCCGCGAGCCTCCTTAAATAAAAACGTGCATCGTGCATCGTTCTTCGTTCATCGTTTAAAAGTATATAAAGTTCGCACAGTTTAAAATCCGTGGAAATTCGTGAGAATCTGTGCTAATCCGTGGTTACAGAGTTAGTTTACGAGATAGAAACCTTGCAATTTTAAAAAATATATGGTATAATTAATTTGGTTTTGTGAATACAGATCCTAGATGCTAGATTTCAGATCCTAGGTTAAGGTATTTATTTAAATTGGAATTCCTTCATCTGACATCCAGGATCCAGGATCTGGCATCTTTTTAAACGAGGGACGATGCACGATGGACGATGCACGGATTTTAAGTTTCCAGGAAATAATACGGAAGCTTGAAGACTACTGGGCAAAGAAAGGCTGCGTGATACTTCAGCCCTACGACATAGAGGTGGGCGCCGGGACTTTCCATACCGCTACATTCCTGCGCGTGCTTGGCAAAGACGCGTGGAACGCGGCTTACGTCCAGCCGTCCAGAAGGCCTGATGACGGAAGGTACGGGGATAACCCTAACCGGGTGCAGCAGCATTACCAGTTCCAGGTGATACTGAAGCCCGCACCCGCGGACGCGCAGGAGATCTACCTTGAAAGCCTTGAGGCGCTGGGAATAAAGCGCAAAGACCACGACATCAGGTTTGTGGAGGATAACTGGGAATCGCCGGGGCTTGGGGCGTGGGGCCTGGGCTGGGAGGTATGGCTGGACGGGCTTGAGATAACCCAGTTCACGTATTTCCAGCAGGCAGGGGGAATAGACCTTGACCCGGTCTCCGTGGAGCTCACATACGGGCTTGAGCGCATTGCTATATATATTCAAGGAAAGAATAATATATATGATATAGAGTGGGGAGGGGGGAGAACATACGGGGATATACAGCTTGAAGTAGAAAAGCAGTTCTCCAAATATAATTTTGAACTTGCGGACGTCCAGACGCTCCTGAAGTTGTTTGACCTGTATGAAGGCGAAGCCAGAAGGATGCTTGAAGCGAAACTTGTGCTTCCTGCCTACGAATACGTGATGAAATGCTCCCATGCGTTCAACCTGCTGGATTCAAGGGGAACGATAAGCGTGACAGAGCGGGCGTCAATGCTGGGAAGGATAAGGGTGCTTGCGAGAAGATGCGCGGAATTATACATTGGGAAGCCTCAACTTGTTGAGGAAAGAAATAAGAAGGAGAAATAGAGTGTCAACGTGTCAACGTGTCCCACCTAGAAAGCGTTGGCGGGCAGGCAACGTGTCAACGCAAAAGAAGAACCTACTACTAGAAATAGGATGCGAGGAACTGCCGGTTTTCCATCAGGCGCTTATAAGGGAAAAATTCGCCAACCTGGATGAAAGGGGGTTTAGCCGCCTAAAACATGGCAGGCTGATGCTTTATACAACGCCAAGGCGTATCGTGATCTGCGCTGAGGACCTGGCAGGCAAGACTGATATATATAAGGAAAAGGTTTTTGGACCGCCAAAAAATGTCGCTTTTGACAAGGAAGGAAAATTCACCCCCGCGGCAATTGGTTTCGCGAAATCCCGGGATGCCCGCGCGGAAGACCTGAAGATCGAACGGAATGAGACCAGGGGGGGCGGCGAATACGTATGCGTTGAAAAGACATCCGGGGGCACAGACACCAAAGCATACCTGAAGGAACTGCTGCCCGCGTTGATAAGAAGCATTGGCGCGATTTTCGAGAAGACAATGCGCTGGCCGCAGGAAAAGGAATTAAGTTTTTCAAGGCCTGTGAGATGGATCCTCGCTCTCTACGGAAAAGAAATAGTGAAGTTCAGGGTTTTCGGCCTGGATTCTTCGAATATAACCTGCGGCAACCGGCTTGCAGCGAACAGAAAGATAAAAATAAAAGAAGCCGGCATCGAAGAGTTTAAGAAAACGCTTGCAAAAGCGTATGTGATGCTTGACCAGGATGTAAGGGAAGAATCCATAATGCTGCAGACACAAAAAGCGATTGAGTGCGAACATACTGATAGCGTTGATCTTGCGCACAGGAAACTTGTCGCGGAAGTCGCCGGGCTGGTTGAATGGCCGCGCGCAGTGACAGGAGTTTTTTCGAAGGAGTACCTTGACCTGCCGGCTGAGCTTGTAAAAACATGCATGATGGGCCACGAAAGATTTTTCCCGGTTGAGAAAAACGAGAAGCTTGAGGCGAAATTTATTTCTGTCCTGAACAACCCGCTTAAAAGCGCGGAGAAAGCTATAAGGAAAGGTAACGAGTCTGTACTTACCGCAAGGCTTGCTGACGCGAAATATTTTTATGAACATGACGCAAAGGAGGACCTGAACGCAAGGTTTGAAAGACTGAAGAATATAACCTTTCAGGGAAAAATGGGTTCGATGTTCGATAAATCACTGCGCATCAAGGAGATGGCATCTGCGATCTCCTCTCTGCTTGGAGTCGACGCGCAGGCCGCTGCAAAAATATCCCGCGCAGCGGAACTTTCGAAAATAGATATAGGCACGCGGGTTGTAAGCGAGTTCCCGTCGCTTCAGGGCAAAATGGGAAGGATATACGCGAAAGCAAGCGGGGAAGACGAAAATACGGCAGCGGCAATAGAAGAACAATACACGGACAGGCCCGCGGGCATAGCCGGAGCGGTCATCGGCATAGCTGACAGGATAGACAACATCTGCGCGTTTTTCGCGCAGGGGTACAAGGCAACCGGCTCAGAGGACCCGTACGGCGCAAGGCGCGACGCGCAGGGGCTCATAGAGATCCTGATGCGCACTACGCAGGTAGGCAGCCTTCCGATAAACGGCCTGGTGGACAGGGAGCTTGAGCTTGTTTCGGAAAAATCCGCGAACAAGAACGCGAAAAGCGAAATAATGTCGTTCATTAGGCAGCGCGTCCAGACACTCTTCAAAGAAGAGAGCATCGAATACGATGAATCGGACGCGGTCATGGAAACAGCGCTTAACATTAACCTGCGCACCGCTGTTGAAAGGGCAAAGGTAATACAGCAGTTCAGGGAACGCGAAGATTTCAAGAAATTTATTATCGCGTTCAAGCGCGTAGTGAATATTTTAAAACAAGCAGAAGTCAAGCGTGTCAACGTGTCAACGTGTCAACGTGTCAACGAAGAACTGCTGAAGGAGAAGGAAGAAAAAATTCTATACGAAATATATTTGAAAATAAAAGATGACGTAAAAGATAAAATTGAAAAAAATAATTTCAAAGAAGCGATGGAAAAACTTCTCGCGAACCTCGGAAAGCCCATCGACGATCTGTTCGACAACGTGATGGTGATGACAGACGATAATGACCTGAAAACGAACAGGCTCGCGATTTTATCCGCGATAGCGGGTTTATTCTTCTTAACCGCCGATTTTTCCAAAATTGTCCTGAGCGAGCAGGAAGCGGTAAAAAAATAGTTTATTTTTATTTTTCCGACGGAGAATTCAAAGAAATATTTTTTCTCAAGATATTTTTTTGCATTTTTTTTGCATTTTTTTCTTGACTTTTGAAGAAAATAATGTATAATATATAATAATAAAAAATAAAAATAGAAGAAATTCCTGTATATGACAATGAGCAAAGAAGAAACAGGAGAGCGTGAAATAAAGTAAGCAGTGGTTGGTTCGGCAGGTTGACTGATTGCTGGATACTAAAAGAGGGGGTGAGACGAAGAATTGGACGCATTAGGCCATCACGTTCTGTTAGAACTTTATGGTTGTGATGCTTTTGTCCTCAACGACACCAAGAAGATAAAGGATATTCTCACGGAAGCCGCTCTTCTTGCGAACGCTCGCATCGTGGAAACAGCTTTTCATCGTTTCAGTCCCCACGGTGTCAGCGGAGTTGTGATCATCGCTGAGTCTCATTTGTCCGTTCATACGTGGCCCGAATACGAGTATGCCGCTATTGACATCTTCACCTGCGGCGAAGACATAAGAGCGGACCTTGCCTGTAACCACATCATCTCGAAGTTCAGGGCGAAAAGTTCAGCAATGGTCGAAATGAAGAGGGGAGTGATCCCGACGGCCAACGAGTATGCGGGCGCGGTAACGCAGCGAGAAGAAGTTCTTGCCTGCAAGAGATAAGAATCTGCCACTCTTCCTGCAAAGAAACTGAAAACGCAGAAACAGAAGAAGAGTGGTTTTTTATTTCTTGCCATGAATAAAAAAGGACAGAAGGATCCCAACTGGTACATTGAATTCCTCAACCCCGCTGAAGCGCACATGTACGGCATTAAGGGGTTGGTCGGAAAATATAAATCGGAATATCAGGACATCCTAATACTGGATACCTTTCCGTACGGAAGGTGCCTTTTCCTTGACGGGAAGATCCAGTCCGCGCAGCTGGACGAATTCATATACCACGAAGCCCTTGTCCACCCGGCTCTTTTGTCCCACCCGGCTCCCAGGAATGTTTTTGTGGGCGGGACCGGCGAGGGGGCAAGCCTGAGGGAGATCCTCAAGCATCCCTGTGTAAAAAAAATAATAGCCGTTGACATAGATAAAAAAGTCATAGATATCGCGAAGCGCCACCTTTTCCAGTGGCACCGCGGGGCTTTCGTAAGCCCAAAAGTCAGATTATATTTCCGGGACGCGCGCAAATTCCTTAAAGAAACAAAGGAAACTTTCGACTGCATCATACTTGACCTCTGCGACCCAGGGGACGCGCAAGGCCCGGCGGCTCTTTTATTCACAAGTGAATTCTACAAGATCGTCAGCAGAAAGCTCGCGCCCGGCGGCATACTCACCGTGCAGTGCGGCAGCACCAATCTTAACATGCTCAAAGGATTCGCGCACGTTTTCAGGACGCTCAGATCAGTTTTCAGGAACGTCCTTCCCTACCAGGCAGATGTTCCATCGTTCGTGGGCCCCTGGGGTTACTGCATGGCATCATCGACAGATATACCCCTGAGGCAATCGGAATCAGCGCGTAAAAGGATCAAAGAAAGAAAGCTGGAAGGGAAGCTCAGGTTCTACAACCCGGAAATTCACGAGGCGATGTTCGTCCTGCCCGGATACCTTAAAGAGCATTTCAAAAAGGGCAGGATAATATATGATAAGAAGCCTTTTTAAATTATGAATTATGAGTTATGAATTATGAGTGAAGGATTTTTATTTAAAAAATAAATTTTTAGGTTTCAGAGTAAAAAAATGGAAAGAAAATATTATTTCGTGGACGCGAAGGACAAAATTCTGGGAAGGATGGCCACAAAGATAGTCAGGATCCTGCGGGGAAAGCACAAACCTGATTTTGACCCGTCAAAGGACATGGGTGACATCGTTGTGGTAGTGAACGCAAGCGGCGTCAGGGTAACGGGCAGGAAGTCGGAGCAGAAAATCTACTTCCGCCACAGCGGTTACCCGAGCGGCCACAAGCTGATCCCGTTTGAGAGGATGCTGAGAGAAAAGCCCTGCGAAATAATAAGGCACGCAGTGCACGGGATGCTGCGCCATAACAGGCTGCAGAGCAAGGCGATGAGGCGCCTTAAAATTTACGCCGGCGCGGAGCACGGACTTAACCAGAAATTTGAGACTCTCGAAATACAAGAATGATCACTCCGATTTTATAAAATGATCTTTGCTTCGCAACATTCTTTGCGGGCCATGTCGATAAACGACGAATTTCACAGATTTACTGATCATTATGTGCTTAATTTATTTAAGAGAGGGAAAGAAAATGGCCGACTTATTTTTAGGAACAGGAAGGCGCAAGACCTCAATTGCGACGGTTACCGTGGTCTCGGGCACCGGTAAAATAACCGTGAATGACAAGGACATGGCCGAGTATTTCTACACAAACGCTATGCAGTGCGAGGTCCAGCTGCCGTTCCAGCTCACGTCAACAGAAGGCAAGTTCGATGTGAACGCTGACGTGAAGGGCGGAGGCACTTACGCGCAGGCGGACGCGATGAAACTGGCGATTTCCCGCGCGCTGATCCAGATCGACCTGAATCTGAGACCAACCCTGAGCAAGGCATCCTGCCTTAGGCGCGACCCCAGAGAAAAAGAGAGAAAGAAATACGGGCAGAGAGGCGCCCGCGCCAAATTCCAGTTCTCAAAGAGATAATCTGAAACCCCTGCGCAGCCTGTTTTTTGCACAGCATCAAAACAAACCCCGCGCAGGGGTTTTTTTATTTGACAAAACAATATATTATGATATAATATTAAATTTGATAGACTTTGATATATAAAGGAGACTTTATGATAGAACTTATGGGGGAATGGCGCAGGACGCATCACTGCGCCCAACTAAGAAAGGAAGATATCGGGGAATCTATTATTTTGATGGGATGGGTTGACGTGCGCCGCGACCACGGCGGCGTCATATTCATAGACCTGCGTGACAGGGAAGGCGTGACCCAGGTGGTTTTCAACCCGCAGCACAGCGAGCAGCTCCACAAAAAAGCTCATACCCTCAAATCCGAATACGTGATCGCGGTCAAAGGCAGCGTTGTGCCAAGGCCGGCGGAAACGCAGAACCAGAAGCTGCCAACCGGGGATATAGAGATAAAGGCGGAGGAACTGAGGATCCTGAACGAATCAAAGACACCGCCTTTCGTGATCCAGGACCAGGTTGACGCAACCGAGGAAGTAAGGCTGAAGTACCGCTACCTGGACCTTCGGCGCCGCCCCATGGTGAAGAACCTGAAACTGCGCTCAGAGGTTTGCATCGCGATCCGCAAGTTCCTCGCGGAAAAAGGTTTTTTTGAAGTCGAGACCCCGGCGCTTGCGAAGAGCACCCCTGAGGGCGCGAGGGACTTCCTTGTTCCCAGCCGCCTGCTCCCCGGAGAATTCTACGCCCTGCCGCAGTCCCCCCAGCTGTTCAAGCAGATACTGATGGTGTCCGGCATAGAAAAATATTTCCAGATCGCAAGGTGCTTCCGGGATGAAGACCTGCGCGCTGACAGGCAGCCGGAATTCACCCAGGTGGACATAGAAATGTCATTCGTTACAGAAGAGGACATTTACCTGCTTATGGAACAGATGGCCGGCAGGATCTTCAGGGAAGCCCTGGGCCAGGAGATCCCGGTCCCTTTCCAGCGCATAACGCACTCGGACGCAATGGAAAAATACGGGGTGGACAAACCTGACCTGCGATTCGGGATAGAGCTGTGTGACCTCACTTCCGCGCTCAAGGGCACAGGCTTCAAGGTTTTCAGGGAAATAATCGAAGGCGGCGGCGCTGTCAAAGGCATAAACGTGGCCGGCGGGGCGAAATTTTCGCTGAAGGAGATAGAGGAGATCATAGCCGTTGCCACAGGCCTGGGAGCAAAAGGCCTTGCATGGATAAAGATAGAAGATTCGGGTCCCGCGTCTTCGATCGTGAAATTTTTCAGCAAAGAGGAGCTGGGCGCGATGCAGCAGGCGATGTCAGCAAAGCCCGGCGATATCCTGTTTTTCGTCGCGGACAAGAGAAAGCTTGTGAACGAGGTGCTTGGCAGTCTGAGGATCGAAATGGCGAAAAAGACAGGCCTGATAAAACCCGGGTTCAAATTTGTCTGGGTGGTTGATTTCCCGCTTTTCGAATGGAACGAGGAAGAGAAAAGGGTACAGCCCACGCATCACCCGTTCGCCTCACCGGCCGAGGAGGATATAGACAAACTGCTCAGTATCCAGTATCCAGTATCCAGTGTCCAGCAGCTTCTCGAATTAAAGGGACGGGCTTACGACCTGGTGCTCAACGGGGTGGAGATAGGCAGCGGGAACATAAGGAACCACCGCATTGACGTGCAGAGGGCGATATTCAAGATACTGGGGATCTCTGAAGAGAGCGCGGGTAAAAAGTTCGGATTTTTCCTTGAAGCCCTTGAATACGGCGCGCCGCCGCACGGCGGTATAGCGCCCGGCCTTGACCGGCTCGTAATGCTGATGGCCGGCGAGGAATCCATAAGGGACGTTATCGCTTTCCCGAAAACCGCCACAGGCACCTGCCCGCTTACAGGCGCGCCTTCTGAGGTGGACGAGAAACAGCTAAAGGAACTGCACATCAAGAAAGCCTAGTAAGTTCGTTAAGCGTGTCAACGTATCCCGCCCAGCAAGATTGGCGGGCAGGCGTTGTGTCAACGTGTCAACGCAAAAACATGGTAAAAATAATATATTCGAAAAAATGCCTGGGGTACAGGGAACCGGGCCACCCGGAATCGCCTGAAAGGGTCGGTAACTCATATTATCTTTTGAGGGATAAGGGATTCGAGTTCATCGAGCCGCAGCCCTGCTCTGAGCAGGACCTGCTCCTGGTGCATTCCGCGGAAATGATAGAAAGCGTTAAGGAAAATACCTTCCGTGACGGCGACACCCCAAACTTTCCCGGGATATACGATATCGCGAAACTTTCGGCAGGCGGGGCCATAAGGGCAGGCGAGCTCGCTCTTGAAGGCGAAGGCTCGTTCTCGCTCATGAGGCCGCCGGGCCACCACGCGACAAGGGATATGGTTTACGGGTTCTGTTATTTTAACAACATGGCTATAGCCGTTAAAAAAACGCTAAAGGCAGATCCCGGGAAGCGCATAGCCATAATAGACATAGACTGCCACCACGGGAACGGCACAGAGGGGATATTCCTGGGGGAAAAGCGTATCGTTTATCTTTCCCTGCACCAGAGCCCTTTATTTCCCGGCACAGGGCTTGGGCCGCAGAGGAACTGCATAGATTTCCCGCTTTCCGCAGGCACAGGCGAGGAAGAATATCTCAAAGCCCTGGCAGCCGGGCTGGAAGAGGTAAAAAAATTCGATCCTTCGCTTGTCGCGGTTTCAGCCGGATTTGACACATACGAGAAAGACCCGATATCGGACATGGACCTGAAGCAGGAAACTTACAGGAAAATAAGTGGGCTTATAAAAGACCTGGGCAGGCCGGTCTTCAGCGTGCTTGAAGGCGGTTACAGCCCTGACCTGCCGCATTGCATCTACCAGTACCTGCTCGGGATCGAATAACTCGTACATCGTTCTTCGTGCATCGTGCATCGAAAAAGGAACTAAGGTGCTTTTAAATATAAAAGTAATTCCGAACGCAAGCAAGCCCAGGATCTGCCCTTTAAATAATCTCTCCTCTCCCCTGGCGGGAGAGGACAAAGGTGAGGGGGCGTTCAAGGTTTACGTAAAGGCCCCGCCGGTTGACGGGAAGGCGAATAAAGAACTGGTTGAAGCGCTCGCGGAGCATTTCAAGGTAAAAAAGAACCGGGTAGAGATCATCCGCGGCGCAACTTCCAGAACGAAAGTCGTTAAGATTATGTAACGGCGCGAAAGGGACTGTCCCAGATTTACGGCCCCGATGTCAATCGGGGCGTAGAATCGGGACTGTCCCAATGATACCGACATGAGGTAAAATGCTAAAAGTCTATAACACGCTTTCAAGGACAAAAGAGGAATTTGAACCGCAGGATAAAAATAACGTCAGAATGTATGTTTGCGGCATCACCCCCTACGACGAGTGCCACGTTGGGCACGCAAGGTGCTACGTCGTGTTTGACGTGATAAGGCGGTACCTGGAATACAGAGGTTTTAAAGTCAATTACGTGCAGAATTTCACGGATATTGACGATAAGATAATAAATAAAGCAAGAGAGCAAAAAGAAGTGGCCAGTGGTCAGTTGTCAGCTAAAGATAAGGCAAAAGAGATAGCGGAAAGGTACATAGCTGATTATTTCACACAGATGGACGCGCTCAACGTCAGAAGGGCGGACGAATACCCGAAGGTCACAGAGCATATCAACGAAATAATAAATGTTGTGAAGATACTGCTTGACAAAGGGTATGCGTATGCGACTGAACAAGGTATATATTTTGATGTTGCCAAATTCACTGAATACGGAAAACTTTCTCACAGGGCAAAAGAAGAACTGATGCCCGGCGCGCGGGTTGAAGTGGACGAAAAGAAAAAGAACCCGCTGGATTTCGCGCTCTGGAAGGCGGCTAAAGAAGACGAACCTTCCTGGGACAGCCCCTGGGGAAAGGGAAGGCCAGGCTGGCATATCGAGTGTTCTGTCATGTCAATGGACCACATGGGTTCTTCCACTCTGGACATACACGGGGGCGGCCAGGACCTGATCTTCCCCCACCATGAGAACGAGATCGCCCAGTCAGAAGCATGCACCGGAAAGCCTTTCGTGAAATACTGGATGCACAACGGGTTCGTTACCACAAACAAGGAAAAAATGTCCAAGTCCCTGGGCAACTTCTTCACGATAAGGGAAGTGCTGCAAAAATACGACCCGATGGTTGTCCGCCTTTT
>MNUP01000065.1 GCA_001871075.1 Candidatus Desantisbacteria bacterium CG1_02_49_89
TAGTGTGGTGTCACATAAATCCCTTGACATTTGATTCTGCTTTGAGTTGTCATTGCGAGCGACCAAAGGGAGCGTGGCAATCTCGATTTTTAGGTCGAGATTGCTTCGTCGTTAACACTCCTCGCAATGACAGCCCAAATGTAAAGATCTGTTAGAGACACCACACTAGTAAGGATCTTTTTTTCCCTATATCACCATATTTCAAAGGCAAATATGAGTTATGGCTTGAGTCTCCTCGTTGGTGTTCCGGAAAAGATGATTATAGCAAAATAAAAATAAATAGGAGCAATAAAATATCGATTGAAATTATAAGGTAGGGATAGATTGCCTACCAATAATTAGGGATATAGGCACAACACTACTATTATTTTCTTTTAGGCTACTTTTACAATTTTCACACGATAGGGTTAATAAAAATCCCTCTCAATCCCCCTTTTATAAAGGGGGAGGAAAGAGGGATTATTTTTTGCTTATATAAATGTGCGACGAAACGCCGCACCGCTACATAGCAGAGCAAGCTCTGCCACTACAATGGGCGGGCAAGCCCGCCCCTACGGTTTTATGCGCTCAACCTTATCAGATTCGGTCCAGCCTTTAAGGCCCTCCTCTTTAAGCCCAACCTCGAACCAGCCCTGATTTTCCCTTAAAACAAGGACTTTCTTTCCCTCAGGAACAATAAACCCGGCTGTGAACATAAAGGGTGCCTGGTCTTGACAAAACAAATGACAAATCGCATTAAAGTTGAATAAAGCAAAGCAAAATTCAATTATAGGTTAGAAAATAAAAAATCCCTTTTTATTTAAAGGGATTTTTTTAACTAAAAGTCACTTTTTGCTTGCCCCCATGCAAGTTTCTTCCATGTAGATTTGCAGCTGCAAATCTGACTACAGGAACAGGTCGAAACCTAAATGCTGGGGTCTTCATCTCTGGGTTCTCGAGTGATGTTTTTCCTTGACAAATCCCCAATGTTATGTTATAATAATAACATAACAGCCTGAATATGAGGCAAAATACATATGGAGGATAGGAATATGGAAAAGGGATTTGGAGAACTTCTGAGGGAATACAGGCTAAAAGCCGGGTATAGCCTGAGGGCATTTGCTAAGGTGATAAATATGCAGCCGTCCAATCTGAGTTTTATGGAAAGCGGAAAGGTGAACCCGCCAAGAGCCTCTGAAGCACTGGTTAAAATCGCCAATGCTTTAGGGTTAACAAAAGGATCAAAAGAATGGACGAATTTTTTTGACCTGTCCGCAGGCGAAGCAAGGATACCGGCTGATATAAGGACAGACGAAAATATAAGGAACTATCTGCCTATTATGCTGAGGACCGTGGCGAATGCAAGATTGACAAAAAAACAACTGGAGGAGTTGATACAGATGGTAAAAAATTCAAGAAAGGGAAAGAAAATTGGATAAATATGAAAGAACTCTTTCCCAGCTTCAAAAAATAGGCGATGAGATATTAGAGAAACACAACAAGAACAATTCCTATTATGAAGTTGGCATTGAATATATTATTGAAGCAGGATTTGGGATCCATATAGAAGCAGAACCTTTAAAGGAAAGATATGGGGTAGAAGCATTCCCGGCAATAGGAAAATCCATAATTTATATCGATATCAGCCTTATGGATGACAGCAGGCAGGAAAGAAGATATAGATTTACCCTTGCTGAAGAACTTGCCCATATAATACTCCATTCCGATATTTATAAGGAAGTAAAGACTTTTAATGATTATTTCAAAGCAGAAAGGTCAATATCCGAGGATTCGTACCACAGGTTGGACAGAAACGCAAAGGAGTTAGCGGGAATAATACTTATGCCGCGTTATACTTTTATTAACAGAGCGATAGAAATAAGAAACGATCTTTGCAGGTCAAAGGCAAAGGACAAAAATTCTTTAACCGACATTGAAAAGAACAAGGCAAGAAATCAGATAGTTAGAATATTAATGGATGATTTTAACGTTAATCAGGAGCCATGCGAAATAAGGCTGGAAAGAATTGAAAAGGGCCTGAATTGTTCATTATTTGAAATGAGCTTGGATAAAAGTTTCTTAAAGAAGAGGAAACCATAAAAAGCAGGTGTTGAATATTGAAAATCCCCCTCATTCCCCCTTTATAAAAGGGGGAAGAAAGGGGGATTATTTTTTACGACCTATATGAATGTGCGACGAAACGCCCTCCATAAAAACTGGCGGGCAGGTCGCACCGCTACATAGCAGAGCAAGCTCTGCCACTACAATGGGCGGGCAAGCCCGCCCCTACGGTTTTATACGCTCAACCTTATCAGATTCGGTCCAGCCTTTAAGGCCCTCCTCTTTAAGCCCAACCTCGCACCAGCCCCGGTTTTCTCTTAAAACAAGGACCTTCTTTCCTTCGGGAACGATGAACCCGGCTGAATATTCCATTCCGGGGCCTGACCTTACGCCGCAGTCAGATTTAACAACGATCGCGGATGGCTGGTTCACGTTATAGAGTTTAATACCCCACCAGATCCCTGAAATAGCTGCGGCGATCAATAGAATACGGATCGCAAGATTAAAGATTGCAGATTTTCTGAAAAACCAGACGCAGATAAAAGCGATTAAAAGAAAATAACAGATCGAGAAGATGACCGTGAGCTCGCCTACGCTTAGAAGGTCATAAACGCCCTTAAGTGTTTCCATAACAGGATTTTTCTGTTTTTGCTCTGCCTGAAGCGTTGATTCCCTGGCGAATTCAAGGTTGAATTTCATATCCTCGTCCCTCGGGTCAAGGACCCTCGCGCGTTCATAGTTGAGGATAGCCGGGCCAGGCTTGCCTGCTTTGAAATAGGCGTTCCCAAGGTTGTAAAAAAGCTGAGCGGATCGCAGACCCTTTGATAGCAGGTCTTCGTACGAATTTATGGCAGAGCTATAACTGCCTGCTTCATACTGCTTGTTCGCCTGCAGGAAAAGCTCATCCGGCCCCTGAGCGCAAGCGAGCTCAAAGCTCAAAGCTGAAAGCTGAAAGGTAACAACAAGGAGTAGAAGCAATGCCTTTTTCATATTAAATACCTTTTTTGCCACGAATTTCCCCCCGCAGCTGCTGCGCAGCTCAACGCAGGGGCCTGCGCGCCAGAGCTGAGCGGATGGCGCTGCGGACGAAAGCACGAAATAGATCAGCCACGGATTTTAAACTCTATAAACTCTGTAAACTTGTAAACTTTGTAAACTATTTTCTAGTTTTCATGGTTTTTTCGAGCTTGTTGATTATCGCCTTCGTCCGTTCTGCAAGGCCGCGGACTTCCTGCTCCTGCGCCTGCAAAGGAGCGTACCTGACAAAATCGCACTTCGAGATGATATCAAGCGTTTCCGCGACCGTTTCCTGGTCAGTTCCGCGGTCCAGCAGGTTTTTTTCTATCATTGCCGATGTCAGGCCCGGAGCCGCGATATTGAGCTTGTCCGCGATGTACTGCGCCAGCACGCCGGAAATGGCGCAGGCGGTCTTAACAGGGTCCTGTTCTTTTATGCCCCTAAGGTTTTTCTCCGCGGTCCCGAAGGCCCTGTGCAGGCGCATATATTTTATATCGGTAATAAGGCGGTTGTACTGCCTGCTGTAAATGAATGAGACCAGTAAAGCAAGTAGCGGCAGCAATTGCAGGATAATGAACCAGGGCTGCTCGTAAACCGGGGTGGTTTTCCTTAAAAGCCTGCCGGAAGTTTTCAAATAACGGATATCCCTGCCCAGGAACTTGATGCCCTGGGGTGAAAATGCGGAAGGGAGCTGCGCCGCGGGCTTTGTGCTCGGAAGAGCGGTGATACTTACCGGGTTTGCGGAGACGGTGCGGTACGACCTGGATGCCGGGTCAAAAAAGCTTATTTCCACCGCGGGTATTGTAAGCTTGCCAGCTGTCTGGGGCACAAGCATTGTCGTGAAGGCCTTTGAGCCCTGAACAACATAATTTTCCTTTGTCACGTTCATTGACGGTATCGTGTTATATTTCCTGAACCCGGTAAGCCCTTCTATCGCTGGCTCTGAGATGGTCTTGATGTTGCCCACGCCGGAAATAGTGGCCTTAAGCGTTATTGGCTGGTTTGCCTCTACAGTCTGCTTGTCCGCGCTTGCTTCGATTCTGTACTGCCCGACCATCCCGGAAAAATTCCGCGGTTTTCCCTGGGGCAGGGGCAGCACCTTTATCTGGATGGGGTTTGTTGTAAGGGTGTGTGTTTTGCCCCTTGAAAAGAAAGACTGGAAAAAGCTGTCGTCAAAGAAACCGGTGGGGGGGGAGAAATCCTCCACGTTGCACACAAGGTTCGCGCTGCCGATCGTGTAGTTGCCTGCCGCGGTAGGGAAGAGCCCGGTTTTAAGCTCAACCACAAAATATCTCTGGCCGTTGACGACTTCGTAGTATGTTTTTTGCGGGGGAAGGTCCTCTATCCAGAAACCGGTGTATTCCGGCTGTTTATACTGGGGATTGCTCATAAGGTTGATATTGCGGTAGAACTTGAATGAAAAGGTTATCTGCTCGTTAACATACGCGGTCTGCTTGTCAACAGTACCCGTGACGAATATATTGCCCGTGGCTCCTGGGGCAGGTGCCTGCTGCTGCGGAGCCTGGGCCTGGGCAGCTGCCTGCACGACCTCAATGCTTATGGGGGCTGAGGAAAAGGCCTTTCCCCCGACCTGCACGCTTATGGGCGGGATGGTGAACTTGCCTATCTTTTTCGGCGCGAGCACGAAATTAAAGGTGACGGAAGACGAGATCTGGCCGTTCACGATGGAAATGTTCTGGCTCTGCCCGGAAGAATAGATGTTAAAATCAGGCAGGCCTGGTATCTGGGGCTGGGGTATCTGGGAAACGTTGCCTGAAACAACGACGCGCAGGGTCACCTGCTGGTCAAGCGAGACCTGCGGCCTGTCAACGGAGGCGGATATGCTTATGTCCTGCGCCCAGACAAGGTGAAAGCTCAAAGCTGAAAGCTGAAAGGTAACGACAAGGAGTAAAAGCAATACTTTTTTCATCTTAAATACCTTTTTTACCACGAAAGCACTCCGCCCGTCTTTCAGCGGGCGAGACTTCGCCCACCTAAAAGGATGGGCGAGGAAATCACGAAAAAATACATTTTGTCACTGAAGGCACTGAACACACTGAGGAAGATGTGTAATATCAGGGCTGAAGCCCTGAGTTACCCCGAAGGGGTCCCTTTGGGACAATAATATCCCTTGCCCTTGCTCTGACACTTTGACACGCTGATACGTTGACACGTTGATACGCCTTAAACGGTGGACAATCGACCGTGGACTGTGGACTAGAGAGGCTACCATTCTTTCTCCACCGTGCCCACCTGGACAGGGACCATCTTTTTGCGGTCTTTGGACGCCTTCATTTCGCTTTCCTGGAAAGCATCCAGTATCCTTTTCGCGTCTTCCTTTGACATCTGGTCCTTTTTCTCTCCCTGCTGTTGTTCCTGCTGTTCTTTTTTGTCCTGATCAGAGTCTTTATTTTCTTTCTGCTGCTGTTCCTTTTTTTCATTCTTGTTTTTATCCCCGGTCTTCTGCTGCTGTTCCTTCTGTTTCTGTTCCTGTTTGTCTTTTTCCGGCTTGCAGCATTTAGTATTGGGCGTTTCCTTCATTTTCTTCATCAGGAGCTCAAGGTTGAATTTCGCGTCCATATCCCTGGGGTTCAGGTCAAGGGCTTTTTTATAGACCTGGATCGCCTCCTGCATCCTATCAGTCCTGTAAAGGCTGTTCCCGGTGTTGTAATATGCCTTCTGCTGTATGGAGCGGTCTTTTGAATTATTCGCCTTCATGAATTCATCCAGCGCCTGTCCGTATTCGCCTGACTTGAAAAGGGCGTCCCCGGAATTAAAAAAGAGCATGTCCGATCCGGGATGGTCAACAAGCGCGTCTTTATACCGGTCAAGCGCCTCTTCGTATTGCTCTTTTTCGTAAAGCCGGTTGCCCTTATCGATCTTTCCCTTTAATGACGCCCCGGAAGAGCTTGGGAGCAGTATGGCCAGCAAAAATACGAACCCGATAAGCACCTTCTTCTTTTCTGACAGCAGAAGCTCAAGCATTATCAATATCAGCGCGATCAATAAGAAATATTGATACCTGTTCTCCTGCTGGGAATATACCTTTGCCTGCAGTTCTTTTTTCTCCATATTCGAAATGTCCTCGTAGATCCGTTCGATCTCTATCTCCCCGTCAGAAGCCCTGTAATACCTGCCCCCGGTCTCGAGCGCGATCTTCTGCAAAGCCGCCTCGTTAAGGGAACTCATGATCGACTCGCCTTTTTTATCTTTAAGGTATCCGGAAACATTTCCTGTTTCGTCGCGGACCGGGATGGGTTCGCCTGAAGGATTGCCGAAACCTATCGCGTATATCCTGACGCCTTCCTTTTTGGCTTCAGCCACAACGCTGTCCAGGCTTCCTTCGTGGCTCTCGCCGTCGCTTAACAGGATAAAAGCCTTGTATTTCTGCTCCTTGCTGACAAAGCCCTTTATCGCGGTCCTTATCGCGGCCGGGATGTTCGTTCCGGGGCGGGGGATAAGGCCCGGGTCTATAAGGTCAAGGAACATTTTCGCCGCGTTATAATCCAGGGTAAGCGGGCACTGGACGAAAGCGATGCCGGCGAAGGCTATCACGCCTATCCTGTCACCCTGAAGCTTGCTTACAAAGGACGAAAGCTCATTCTTGGCTTTTGCAAGGCGGCTGGGAGCGATATCCTCAGCCATCATGCTCCTGGAACAGTCAATGGCGATGAATATATCCACGCCCCTTCTTTTTATTTCCTGCATTTTTGTCCCGATCTCAGGCCCGGCTGCGGAGATCGCGATGAGGAGAATAGAAATGACGACAAGCGCCGTTTTGTACGCCTGTTTCTTCCTGCTTGCGGACGCGGAAAGCGCCTCGACCAGTTTCGGGTCGCCGAATGCCGCCATCCTCCTTTTCTTTTCCCCCAGGGAAAAGATAAAGAGCATAATAAGCAGCGGCACAGCCCAGATCAGATTGCTCCATAACGGATGAGAAAACCCCATTGTTCCTCTTAACTGCGTCGAACGTCGTGCGTCTTACGTCGTGCGTATAAATTCTTAAACGTATGACGTACGACATACGACTTACGACGGTATCTACGCACGACCTACGACGTATGACGGTATTTACGCACGACTTACGACGTATGACATACGACGGCTTAAGGAATCTTAAGCAGGACCGTGCCGGCAAGTGCCTGTTCAAGCAAAAGCAGCGCGAAAGCCGGGAGCAGGAAGAAAAGGTAAAGGTCCCTGTATTCCGTGTATTCCTTCACTTTCAGCTTTACTTTTTCCAACCTGTCAATTCTTCTGAAAATTTCCTCAAGCCCCCCTGTGGAAGCCGCGCGGAAATAAGTCCCGCCTGTCATATCAGCCATTTTTCTTAAGGATACCTCATCAAGCTCCTGTTCCGGGATCTTAACGTATCTTCTCCCGAAAGCAGGGTCATCCACCGGGTACATCGCCCCGCCGGGGGCTCCGGCGCCTATCGTGTATATTTTTATGCCAAGCGCCTGCGCTGTTTTCGCGGCCGTGAGCGGGTCTATTTCCCCGTAGTTGTTCCTGCCGTCAGAAAGCAGTATGATCACCTTGCTCTTAGCCTCGCTTGTGCGCAGCCTGTTTACCGATGTCGCGATGGCTGAGCCGATCGCTGTCATGTCAATAGAGGTCATGCCTATCTCGACCTTGCTGATCAGGTCCAGCACCGCGCCGTGGTCAAGCGTGAGAGGGCACTGGGTGAAGCTCAGGCCCGCGAAAACCACCACGCCTATCCTGTCGTGTTTCCTGCCCTGGACGAATTTTTTGGCGGTTTCCTTCGCGGCATCAAGCCTGTTCCTGGGCTTAAAATCCTCAGCCTGCATGCTGGAGGATGTGTCCAGGCACAGTATGATATCAACGCCTTCTGTAGAGACTTCCTCGCTGAAGGTCCCTGCCTGTGGCCTTGAAAGCGCCAGCACAATGAGAGCAACGGCCGCAAGCCTGGACCATAGAAGAATAATATCCCTGTTCTTTGTCCAGAAGTCGGCGCTCCTGCCCAGGATGCCGAGGCTTGAATATACCAGTGCCGCGCCTTCCCTGCGGAAATATTTCCGCAGCAGCAGGTAAACCGGGATGAAAACCAGGAATGTCAGATAATAAGGGTTCGCGAATCGCATATCTCACCAAAAACAAGTCAAAAGTCAAATTGTAAAATGTAAATTGCAAAAGTGTAAGATTATTACGAAAGCACTCCGCCCGTCTTTCAGCGGGCGAGACTTCGCCCACCTGAAAGGATGGGCGAGGAAAGCACGAAACCTTCGGTCAGCCACGGATTTCCACGAATTTTTACATTCAGCTTTTAGCATCCAGCATTTAGCAGATTTTACTCTGACACATTGACACGTTGATACGTTGACACGCATTAAGGAGCAGGCTCAACAGGCACAATTTCTTTCGTAAGGTCGACGATCTCATACGCCATTGCAAGGTCCCGATCAATTTCTGTTTTCTCCGGGATGAACCTGGCGAATTTAACCAGGTCGCTTTGGTCAAGCAGTTCTTTCAGCATGCCGCAATGCCTGCGCTCAATGCCTTTTACCCGCATTTCCTGGTAAAGCTCGGTTGTGGTGCGTTCGGTCGCAAAGACCGAATACCTTTCCTCGATGTAAAGGCGCATTATCTCGGACAGGACGATGTAATATTTTTTTATCTTTCCCCGCAGCACAAGGTCCATCTCTTCAAGTTTTTTCAGCCTTTCAATTGCGATCTCGTGAGCCGGCCTTGCCAAAGGTTTCTGGGCAGGGAATACAGGTTCACCCTTCCTTCTCTTCCAGAGGATCCAGAATATTACCAGGCCTGCGGCTATCGCGAGGACGTAAAAGAGCAGGTAGCTCTTTATTGAAAGGGGAGGTTTTATGTCCCTGATGTCAGCGCCGGCTGTTTCGCCTTTCAGCACGCTTTCAACCAGTATCGGTATCGTGTCCGTTGAGGCAGTCGACGTGTTCCCAGCCAGGTCTTTATAGGCAACGAGCAGGGAAGGTATCGCGTAAGAGCCCACGCTGAAAACAGTTATCGTGTACCTGAACTCGGTTATTTCCTTACCGCCTCTCTTTCTGGGTTTTTCCTGCCGCAGGTCTTTTACCTCGAATATCTCAGAGGCAGGGGACGGGTTGAATGCCGCAAGCTCAGCGCCCGCGGGTTTCTCGACAATAACCGTGTAGACGATCCTGTCCCCGACAGTTATCTTCGACCTGTCCACCCGCGACTTTACAGTTACCGCCGCGCTTTCTGCATAAACGACGTGTAACGTGTCACGTGTCACGTGTAACGTAAAAACCAGGAGTAAAAGCAATATCTTTTTCATCCTGAACCTTTACCACAGAAGCACGGAGGCACGGAGATTTCTCCGCGAAACCTGAAACTCTGAAACCCGAAACAAATGTTTTTGCTAACCACTGACCACTCGCCACTGACCACTGATTTTAACGGAATCTTTTGGCCCGCTTCCTGAAAAACGCGGTAAGCGGCTTAACGTAGGACGAACCGGTTTCCAGGTTCACGAAATCCATGTTTATGGAACCGAAGAACCTGTGCCTCGCATTCAGCCTGTCAAGCGCCTCCTTTTCAAAGGAGCCCCTTAGGGCCGCGTCGCCGGTGTTTACCAGGGCCGTCTTGCCCGTTTCAGCATCTTGCAGGCTCACAAGGCCGGCAGGAGGCATCCTTGATTCTCCGGGGTCCGCGATCTCCACGGCTATCATGTCATGGCGCTTGTTGGTTATCCGCAGCATTTTCTCGTAATCCCGGTCAATAAAATCCGATATGACGAAAACAATGCATTTTTTCTTTACGACGTCGTTAAGGTATTTCAAAGCCGCGGAAATATCCGTGCCCGTGCCGCGGGGCTTGCCGTAAAGGGCTTCCCTTATGATCCGCAGGGCGTGCGTCCTTCCTTTCTTGGGCGGTATGTATTTTTCGATAGAGTCCGTGAACAGTATCAGGCCGACCTTGTCGTTGTTTTTCATGGCGGAGAAAGCAAGCACCGCGCATACCTCAGCCGCTATTTCCGCCTTCATCCTGCGGGCGGTGCCGAACATGCCGGACGCGCTCCTGTCAACCAGCAGCATCACGGTCAGCTCCCTTTCCTCCACGAACTTCTTGATATAGGGGTGGCCGAACCGCGCGGTCACGTTCCAGTCTATAAGGCGTACGTCATCCCCGGGCTGGTACTCACGCACCTCGGAAAATTCCATGCCCCTGCCTTTGAACACGCTCTCGTACTGGCCTGCGAACACCTCGGTCACGAGCCTGCCTGTGGTTATCTCGATGCGCCGTATAGTTTTTAGTATCTCGCTGGATAACATCTTGCTCCGTCGTAAGTCGTATGTCGTACGTCATACGTTTAAGAATTTATACGCACGACGTAAGACGCTCGACGCTCGACTGTATCTACGGGACTTCAACCTCGTTCAAAACATGCTTAACGATATCGTCCGTAGTTGTCTCTTCCGCTTCAGCTTCATACGTGAGGATTATCCTGTGCCTGAGCACGTCTCCCGCGATGGTCTTTATGTCCTCAGGTGTCACGTACCCTCTTCCCCTCATGAACGCATATGCCTTTCCCACCGTTGTCAGGTATATGGTCGCCCTGGGGCTTGCGCCGTATGCTATAAGGGGTTTCAGGTCATCCATTTTATAATCCTGGGGGGACCTTGTGGCGAATACGATATCAACTATGTATTTTTTCACCTTTTCATCTATATAGACTTTATTCACCACTTCCCTTGCTTTTACTATGTCTTTTGGGTTCACTACTGGGCTGACCTTCGGGTCTGAGCCGGTGGTCATGCGCTCGAGTATCTGCAGTTCCTCTTCTTTTTGGGGATAGGTGATCTTGAGCTTGAGCATGAACCTGTCCACCTGCGCTTCAGGAAGGGGATATGTGCCTTCCTGCTCTATGGGGTTCTGCGTGGCAAGAACCAGGAAGAGATCTTCAAGTTTAAAGGTTGTTTCCCCCATCGTAACCTGGCGTTCCTGCATGGCTTCAAGCAGCGCGCTCTGGACTTTCGCCGGAGCGCGGTTTATTTCGTCCGCGAGGATGAAATTAGAGAAGATCGGGCCCTTCCTTACGGTGAATTCCTTTCCTTCGGCAGCCCGCGGGTTGTAAATCGTGGTGCCTGTCAGGTCAGCCGGAAGAAGGTCAGGCGTGAACTGTATCCTCTGAAATTTCGCCTGTATCGACCCGGCAAGGGTTTTTATCGCGAGGGTCTTGGCAAGGCCCGGCACTCCCTCTATAAGGATGTGGCCGTTTGCAAGAAGGCCCAGCACAAGCCCTTCAAGGATCTGGCGCTGGCCCACGATCACTTTTCCCACCTCGCTGAGGATCTGCTCCACGAACACACTTTCCTTCTTTACCGCCTCGTTAATTTCCTTTATATCCCACATGTTTTTCCCTCCTTAAAATTATGAGTTATGAATTATGGAATTCGAAAGCATTCAGTAAAACATACGAGAATGTTGCGGAGCAAAATTATGAATCAACAACAAGGTATCTGTTTAAATAAAATTCCTTCCCTTTCACCTAATCCCTAACCGCATAAAGCGCGTCCCACATTTTGCTTTCATAAGAAAGCAGAGGGACATCTTATCCCTGACATCTTATCCCTGTCCCCACTATATAATTATATACCAAAATTTTGACAATTTGTCAAGGAAAAAACATACCTTTGTGCGGAAATAATCAAAAGTATACCTGGGGAACAATCAGAAGTATACCTATCTGGGGGAAATTGATTTAGGCTGGCTGGTTTAAAAATCAGGTAATAATCACCCTCTCCTTTATCCTCTCCCCTCGAGGGAGAGGGGTAGGGTGAGGGGGGTGGGTACTCTCGAAGGCAGAATCTGGAAGGTAGGTCGATTTCCGGAGCAAGAAGTAACCGTGTGTCTTATCCCCAACAAAAAGATTATTGTGTTAAAAGATGAGCAGAAAATCGG
>MNUP01000056.1 GCA_001871075.1 Candidatus Desantisbacteria bacterium CG1_02_49_89
AAGGACGTTTTTGTGCGACCTGGGATCGGGTTTTGCCTGTTACAGGCAGGGAGAAGATGTTGAGATAAACGTGAAGGCGGTGAACCAGGGGAGTGAAAGCCAAAAACTGCAAGTCAAAATGCAAATTTCAAATTGCAAAATGCAAAATGTATATGAAGAAACAGAAGAAGAGACGCTGGAAGCGGGAAGGAGCACAAACCTGACGTTCACGTGGAAGGGAGGGAAATTTGACAGCGACCTGTATAACATAAAGGTAACGCTTTATTCCGGCAACAAGACAATTGACGCGATGGAAAGCGGATTCACTGTCTGGGACGAGAACATAATAAAGAACGGTATCCCGGTCACGATGGAAAACAATTATTTCAGGGTTGGAGAAAAACCGTTCTTTGTTTGCGGCACGAATTATACCGGAGTAGTATTCGTTTCAAACGCTGAAAACCCGTGGGTATTGGAGCAGGATTTCAGGAAGATGCAGGATTCTGGTTTAACCTGCATAAGGGTCCTGCATTTCGGGATAAAGAATTTCTTCCCGGATTTCCTCAAGCCGAAGGAAAAAGTGATGCGCAGGCTTGACGCGCTTGTCCAGCTGTGCCAGAAGCATAAGGTAACTCTGCTCCAGACAGTGCACGACTGGCTTGAGGTGAACGTTTCGGACAAGGACCTCAACGCTCAGAAGGAATTCTGCAGAATGCTTTCCGAACGCTACAAGGGTGTTCCCGGGATACGCTGGGACATACAGAACGAACCGTCCTGGAGCTCATATGATCCCAGGCCCACACCCGACATAAACCGCGAATACAACACTTTCTTGGCTGAAAAATATACTACAGCGGAAAACTGGCAGGAAAAATGGGGGGATGAAGCAAAAGGGGAGTTCGGCAGCCTGAAATTCGACGCGAAATGCGGCCAGAACTGGGACAATATCAAGGCGTATGACCTGCGGCTTTTTCGAAGACGGCTGTTCCAGCGGTGGATAGACGGTAATTTCCAGGGGCTTACGGCATCCAGAAGGTATAACATAGACGTTAGCGGGGCAGAGGCATATGACCAGGTCCTGTGGGAGAACATTGACGCCACCGCCATCCATTTCTACGATTCGTGGAAGGATTTCCCCCAGCGCCTGAAATACGCTGACCAGCGTTACAGGGGCATCCCGTTCGGGGACGAGGAATTCGGGCAGAAGGTGCACCCGGCATGGGGCGGCAGCGGTCCAGCGACCCCGAAAGTTTTTCCTCCGGCGATAGACCACTTCCTGGCGCTGGGGCATTACACCCTGGGCTTGGGCGGTTACGGGCTTCTGAACTGGGACTGGAAAGATATGCAGGAATGCCTGTTCCTTTGGGGTTTGAACTTCAACGACAGGCTTGTTTCAAAGCCAACGCTTACCGCGTTCAGGAATATGAGCCTGCTATTCAGGACCTTGCAACCCGTATATGAAGCGCCTGAGGTTTATTTTGTAATACCTGACAGCCACAGGCTTGGCGCAAAGGCGGAGATCATAGAGCGGGTAATACTGAACGGGCTGAAACTTCTTATAAGCACGCACCTGGATTTCGGCGTGATAAACGAATTCAACCTGAGCAGGCTGCCGAAAACCGCTAAGGTCCTTATGTACCCGGTCCCGTTCTGCCCTGAAGACACGGCATACAGCCTTGTCAGGGATTTTGTGAAGAAAGGCGGGACGCTCTATGTCTCCGGGGATATTTCCTTTGATGACCGTAGGCGGCGCACCCGGACCCAAAGGCTGTCTGAGCTATGCGGGGTGGAGTTCCAGGAAGAGAACTACCAGAATATAAGTTATTCCACGGGAAGCGCGGAGCAGGTAAGCGGGGCAGGCCTTGTTTCGTATCAGGGGTACCCCTGTATAAAGGTGAAACCCAAAACCGCAAGGAATTTGGGCGGCAGCGTTATTTTTGAAAATAAATTAGGTTCAGGCAGGGTTTTGTACGTGACTGATCCCTATGAACTGCACGCCAGGGAAAACAGCCTGTATAAGTTCTTTTTGAAATGGGCAGGGGTGCAGAGGAATGAAATTACTCCTGACAATCCAAAAATACACTTTTTCAGGGTTCCGCTTACGGACGGCGGAACAGCTTATGTAATGATGAACGCGGATGAGGCGACACAGGATATTTCTTTCAAGCACGGCGATATAAATCTTGCGATGACGCTTGGCAGGTACAAATCCGGGCTTGTGGCGATCGCGAAAGACGGAAAAATATTCGCTTTGGAAACATCGGGTAAAATAAAGGCGGGTAATGATATAATAGCGGATTTCACTGGCCAGGGTATGGCGTTCTCCCTTGACAGCGAAGACATCCGCTCAAGTTCAGCAGTCGTGCTTATGCCTGTCCAGGCAGGAAAATTCTCCCTGAAATGCAAAGAAAACCTTACCGTTGAATTCGGAGAAGTCCGTTCCGGCAAATGGCAGGTTTTTAATGTAGCGGCAGGGCTTGTCCCTGCCTTATCCATTTCCCCTGACCAAACCGACTGCCACTTTCTGTTTTGCGCGGGATCCGAACAGGCCAAATGGCGTGCTGCGTTCGAAAAATTCGTCAACCTTGAATGATTTCCCCTCCGCCCGCCCATTTGTAGGGGCTCAATTTATTGAGCCCGCGTAGGGGCGACCATGGTCGCCCAATCTTTCGTAGGGCAAACCTTTCCGAAGGTCCGCCAATTTTGTTAGGCGGAAGGTTTGCGGGTAGTCGCAGGCTTTAGCCTGCGTGATATGTAGCGGTCCCGATTTATCGGGACAATTCTCCCTTTTATAAAGGGAGACGATAGAGGGATTTACTTCTCGAATTTCATAGAAAAATAAGAGGAATAAGAACCTTCGTTCCACTCAGAACCTTGTTTTTCGTTGGTGAAGTCGTGGGAATGTCAAAATAAAAAATGGTGGCTGTCCCTATTTTTAAAAGAATATATAGGTTAAAATAAACTTGTGCCATAAAAGTTGCGAGTAGGTTGCGAGTAGGTTGCGAGTAGTATTGAGATTGATTATTTTTAAACCGGAGGCAAAATGCTGAAAGCATATTTTGCAGAAATATTTAAGACTGCAAATCAAGGAGACGCAAGAGAAGAAAGTTTTTATCCTACTCTCAAGAAGCTACTTGAGGCATATGCTAATTCAGTCAAAAAATCGGGTATTCAGGTAACATCCTTGCCAAAAAAGACAGAAGCCGGAAATCCAGACTTCAGAATATGGGATGGTAAACAGCATATAGTAGGATATATTGAAGCAAAAGCGCCAAATATTGAATATCTGGACCAAGTAGAAAGCTCAGAACAACTGGAGAGATATTTAAGAATATTTCCTAACGTAATCCTCACCAATTTTTTTGAATTCAGGCTTTACAGAAACGGAATTTTAACAGACAGAGTTCTTGTGGCAAGGTCGAATAACCTTTTTAAGCTTAAAACTATTCCGCCCGTTGAAAAGGAAACAGAATTCTTAAATTTGCTTGAAAAATTCTTTTCTTTTTCTTTACCTCAGGTTTATAACGCCAAAACACTGGCTGTGGAACTTGCAAAGAGGACACGATTTTTAAGAGATGAGGTAATCGCAGAGCAGTTGAAAGAAGAAGAATTCTCAGAAGATAATTATATTTTTGGTTTTTACAAAGCATTTAAGAAATATCTCATAAGCGGTCTTTCAAAAGAGGATTTTGCCGATCTTTATTCCCAAACTATTACTTATGGTCTTTTTGCGGCTCGCACTCGTACAGAAAATACATTCAATAGAAAGCTTGCTTATGACAATATACCATCAACCATCGGAATTTTACGAGATCTTTTCAAATTTATTTCCCTTGGAAATATACCGCAACAAATGGAGTGGATAATTGACGATATCTCAGAAGTTTTATCAGTTACTGACGTCAAAAAAATACTCCATCAATATTTTCACGAAGGCAAAGGTAAAGATCCTATAGTTCATTTCTATGAAACTTTTCTTACTGAATATGACCCAAAAACAAGAGAAAAAAGAGGCGTTTATTACACACCGGAACCGGTTGTTTCCTATATCGTTCGTTCTTTGCATAAGGTTTTAAAAGAAAAATTTAATAGAGCAGAGGGTCTTGCAAACGAAAAAGTTACTATTTTAGACCCTGCAGCAGGAACACTTACGTTTTTAACAGAAACAGCTAAAGTTGCATTGGAAGAATTTATTTCTAAATACGGTGAAGGAGGAAAAAGTAAATTTATAAAGGAGCATATACTTAAAAACTTCTTTGCTTTTGAATTAATGATGGCTCCTTATGCTATAGGGCATTTAAAAATGTCTTTTCTATTAGAGGAACTCGGTTATAAATTGCAAAAAGATGACAGGTTCAAACTTTACCTAACCAATACATTAGAAATGGAAGAGTTATCAGAGACTGCACTTCCTGGTATGGCTTCTCTTTCTGAAGAATCCCACCTTGCAGGAAAAGTAAAAAAAGAACAACCAATTCTTGTTATTCTCGGGAATCCTCCGTATCATGGTCATTCTTCCAATGTCGGAAAATGGATTTCTGATGAAATCAAGGTATATTATCAGGTAGACAGGAAACCTCTTAATGAAAGAAATTCTAAATGGCTTCGAGATGACTACGTGAAATTTATTCGTTTTGCTCAATGGAAGATAGAACAGGCAGGAGAAGGTATTTTGGGATTCATTACAAATCATAACTATCTTGATGCTCCCACCTTTAGAGGAATGCGTCAATCATTAATAAATAGTTTTAATGAAATTTATATTTTAGACTTACATGGAAGTAGTCAGAAAAAATTAAAAGGTAGTTCTAAAGACGAAAATATTTTTAAAATTGAACAAGGAGTAGCAATTGCTATTTATATAAAGAAAAAAAATTCAAAAGAATCTAATGTCTATCATTCAGAGCTCTGGGGATTAAGGAATGAAAAATTCGAATTGCTTTCTAATAATGACATTTATAAAACGAAATGGAAGAAATTATCTCCAAAATCCGAATCTTATCTTTTTATCCCAAGAAATGAGAAGCTTTTAGGAAAATATGAAGATTATTTGAAAATAACTGACATTTTTCCTACAAATAGCGTGGGTATAGTTACTGCAAGAGACGAGTTTGTTGTTAATTTTGACAAAGAGAAGCTCAAACGCAACATAAATCTTTTTTGTGATGAAAAAATGACTGACGAGATTATAGCTAAAACTTTTCACTTTGAAAATAAAATGGATTGGTTAAAACAAGCAAGGCAGGAACTAAGGAAAGATGAAGATTGGAAAGATACAGTTACTCAAATTTTATATCGTCCATTTGATATTCGCTGGATTTTATATCACGATTCAGTGGTTGAACGTTCTCGTAAAGATATAATGGGACATATGTTACAGGAAAATTTGGGATTAATAACTTGTCGTCAACAAAATCAAATAGGATTTTGTCACGCATTAATTGCAAAAGATATAATAGAAGCATGCGTTGTTTCAAATAAAACAAGAGAAATAAATTATCTTTTTCCACTTTATCTATATCCCAAAAAAGAGAGTTTCAAGAAGCGAGCTTCAAGTAATATTATGATGCTTTTTGAACCCGATGTAGGTTATGGAGAAAAGAAATCAAATTTATCTTCAGTGTTGATTGAGCAATTAATAAAAGATTACAAAAAGACACCAGAGCCAGAACAGATTTTATATTATATTTACGCAGTGCTATATTCAGAAATTTACCGCAAGAAATACGCCGAATTTTTAAAAATGGATTTTCCAAGGATTCCATTTACAAAAGAATATAAAGTATTTGAGAAAATGTCTAAGATGGGTGAAAAACTTGTTGATATGCATCTGCTCAAATCAAAAGAACTTGATTCACCGGTTGCCAGATTACAAGGCAAGAATGATAATAAAATTGAGAAAGTTAAATATGACGAGAAAGAAAATAGAGTTTATTTTAATAACCTTCAATATTTTGAAGGAGTTAAAAAAGAAATCTGGGAATATCAGATAGGCGGTTATCAAGTTTGCGACAAATGGTTGAAGGACAGAAAAGAAAAGTCTTTATCACTTGAAGAGATAAAATACTATTGCAAAATAGTGACATCTCTGGAAAAGACAATAAAAATCCAGGAAGATATTGATGAAATTTATCCAGAAATAGAAAAAAGCCTTTAGAAATAAAAGGGGGATGAATGAAGAAAATAATTTTATCGGCAGTACTGGTTTTGCTATTGCCCATTATGGCATTAGGAGGGGAAGTGGTGACCAACGGCAAGGTAAGCGTGCAGTCTGTTGACGGCAAGAAGGGGATTGCCGGGTTTGACATTTTCGTGGACGGGAAACTCCTGTGCCCTGTGCGGCTCAGCTCCCAGGAAGGCATTGTTGCGAAGAACGTCAAAAAGGATGGCAGCATCCTGGTTTTTTCAGACCTGTCAGGCCAGGGTGTGACTTTCGGGAAAGGTTCGTTTGTCAAGGTTGAGGTGAAAGCGAACCATCCTTATCCGGAGATCTCATTCCGGCTGGAACTTGACAAGTTCGACGAAGGCGCGTGGGGTTCTGTTTTTGGGAATTCACCGTTTCACTTTCTAATAATGAAACAGGAGAACGCGGAGGCTTTGCACCACCGCGGCTGGCTTGTCGCGACCCCGGTGCTTGACCCATATCCTTTAAAGGTCGGAAGGCAGGGGATAGTGTGTTCAAAATGGTCCCGCGAATGGATGTGGGCCCCGCCTTTCGGCGCCTGCCCGATCCCGGTTGCCGCGTTATGGAGCCCGAAAGAAAAGAAATACGTCGGCCTTGATTTTACTCACGCACGCCTTACAGACCACTCTGACAAATATATCGCGTCTTCATACTGCTGGACGTCCGGCCCGGACAAGAATTTCGTGACGCTGGTCTACCCGCACGCGAAGGGATACGTGAACGCGGTAAGGTACCCGAATAACGGGGATATGATCGCGTCGCACTGCGAGCTTATTTATAACCTTGAACTTCCTTACTGGAAAGACCCAAATACATTTTATTTTGATTACATCTGGTCCAGGTATAAGGACCTGCTTCCCGCGGGTCCTGTACTGAACGACCTTTCATACATCCCGGGCGATTCACAGATACGCGCGTTCCCTATGCCTGGCGGAGTGGGCCTGACGTATAAAGTGCCCGCGAACGACGGCTGGGAGAGCATGTTCATGGAAGAAGGCACGATAGTCCCTGTCGGGGATGTCTGGACCCTTCCGAGCATTGATTATCTTTACCTTATGGCAGGCGGTAAAACCGATAACGCCCAGATCACGGGTATCAAGAACCAGCTTTCATATATGGAAAGCAAGGCAAAAAAGTTCAAGGTTGAGGGAGATGACTGCGTTTTCTGGGAAAAGCCGCTGGAAGGCCCGCCGAAAATAAAATACGCTGGCGACGTGACAACCCTGCGCGAGGTCCATGGCTGGTCAACAGCCCAGACATTCCTGGACGTTTACAGAAATGAGAAAAACTCGATGTCCGAGGAACAGAAGAAGGCTTACCTGGAGATAATCGACGGGGCATTGAACTGGACGAAATACAATATCTGCACCCGCAACGACATCTCTGATGTGCCTGAGGCGATGTTCCTGATAGGGCAGCCCGGAGTTTCGTTCTGCCTCAGTTATTATTACACGTTCCGCGACACGCCTGAACGGAAGAAGAACGCGGAGCTCGCGTATGAAATGGCGCGCAGCCTTATGCTGCGCTACCTTACGATATTTATCGCTGACACGGACGAGGAGGATAATATTGAGGGCACTTTCCTTATAGAGCCTAATTCAGGCCAGCCCTGGACAGGCGCTGCGTGCGCGAATGAGTGCTGCCTGATACCAACCGAAATGATAGACGTGTACGTGGCAACCGGGGATCCGCTCCTAAAATACTTCGTCCAGGGAATGCTTGAAAGGTGGTCATTGATGTACCAGCCCATCCTTTACCCGTCAATTAAAAAGTCAAAAGGCAAATTTACCGAGTGCTACGGATTGTTCGATGACTGCGCTATCGGCGGCAGGGGCAAAAGGGCGCTTTACGGCAGTTTCAGCAGCTATAACCAGGTGGCTTATCCTCCCGGAGCGGCAAAAGCAAGGATAGTGTGCGGCGAGAAAGCCGCGATCGTTTTCAACAAGGACGGAGTTCACACGGATATTTCCGAGTACCGCTCGGCGAAGAACGGGGAGAATTTTTCCTTCAGGGTGAATTCTACCCTGAAGGAGCCGTTTGAAATAGCGGTTTCATACCAGTGGCCCTATCCCAACCTTATGGAGAAAGATATTTTCATTAAAAGGAAGGGCGAGATAAAAAAGCTGAGCCTGGAAGGGGATAACCCGGATTACAAGAAACCAGCAAAGCGTTCTTTCTGGTGCCTGCAGATCTTTAAGGTTCAGGACGGGGACGTGATCGCTGTGGGAAAATTAGACGAAAAACTTCCTGTGCTGAAAAGCGAATCAATAAAGACCCTGACCCTCAATCCGAAAAATTATGAAAACGAAGGATTTAAGATCATAGATCTGGCCAAAACCTGCAATGAGGCACCGAGCCTGAACTGGGATGACAACGCCTCCTACGCCCCGTATTTCCCCGGTGAACACTACTGCTTCAAGGTTCCGTATTACCTGGTTCCCGCTGCGCTTAATAACGGGAAGATATGCGTCTCAAGCGGCGAAATACCAGTTAACCTTTCCGTCCCGTACCTCTGTTTCTTTATAAGCGAGGTTAAGGACAGTTCAAAACTCACAATAAATTATGATGACGGCAGCAAAGAACCGGTTTCGTTCAAGGGAAGCTATCTCGCCTGGCAGGGATGGCCTTCGCTTTTCCAGTGCAGGACAGATATGGTGGCGCATAAATGTGGCGCAAAGGCAGTGAAATCAGTAACCGTTGAGAATATGTGGGTATGGGCGGTTACTGTAGCAACACCCGCAAGCGGCGCTGCGAAAGTGGAATGGGCTTTACAGAAGATCTCCGGGATCCAGAAAGCCGAAGCTGAAGAAAAAGAAAGAGATAGGAAGCGGCAGGAAAGCCTGAAAACCGGGTTTGCCCTGTGCCTGAAATCGGATTATGCCGAAGCAAAGTCCTATGAGTTCACCTATATGGTCGTGACTGACGAGGAACAGGAAATACCTGCGAATTCCTTCCTTGAATATGACATCCATATTTCCAAGGATAGCTCAGGCATAAACGGAGGGTGCGAGCTCACAGGCGGGACTGTCGGGAATATAAGGGACAAGGTAGGCGGCACGCATCCGGGCCAGAAGATAGACGAAAGCAAAAAAGGCCAGTGGGTGCACAGGAAGAACGACCTGACAGACGTGGCAGGCCAGACGTTCCAATATACCACGATCGCGGTGGACGGCAACGATCACAAGGCAGGCACGTACATCGCTTATTATAAGAACATCTATATTACTGACGGAAAGGACAAGATATTTTTAAAGCTCTACAACAACGAGAATGCCATTCCATGCGGGGAAGCAAGTGTCGCGCCCAACGGCGGTGTGAAGGAAATGACCAATTTTGCAGTTGAAGTTGTCCCGGCCGCCAACGTTAAATAACGTTCATCGTGCATCGTTCATCGTACGTCGTAACATCGTATTTGTAGCGGTCGGATTCATCCGACAGCTTGCAATTTGTAACTCAGGGCTTCAGCCCTGATGATGTTAGGATTCAATTCATTGAGCCCGAGTGTTTCGCCCGCCCCTTTGGGGCGAGGTCTCGCCCCGATGTGATATCGGGGCGGATAGGGCAAACCTTTCCGAAGGTCCGCCAATTTTGTTGGGCGGAAGGCTTGCGAGCCTGCCCTGCTTTGCCCGCCTTTGTCCGCCAATTTTCTAAGGAGGAAATCTTTAAGGTGGGAACCTGCTGTGTCCGCCAAGTTTGTTAGGTGGAAGCGGAGCGAATGGTTTAGGGTAGCGGTCGCATTTATGCGACAATTCCCACTTTGGAAAAGGGGGATTAAGGGGGATTTTAACCCATGCATGCAAAAAATAACATTTACAAGCTAAAATTAACTTTTAGCTTGACAAATCAAAATAAATCTTGTATAATATAGTATGGAGGTGATTGATATGCAGACTACTGTGACGGTTCGCGGACAGACGGCGGTTCCCGCAGAGATCCGCCGTAAACACCATATAAAAGAGCGTATGAAGCTTGAGTGGATAGATGACGGAAAGGTCATCACGGTTATCCCTGTGTCAGAGAACCCGGTTCAATACGCGCGCGGAATGCTGAAGGGAGCGGGATTGACGAAATCGCTGTTGAAAGCAAGAGCCGAAGAAAGGAAATTAGAGGAAAGGCGGGATGGCAGAAAATAACGGCAGTTCCTATGTTCTTGACACTTCGGCGATACTTGCTTTTCTTGAAGACGAGCCAGGAGCGGATGTTGTGGAACGGCTTCTGAAACAGGCGGGTTCAAGAAAATTCAGGGTCTTCGCTTCATTTATGAGTTTTATGGAATGTTTTTATCATGTGTATATGGAACAGGGCGAGGAGTCAGCAAAAAAGGTCTATATGAACCTGAAAACCCTGCCCATTCACAGAGTTGACGCGGACGAAGAGCTTATCCTCATCGCTGGAAGCATAAAGGCGAATTTCCGCCTGTCTGTGGCTGATTCCTGGATTATCGCCACCGCAAAAAAGAAAAACGCCAAACTTGTCCACAAGGACCCCGAATTCGAACAGGTCGGCAAGGAAGTCATTCTCCTGTCTCTTCCTTATAAGTAGGGGCGGGCTTGCCCGCCCTTTGTCATTGCGAGTTCCCGTTTGTCGGGACGAAGCAATCTCAATTTCCATTGAAAAATAAGAACCTTCGTTTCACTCAGAACCTTGTTTTTCGTTGGTGAAGTCGTGGGAATGTCAAAATAAGGAAAATAAAAAATAGGGGCTGTCCCTATTTTGTCACTCGCCCCTTAAGGGAGAGGTCC
>MNUP01000081.1:0-1528 GCA_001871075.1 Candidatus Desantisbacteria bacterium CG1_02_49_89
TGGGATGAAGGACCCGAGAAAGGCGGAAGCTTCGGCCCGTACTTCCAGTCCCAGCGCCTTGACAGATATAAGAAGGCGCTCGATGCCCTGAAACAAAAAGGACTTGTTTACGGCTGTTACTGCTCTCCGGAAGAGCTTGAGGAAAGGCGCAAGGCCGCGATGGCAAAGCACCAGGTCCCGGGTTATGACGGAAGGTGCGGGAAACTGACGGATGACGAGAGGAAGAAGTTCGAAAAGGAAGGCAGGACGCCCGTATTAAGGTTCAGGGTCCCGGATTCAGGAGAAACAAGATTCCTCGATCTTGTAAGGGGATACGAAGTCTCTTTTGAGAATAAGCTCCTGTGTGATTTCGTGATCTTCAAGTCCGACGGGATGCCCACTTTCCTTTTTTCAAATTCGGTAGATGACGCGGACATGGGGATCACCCATGTGATCAGGGGGGACGACCATATTTCCAACACGCCGCGCCAGCTCCTTATATCCCGCGCCCTTCAGGCCGCGGACCCTGTTTACGCGCACGTCCCTTTGATATTCGGAAAATCGGGTTCCCCGCTGAGCAAGAGGGATGGCGCGGTCTCGGTTGACTGGTACAGAGAAAACGGCTTTTTGCCCCAGGCGCTTGTCAACTACCTGGTGCTGCTGGGCTGGGCGCCTGACGGGGTGCGCCAGGTGCTTACGGCTGAGGAAATGATAAAGGAATTCAACGGGGAGCGCGTATCAAAGAACCCCGCGATATTTGACATAGAGAAGCTGACCTGGATGAACGGCGAATATCTGAAGAACCTTGACCTTGACAAAAAAACAGATTTAGTCATAGATTATCTCGTTTCAAAGGGTTTCGTAGGGCAAGCCTTTTCGAAGACCCGCCAAGGTATTAATGGAGGGAGCCTTGCAGAAAAAAGTAGTGGCAGAGCTTGCTCTGCAGAAGAACGAAGCAAGATCAAGGAGATCGTAAACATTATCGGGGACAGATTTAAAACTATCCCGGACATAGAAACATACGGTTCGTTCTTTTTCACCGACGACATAAAATACGACGATAATGAATTATCGCTGAAACTCGGGAATGAGAGCGTGCGAAAAGGCCTTGCGGCATTGAAAGAAAAATTTGCCGCGGGTTCTTTTGACCACCAGAGCATAGAACAGGAAGTGCGCGGCGTTTCTGAAAGTTTGGGTTTAAAGGCAAAGGAATTAATCCATCCATTAAGGTATGTGCTTACGGGTAAGACCGTAGGTCCCAGTCTTTTTGAGGCCATGGCTCTTTTAGGCCGCGACAAGGTCATTACCCGCCTTTCCAAAGTTTTATGATTTGTTTATGCGACGCGCGACGTACGACGCACGACGGACGACTGTAGTTGTTGGGGAGTGGCCTAACGGTAAGGCACATGCCTCTGGAGCATGGGATTGAAGGTTCGAGTCCTTCCTCCCCAGATTTTTCGCGTAGCGAAAAATCAGAGTCCCGATGTAACATCGGGACGGTCTATTTTCCATTTTCTATTTTCAGGCAGATAACTTCCAGTTTGAAATC
>MNUP01000081.1:1536-9810 GCA_001871075.1 Candidatus Desantisbacteria bacterium CG1_02_49_89
GGACGGTCTATTTTCCATTTTCTATTTTCAGGCAGATAACTTCCAGTTTGAAATCAACAGAGTCCCGATGTAACATCGGGACAAATAACAGGAGGAAGAAATGAACAAATATAGCATAGAAAAAGAGGTAAAAAGGGTATTGGGCACAAAATTCAAGAGTCTGAGTAAAGAAGACAAGGTCACATTAAAGAAGTATGATAAATATGACCAGAGCAAAGGTCCTGTTGTCAAAAACATAGTTCAGGAAGAATGTTGGTATAAATAAATGGAAAAATATCTTCTGGATGCTTCAGTTACGGCTGATTTCTTCAGGCCCAAAAGTGCCTGGAGTACGTATTCAAGGCCATATAAGGCCTATAGAAAACTTTATTCAAAATTATTATCTGAAACATTGAATAAAAAATCTATTATTTTCATACCTTCTTTTTGTATAGCCTAAGTTAAAAATACTTTAGCTAAATGGTACCATAGGGGCAAAATAATTTCTAAGGAGCAACTGGAAACTGGTGTAAATTTATTTTTAAATTGTGTCCAAGATCGTAAATATTTCTATTCATATGATTTAAACCGCTATCATAATATTAATAGCGACATCGTTATTCCTATTGAGCACACAACGAATACTGAATTTCAAGTTTCGGGATTACCAATTGGTGCCCCTCAAGCTGATGTTGAAAGAGCATTAAGAACTATAGACCCACATGATTCAATTAGCAGGCATTATTTGAGCACTTTCGATATTTTAATATTATCAATGGGGATTGAATTAAAGAAAATTCATGGCACTGAGATAAATTTATTGACATGCGATAAAAGATTAATTTTAGTATGCCAGCAGAAACCAGACATATTTCCCAGACCTTTCAACTGCACTTGGTTTGAGGTTGGGAAAACCTTAAAAAAATTGCCTTAAAAAATTTCTGGCGCGTTAGTCTAACGGTTAGGACGCCGCCCTCTCAAGGCGGTGATACGAGTTCGACTCTCGTACGCGCTACCATAAATACAGTGAGTAGTGAGAAGTCAAAAAAGATAGTTAGACACAGATTTTTTGCTTCGCAACATTCATTGTGGGCTACGTCGATAAACGACGAATTCCACTGATGGCCACAGATGAAAGAAAAATATCTTTACTCTGAAATAACAAAAGAGATAATTGGCGGAGCATATGAAGTATTTAATAATTTAGGATTTGGATTCCTGGAAAAGGTATATGAAAATGCGCTTGTATTGGAATTGAAGAAACGAAAATTAAATGTTAATCAGCAATTTCCGATAAACGTTTATTATAAAAATGAAATCGTGGGGGAATATATCGCTGATTTGATTATTGAGAAAAAGGTTATAGCTGAAATAAAAGCAATAAGTAAATTAGAGGAAATTCAGGAGGTACAGCTGGTGAATTACCTGAAAGCAACCAAAATAGAGATCGGATTACTTGTTAATTTTGGAAAAAGATTGGAAATTAAAAGAAGAATATTTAACAAGTGAATATCAGTGGAAATCTGTGTCGAAAATTTAAATAGAGGTGGTGCGATATGGAGAAAAAAGAATTTCTGAAGAGCGTAAGTTTATTTTCGGACCTGAACGACGCGCAGCTGGAACAGGTGGCCGGCGTTGTCAAAGAAAAAACCTGTAAAATAAACGAGGTGATCTTTGAGGAGGGAACGCCGGGGGACGCCCTCTATCTGGTAACCGACGGTTCGGTCAGGATAGCGCAGAGGGTGACCAAGAAAAGGGAGGCGCTTTCTTTTTTGAGGAAGGGGGACTTCTTCGGGGAAATGGCGCTTTTCGAGGATGCCCCGCGTTCGGCCACGGTTACGGCGGTCGAGAATTCGGCTTTCCTTGTTTTTTCGAAGGATGATTTCAACGCCGTTCTGGATTCCAGCCCGGACGTCGCCGCAAGGATCCTGAGGGCAATGATAAAGATCATGTCCTCGAGGCTGCGCATAACAGACAGGCAGGTCAGGCGCAACCTTATACTCTCAAGGGGCTATATCTGGTCTTCTCCGGTGATAGTCGGGGGCACCATTTACCTGGGTTCAGACGACCATTTTGTTTACGCCCTTGATACCGGCACGGGCCGCCTTAACTGGAAAGTCGAAACCGGCAATGACGTATGCTCAACGGTATGCTACGCCAACGATATGGCTTACGTCGGTTCGGATGACCATCACATGTACGCGCTTGATTCGAAAAGCGGGCTCATACTGTGGAAGTTTCCCACAGAAGGAAGGGTCCGTTCATCGCCATGGGTGAAGGGCAACTCAGTGTTTTTCGGTTCAGAGGACAGGAATATCTACGCGGTTGACGTGTCAGGCAAGCTTGTGTGGAAATACGAGACAGGCGATAAAGTGCTTTCCTCGCCGATAGTGAGCACTCATTACCTTTATATAGGTTCAACCGACCATCACATCTACGCACTCGACATCACCAACGGGGTCCTGATATGGAAGTTTTCAACCGGCGGGGATATACTTTCATCCCCGACGATCGGGGGAGAAACAATATACATAGGTTCGGATGACAGCAGCCTGTACGCGCTGGACGCGGCAGGCGGCGGCCTGAGGTGGAAGTTCAAGACCGACGACAAGATCACGGCGACGCCCGCTTATGCCAAGGGGAAAGTTTATGTCGGTTCGCACGACCATTTCATATATGCCCTCAACGGGGAGAACGGGAACCTGCTATGGAGGTACGAGACCGGGGACAGCATAACGACCTCGGCCACCGTGATAAGCGACAAGGTCTTTTTCGGTTCTTTTGACGGAAGCGTTTACGTGCTGAGCGCCGCGAAAGGGGAGCTTATCAAGAAATACCAGACCGAGGATTTTGTTTCAACGACACCCGCGATATTCGGCGGCCAGATATATGTCATTTCGTTTGATCACAACATGTATGTGTTCGAAGTCCCTTAAAAAGATGATTACACAGATTACGAAAAACGATTACCCCTGCCGCTTTCTCATGAAAGCAAGAGGCAGGGGTCCTTTAGGGACACAGATTAGAATGGCAGCAAGATCCCATAGGTTTTAATCGGTGTAATCTCGAAGTTGAAATCGGTGTAATCATGTTTCACATAAGAGGAGAAAGAATGATAATCAAGACACCAACGAAGTTTTTTCTGGTTTCCGGGATCGGTGAAGGGAACACCCCGCTGACGGCTTTTGACAAAGCGCTTCTCAACGCGGGGGTAGCGAATACGAACCTGCTCAAGGTTACGAGCATCCTGCCGCCCTCCTGCAAAGAGGTCAGGCCCTTCAGGCTGCCTTTCGGAGCCATTGTGCCGGTGGTCTACGCGCTGAAAATAAGTTCCACGAAAGACGAGCTTATAACAGCCACGGTGGGCATGGGAATACCCCAGGATGGGAAAAAACCGGGATTGATCATGGAATATTCGTGCATAGGCGGCAGGAAGGAATCGGAAAGGATCCTGTGCGAAATGGTCGAAGAAGGATTCGCGAACAGGAAAGAAAAACTGAAGAAGATCAAGCTGGCGTCAGCTGAATGCAGGGTGAAAAGGACCGGCGCCGCATGCGCTGTAGTAGTCCTGTGGGATTGATGTCATAAATATACAAGTCAAAAGTCAAAATGCATCCCCCCTTGCCCTGAATGGGCAAGCAGGGGGGATTTCGCTACCAGCTCAAAAAGTCAAAATTAAGGAATTTTCTTCTGAAATTTTAGTTTGAAACTCTGATACTATGATACTATGACACTATGACACTTTTATCATGGAGGACTGGATGGACTTGTGGTTTTACGAGAAACACATACCCGGAACAGGCATTACGCTGAATGTCAAGGATATCCTTTACCATAAGAGGAGCAGGTATCAGGACGTAGCGATCGTGGATACCGCGGATTTCGGCAGGATGATGGTCATAGACGGCATGGTTATGCTGACCGAAAGAGATGAGTTTGTCTATCACGACATGCTTACCCACGTTCCGCTTTTTGTGCACCCGAAGGCGGAAAACGTGCTTGTCATAGGAGGGGGGGACGGGGGAACTGTAAGGGAACTGGTCAAACACAGGAATATAAAAAAAATAACAATGGTGGAGATTGACAGAGATGTCATAAAAGCATCCCTGAAATATCTTCCTTCCCTGAGCCGCAGTCTTAAGAACCGCCGGGTCCGCCTTATAATAGATGACGGGCTCAAATACGTCCGTAGGCACAGGAACAGCTTTGACGTGATAATACTTGATTCTTCAGACCCCGTTGGCCCGGCAAAAGGGCTTTTTTCCCTGAAATTCTTCAGGGACATCTACAAATGCCTTAAGAAGGACGGGATAATGGTAGCTCAGACCGAATCCCCCTTCATGTATGAAAAAGTGATAAGGGAAACATACCGCGTGCTGAGAAGGGTTTTTCCGGTAGCGCGTATGTATTACGCCCCCATACCCACATATCCGTCAGGAGTCTGGAGTTTCGCCTTTGCAGGCAAAAGGTATGATCCGGTCATGAATTTTGACATTAAGCGGGCGGTAAAAAGGGGTTTCAAGACAAAGTATTACAACGAAGACGTGCACAGGGGCGCGTTCATGCTCCCCGAATTCATGAAAAATCTTATAAGATAAACCACGGAGGCACGGAGACACAGAGAATTGCTTTAAATATATTCCTTGCTTTTGATTCATAACTCATAATTCATAATTTTGCCCTTTGGGCAACATTCTCGTGCTGTTTTACCGAGTGTTTTCGAATTCCATAATTCTTAAATTAACATCGAGAGCAAACAGTGAAAAAGATAACTATATTCGGGTGTCCTTTTGACAGGACATCATCATGTAAAAAAGGTTCGCGTTTTGCCCCCCGTGAAATAAGGCGGATCATGAATGACGTTGAAGATTATTCGCCTTATTTTGACCGGGATCTGAGGGATATAAAGTTCCGGGATGACGGGGACCTTGATATTTCAAGAATGCCTATGGAAAAAGCGCTGCAGGTTATAGAAAGCAAGGCCAGGGATATTCTAAAGGAAGGGGGCCTGCCTTTCGCGCTGGGAGGAGAGCATACTGTCAGCGTGGGTGCCGTAAGGGCGCTTAAAAGCAGGCACGCGGACCTGAAGGTTATCTGCCTGGACGCGCACTGCGACCTTAAGGATTCTTACTACGGCCAGAAAATGTGCCATGCGACAGCCTCAAGGCGGATGATGGACCTGGTCGGCGAGAGATCGCTTTTCATTTTCGGCGCAAGGTCAGGCGTAAGGGAGGAGTTTGAATTCGCAAGGAAAAGGAAAATGGCCTTTGATTTTTCCGCGGCACTGCTGGGGAAAGTCGTCAGATCTGTTTCCGGAAGTCCCGTGTATATTTCGGTTGACCTGGATGTTTTTGACCCGGGTGTTTTCCCCGGGACAGGCGTTGCCGAGCCGGGAGGCATAGGCCTGCCGGACTTCATCAAGGCACTAAAGCTTTTTTCGGATTTGAATATTGCGGGGATGGACGCGGTGGAACTCTCGCCTCCCTGCGACCCAAGCGAAGCTTCAACTTTTCTTGCCGCGACCGCTGTAAGGGAAATGCTGCTGATGGCAGGCAGCTGATTACCTGAAAACAGTATCAAGAGTCAAGTATCAAGTTTAGCCTCAATTATGAATTATGAGTTATGAATTATGAATCAACAGCATAGATTTTTATTGTCCCGAAGGGATCCCTTTGGGATAACTCAGGGCTTCAGCCCTGATGTATCTAAACAGTGTTCACCTGTGTTCACCCGTGGTTTATTAAAGTAGCTTAAATAAACCTTTTAAAGAATAATAGCATCTAACTATATAGGAGCCGATTTCTTCTCGAAGGAGGTAAAATGAGAAAATTAGCGGGTATCCTGGTTTTATCCGGTATCATGTTGTTATGCATATTGGCAAATGCCGCGGAAAGGGCCGCCGTGATCACGCTGGTCAAAGGGACCGTTGAAGTGCAGAAATCTGGGGAAAACTCCTGGAAAAAAGCCGCGGTCAAAATGGAGTTGAAAGTAAACGACAAGGTATCCACGAAAAAAGGTTCCAGGTGCGAGCTTGCCCTTGATGATGGGACCGTGTTAAAACTGCGCGAGAATTCACTAATGCAGATCAACGAGATGAGTGAGGAAAATGAGACCAGGAAAAAATCATCCGTGCTCAAGCTGATAACAGGCAAGCTCTGGGCTAAAGCTGAGCCTCAGGGCGGTTCAAAATTTGAAGTTGTTACGCCTGCTGCCATAGTGGGCATCCGCGGGACGGAATTCGCGATAATCGTTCTTCTGGACGGGGGCAGCGAAGTGCTCGTGTTCAAGGGAAGCGTTGAGATAAAGACTTTGCAAGAAGCCATACAGGAGATAAAAACAACCCTTGTGGAAGCCGGAAAGGCACTCGGCATCAAAGCCAGCGGTGAAGAAGGCTTTGTCAGGGAACTGACCCCGCAGGAACAGCAGGACTGGCAGAAGTTTATAGAGGGCAAGAAGATCTACATCATTAACCCGGTCACAGATGACGAAAGGGACGGCCTTAAAAAGGACATAGCCAAGGCGAAAAAGAATTTCTTTGAGAACCGCAAGTTCGCCTACGCGGTAAGGGACGCGGACCTTTCAGCGGGCAAAACTGTTCTTGACCACGAGAAAAGGGTGACAAGGGTCCAGCAGTACCTTATGCGGCCTTCCCCGACAATCTTAAGATTTTTAAACCTGAATTTCAGGCCGGGCCAGACCGAGCAATGGGCATTCCATTACTGGCAGAACGACTGGTATTTCACGAACCCGCTGCCACCATCGCTTATTGGTATGATAGCGTCCTTAGCGGATCCCAGGGCTAATATCCTTATTAAGAGAGAGTCGCTTTTTGCCAATAACGCGCCTGACAAGAGCAGGGACGAATTACTTATCGGATGGGATGTTAATTACAACCAGAATGAGGGCAACTATTTTAAATTCAACAAAACGCCTATTAGTTTTGACGTGAACCATATAAGCACTGAGGGAGAACCGCAGATAGACCTGGTTTTGGAAATGTCTGATCAAAGGTTTTCCAGCATAGGCAGAGTGTATTTTACTGACGGCACAGCAGGTACCGGCGTAGCTGGAACGATGGATTTAGGGATGTATATAATAAACAACGCGGGAAACGTCCTGGGAGCGGGTAATTTTCAAAGCGCGGATGCCTCTAAACTATTTGAATGGAGGAACAACATCAACTTTGAAATGGTTCTGGACCTCAGGAGCATGTCCAACATTAAGGCGCTTAAGAACGGCGGGGTCATAGACGTTGTGATAATTCCGGACATCATTTACGCCGGCATTGATAAAATTTTGGGTGATATAGGGCAGATAATGATCCAGTTCGAGAACCAGAACACCGGCGGGCCGTCGGGCAGTTGATGATTCAGTGTCAAGTGTCAAGTGTCAAGAGTCAAGTTTGAAGCTAAAATATTTCTCTGTGTCTCCGTGTCTCTGTGGTAATTTTTATAGAAATTTAATATGGAGAAAGATATGAGAAGAAATTTAACAGCGTGCTTTTTCCTTTTTGTTTTATTATTGTTGCCGGCCGGAAGGCTGGGGGCGCAGGATATGAGTTCAATACCATCCTGGGCTATAGAGCTTCTTTCTGACATGGCCCTATATCCTGACCAGTATGTGATGGGCATCGGCAACGCGGCCACGCCGACCCCCATCGTTGTCTCTCCTGAAAAAAGGTTCCAGGCAAACGTTATTTTCTGCCCGCTCGTCGGTTTTATACCCGCTGTCGGAGCTGTCGGTTTCGATATGAAGTTCAATCTTATACCTGAAGAGGAAGTAATGCCGGAACTGACCCTTGGCGGAGGGTACTGGAACTGGTACCTTTTAAGCGCGGTGAAAGCGGCAAGCAAAGGCCAGATCGATATGACCATGTGGGGGTATAACCTCAGCGCCATGATCACCAAGACCACGGCGGAGAAGATACGCTACCATATCGGCGTCCAGTACAGCAAGACAGACGGAGGCGTTGCCGTAAATATGTCAGGCGGGGGCACAATCCCCATGCCTTTTCCTACCTCCATTTCTATGAAGACCGAGAAATTCGACCTGCTTACCGGCGTCAGCTACGCGCTCACGGACAAGAACAACGCGTATTTTCTGATAGGTTACGATTGTATGCGTTCCGAAGTTTTCGAAAGGATCGGTTTTGTTTTCGGAGGGTTCGTCGTGCAGGTTGGTATGTATCCCAGCAGCAAGTTCGCGATAATACCGTCGCTTGAGTGGGCGATCATCTTTTAAAACAGTGTCAAAGTATCAGAGTATCGTAGGGCAAGCCTTTAGGCTTGCGATCAG
>MNUP01000144.1 GCA_001871075.1 Candidatus Desantisbacteria bacterium CG1_02_49_89
GCGACAGGGGATAAGCTGACTGTTTCGGCAAGGGCGTGGTGCCAGACAGACGAAGTTGAGGCAGTCGTTTCCGACATGACCGTAAAGATAAGGGAACTGGTAGATAAAAGTTAAAGGTTGAAAGTTGAAGGTTAAAAGTTGAAAAGAAAAAAATAACTCAAAGGTCAAAAGTCAAAGGTCAAAAGTCAAAGTTAAAATTCCTTAGTTTTGCGCTTTGCGATTTGACCTTTGCGCTTTGAGATCTGATTTAATTTGGTGATGAAATGAAAAAAGTATGTCTGGTGATTATAGGAATGCTGCTGCTGGCGGGATGCGCTCCGCGCATGGCTGTCAAAAAGGACTACGACTTCTCAAAGGTCAGGCGCATAGCAGTGCTCGATTTTGAGGGGGAAGGTTCATCGGGCGTGGTGGACATGTTCATCCTGGACCTGATGAGGTCCGGGTTTGACGTTGTCGAGCGCAGCAGGATCAGCAGCGTGCTAAGGGAGCAGGAGCTGGGAGGAGCGGGCAGGCTGGACCCTGCGACCGTGAAGAACATAGGAAAGGTCCTGGGCGTTGACGCTCTCCTGGCCGGTTCTGTGAGCCAGTTCGTCCCGGCGCAGAAAAGGACCATTTATTTCGCGTTGGGCGACACCCCGGTCATAATACCGGGCCTGTACGTGGTGGACAAAGGTGACAACTACATTGTCTACGCCACGGACGCGGAGATAGGCATAGGCGCCAGGCTCATAGACGTGGAAACAGGCAGCGTTGTGTGGGCCGCGTCTGATTCGTACCGCGGCCTTTCCACTGACACCGCTCTGCAGGGAGCGGTTGTGTCCCTTGTGGACGCGCTCAAAAGCGTCTTTCCTAAAGAGAAAAATAATTAACCACGGATCAACACAGTAAGACCTTTTTACAGTGATTTAAAGAGATTTAAAAGGTTTAGCCACGGATTTACACGGATTCAGTCGCTAAGAATTCGTAACTCAGGGCTTTTTGAAGACCCGCCAATCTTTTAGGAGGGAGCCCCGTTATTTAAAACGACCCTAAAGGGTCTACTCCAAAAGGTTCTATTCCTTTACAATTTAGTCGACAGTCCACAATTTTCCTCTCCCTTGATGGGAGAGGATTGAGGTGAGGGTGATTGCGTAGGGGCGGGCTTGCCCGCCCTTTGTAGCGGTGCAATTTATCGCACTCATAATAATTCAGGATTTAGTGTTTACTCCTTCAATTTATGATTAAAAAAAGTATAATAATTTTATTGTTTTGCATTATTTTAACATCGCAGAAGACATATGCTTATTTTTTTGATCTTTCACCCGGAGAGATCTACCATGGCTTATGCCTCCAAACAGGAGAGGATTTTCAAGAAGGTCAATTTACAATCACAGTTCCTTCTCCTTTTCAATATTGGAGAACGAGCTATGCAACAATAAATGCAATTTTTGAAAAACATTTAACGGAAAGATTACGATATAGTATTGGAGTGAGTATAGAACCACTTTCCATACTACCTATTCCATTTCCGGGTGCTGGTCTTTCTTGGGAATTGATTAGCGAGAAAGGATTAATCCCGGGAATTTCTTTCGGTATTCAAGGATGGTCAGTTGGTTCAATATCTGCTTCTGTCGGTATCGGGAAGACACTCCCTTTCAAAATATTCTTTTTCTTGCCGTCTGAGATCGTGGGAGAAGGAAGGGATTTTGTATATGCTTCTGCTGATTATGGATATGCAAGTGATGGTTATCAAAATGGCATAGTTGGAAGATATTTAAATATTATAATAGGATATGATTTTAATATACTTAGACATGTTAATAACATAGCCAATTTAAATTTAAGAATATGTTTTGGCGTAGTAAATGAATTTGACTGGCCATTTTTTTCATTCAGCTGGGATGGTTAAAAATATGTCAAATCAGAAATTGTAAATTATCATTCTGAAGATCAAACTTATTTTGTTGGTATGAAATTTGTAGATCAAAAATAACCAAATCTTTTAACTTTATTAATCGGAGTAATCGTCTTTTTGAAATCGGTGTAATCTGTTAAATGAAAGGAGAAGTTATAAAATGGCAAAGAAGCAGGCGGGAAAGAAGTTCGTGTATTTCTTCGGGGGCGGCAGGGCTGACGGGAACGAGAGCATGAAAAACCTTCTCGGGGGCAAGGGGGCGAACCTTGCAGAGATGGCAGGGCATAAGAGCCTGAGGCTTCCTGTGCCGCCGGGTTTCACCATAACCACGGAAATCTGCACTTATTATTATGAGAACAGGAAATTATATCCTGCCGGCCTGAAAGAGCAGGCCCAGAAGGCGATGGAGAAGATCGAAGCCCTGATGGGCCGGAAGTTCGGCGACCCGGAAAATCCCCTGCTTGTTTCGGTGCGCTCAGGCGCGAGGAAATCTATGCCCGGGATGATGGAAACCGTGCTCAACGTCGGGCTTACGGAAAAAACGATCCCCGGGCTTGTGAAGCACAGCGGCAGCGAGCGTTTCGTTTACGACGCTTACAGGCGGCTTATCATGATGTATTCGGACGTTGTGATGGAGAAGGCAGGCGGGATAGAGCCGGAGGCTGACCGCGGCATCAGGAAGCAGCTTGAGGAAATAATGGCTGAGATGAAATCTCAGAAAGGATATAAGACAGACACGGACCTTAAAGCGGCGGACCTGAAAGAGCTGTGCAACAAGTTCAAAGTAAGGATAAAGGAACTCCTCGGCTCGGAATTCCCTGACGAGTCCCAGAAACAGCTGTGGGGAGGGATAGGTGCTGTTTTCTCTTCCTGGAACGGGAAGCGCGCTGTCAGTTACCGCAGGATAGAGGGCATCCCGGATGAATGGGGCACTGCAGTGAACGTGCAGACAATGGTTTTTGGCAACATGGGAACCGATTCCGCAACGGGCGTGGCGTTCACCAGGAACCCGGGCAACGGCGAGAATGATTTCTACGGCGAGTACCTTATAAACGCGCAGGGAGAGGATGTTGTCGCCGGCATCAGGACTCCGGCCCCGATCAACGAGTATTCAACATCCGAACACAACAAGGACCTGAAGACCCTTGAAAAAGGGATGCCCAAACTTTATAATGAACTTTTTGAATACCAGAACCGCCTGGAAAGGCATTACCACGACATGCAGGATATTGAATTCACGATAGAAAAAGGCATTCTCTACATGCTGCAGTGCCGGGTCGGGAAAAGGAACGGGATGGCGGCTGTGAGAATGGCGATGGATATGGTGAAGGAAAAGCTTATTAATAAGGAAACCGCTGTGATAAGGGTCACACCTTCCCAGCTTGACGAGCTGCTCCACCCGATAATTGACGCCAAAGTAGAAGCAGGGCAGAAGCCGGTAGCGAAAGGGCTTCCCGCTGGTCCGGGAGGCGCGTGCGGCCAGATAGTTTTTTCCGCGAAGGACGCGGTTGACTGGCAGAAACAGGGGAAAAAAGTTATACTTGTCAGGGAAGAGACGAATCCCGAGGATGTTGAGGGCATGCGCGCGGCTGAAGCGATACTCACTGCACGGGGCGGTATGACCTCCCACGCCGCGCTTGTGGCGCGCGGCTGGGGAAAGTGCTGCATAGTCGGGTGCAGCGGAATAGAAGTTGACTACAGCAAAAAAGAGCTTTTGATCGCAGGGAAAACATATAAAGAAGGCGACTGGATAACGCTCAACGGCACCAAGGGCAATGTTTACGACAGCAAGCTGCCCATGATCGACGCCACGGAGAACACGCTCCTTAACGATTTCCTGAAGATCTGCAAAACGCTCAAGAAACTCGGTGTGCGCACCAACGCTGACACGCCTGAGGACGCTGCAAGGGCAAGGCAGTTCGGGGCTGAGGGCATAGGGCTTTTCAGGACAGAGCATATGTTCTACGGCAAGGGTGCTGATGAGCCGCTGTTCATTTTAAGGAAGATGATAGTTTCAAAAAGCCTGGAAGAGAGAAAAAAGGCGCTTACTGAGCTTTTCCCGTTCGTGAAAAAGGATATCAAGGGCACGCTTGAGGCGATGGACGGCCTGCCTGTTGTTATACGTTTGCTAGACCCGCCTTTGCACGAGTTTGTCCCAAGGGATAAGTCAAAACTTGAGAAACTCGCGTCAGAACTGGGCATTACAATGGAAGAGCTTAGCAAAAGGGCTGAAGCTTTGCATGAATCCAACCCGATGATGGGCCACCGCGGAGTGCGGCTCGGCATAACCTATCCTGAGGTCACAGAAATGCAGGTGAGGGCAGTTTTTGAATCGGCAGCAGAACTGCTCAAGGAAGGCAAAAAACCATATCCTGAGATAATGGTCCCGGTGGTATGCGAAGTGAAAGAGATTGACAACCAGAAAAAGATCGCTGACGCGGTTTACGCCGAGGTGTGCGCGAAGTTCGGCCTTAAGAAAATGAAATGGATGTTCGGCACGATGATAGAGATACCCAGGGCAGCGTTCGTCGCGGACGAGCTCGCGCAGCAGTCCGAGTTCTTCTCCTACGGCACAAACGATATGACCCAGATGGGATTCGGGTTTTCCAGGGATGACATCGGCGGGTTCCTGCCTGACTACCTGAAAAAGGGCATACTGCCCGGTGACCCGTTCCAGAGCCTTGACCAGAAAGGCATAGGGGAGATAATAAAGATCGGCATAGGGCTTGGCAGGAAGATCCGCAAAGACCTGGAAGTCGGCATATGCGGGGAGCACGGCGGGGACGCGGAATCAGTGAAGTTCTGCCACAGGGTCAAAATGAACTATGTCAGCTGCTCGCCTTTCAGGGTCCCGATAGCGACCCTTGCCGCTGCCCAGGCAGCCGTGAGCAAATAAAAAGCGTATCAACGTGTCAGAGTAACGGCAAGGTAGCCGCAACCTTTAGGTTGCGTATATTTGTAGCGGCGCGATTTATCGCGCAATTGTAGCAGTTTCTTGACTCTGTATTCAGAATATGATATACTAATGCTGCGGGGAGAAGGGGTAATTCTATGACTGTCGCGGATATTCCTTTAAAAGAAAAAAATGCTATTCTTGGTTATAAAAACATTCTTTCTTCCAGGTTTCCGAATTACATAAAGAAGATAATATTGTTTGGTTCTTATGCAAAGGGCAAGTTTAACAGAAATTCGGATATTGACCTGCTTATTCTTGTAAATAAACGCAAGAGAAAAATATGGAAGGAAATAGTGGGGTTGTCTTTTGATACCCTGTTAGAGCATAATGTCGATATTTCTCCGCTTGTGATGGAGGAAGAAAGATATGCGGGATGGTCTCCTCTTTTGGAACGGATCAAGAAAGAAGGAGTAGAGGTATGACGAAGAAAGATCTGCGGAAGTATTTGGATCTCAGGTTAAGGCTTGCCGAGGACAAAATTGAATCCGCGAGGATCCTGCTGGATAACGAAAAATTCCGTGATTCAGTATCCCGTTCCTATTATGCCATGTTTTATGCTGCCAGAGCGCTTCTTCTTTCAAAAGGTGAAGATGCGACTTCGCATAAAGGCGTGAAAATTCTTTTTGGGAAACACTTTGTAAAAGGTAAAATTATTGACAAAAGCTACGGTAGAATGCTTGCCGTGGTGCAAAAAGCCCGCACCGATGCGGATTATGAAGAGGATTTGGAGGTAACCAGGGAAGATGCGGGAGAAGCTTTATCGGCAGCAGCAAGGTTCGTTAATAAAATCAAGGAATTATTAAAATAAAGGAAGGATAGAAAAAAGATGTGATAAGCAGGCAGAACGGGGAAATAGAAAATGCCCGTTAGAAATGAAAGCATAGAAATATTCGGGGTATTTAATTATCTGAAGTGCCGTAAACAGGGCGCCGAAGGCCTATCCACAAACCAAGGCGCCCTTCTTATTTCATAAGTATCAAAGTGTCCCGCCTTCGTAGATGCTCCGCCAACCTTAAACTTCCGCTATTCGCGGAAAGGTTGCGGATACTACGGCGGGCAGGCAGCGTGTCAAAGTAGGGGCTTGATTTATCAAGCCCGAGATATAGCTTGCCCTGCTGTGCCCGCCAATCTTTAAGGTGGGAACCCGAACAGAGTGAGTGGTTTAGGGTAGCGGCATATGCCCCCGCGTTTAGTTCCGATTTTATTCGGAACTGCGTGGGGTGCGATTTATCGCACGTTTTGACAAAAATGAAAAGTGAAATGTCAAGATAGCTTATCGCTTATCGTCAGATGCTAAATACTAGATGAAGGATTATTCCTTATTGATATATAAAGGGCGCGGGGTAGACTTCCGGCGCCTTTTTTTATCCCTTCCATTTACCGGTTTTTAAAAAAATTATAATCCCTATTTTTTTCTTGATCCCTGCTACTCCGATGTATAATCGGAGTAAGCTGCCGGGGTCTTCGTCTCTAAGTTTGAGTTTAATGTTTTTTTTCTGTGCGGAAATAATCAAAAGTATACCTGGGGAACAATCAGAAGTATACCTATCTGGGGGAAATTGATTTAGGCTGGCTGGTTTAAAAATCAGGTAATAATCACCCTCTCCTTTATCCTCTCCCCTCGAGGGAGAGGGGTAGGGTGAGGGGGGTGGGTACTCTCGAAGGCAGAATCTGGAAGGTAGGTCGATTTCCGGAGCAAGAAGTAACCGTGTGTCTTATCCCCAACAAAAAGATTATTGTGTTAAAAGATGAGCAGAA
>MNUP01000123.1 GCA_001871075.1 Candidatus Desantisbacteria bacterium CG1_02_49_89
TACTACCCGATGATCCTAATCTACTTAAGTATTTGAAATCACTTTCCAAGTATCCATTTGAACCTAGTGTGGTGTCACATAAATCCCTTGACATTTGATTCTGCTTTGAGTTGTCATTGCGAGCGACCAAAGGGAGCGTGGCAATCTCGATTTTTAGGTCGAGATTGCTTCGTCGTTAACACTCCTCGCAATGACAGCCCAAATGTAAAGATCTGTTAGAGACACCACACTAGCTCTTTTGTCAATTGGTTCGTATTCACTCCGTTTATCTTACGAGATAATTATAGGCATAATTATATCTATGTTTATTCTTGCCGGAATATATTATGTAGTAATTACCTGAAAAACGCACATTTTTGACAAATTTTCCGACGAGAGGGTGTTAATCCACAGATTACACTAACAGTGGTGTTTGTGGATTATGCATAAATATCTAAAAAAAATACAAATTCCCCTCGAAAGAACAGATTTTTTTACTTTAGAGAGTTACTTTTTCTTCAATAATTTGCAAATCAATAAAGAGAGCTTTCTTTTGTTATACTCGGGAAACAACCTTAGAAATGTTTATTATCCTATAACATTCTAAACAATTTGCAAAGTCTCTTAATGAGAGATCCGACGAGAAGTGATAAAAATATAGGATGTTTTATGCGTTTTTCAGGTAATTAGATGGTATATTCGTATGGATCGATTATTTAAGAAAAGCCTGCAGGAGAAGGAATTACAATTTTTGGGAAAAGCTTATTGTCCACGGTGCAGAAAATATTTTAAAGAAGTAGATTTTTCTATGGAGGTATGTCCATACTGCGGAACCCCGCTATTAAAACAAAAGGATAACGAATAACATAGCACCTCTTTTATAATACACGATCGACAGTTTAGAGTTAAAAAATAAACCGGAGATACGATCCGGTTTTTTATTTATATTGTTGACTCGACCAAAAAAGGGCCCTCATTTCTGAGAGCCCTTCGGTAAATCAATGCCCTAAATCAGGCTAAAATAAATTTAGACAGCCGTTTTTTGCTTTAAATGAGCCGCTTCATATTTGAGCCGTTCTATTATCCACACCCTGACCAATGTCCCGTATCCTATACCAACACTGGAAGCCAGCTGTTTAAGCGCCTGGATCCTTCCTTCCTCCAGCAATACAGGAACCGCGTGCTTTTTGGGTTTAGGAAAATCAGCCCGTGTTTCTTCCAACCCGCCGGCAAAATCAACAAAACTATGTTCATCCCAAAATTTTGCTTCGGACTCTTCTGTTTTGAATTTCGGTATTTTTCTCATTCTTAGATCCCTCCTCATTTCTTTTTCCTCTCAAAAAGATTTCTTTCTTTGTAATCCATATCTCTTGCCGTGATAACCCGCACCGCACCTTTCCCTTTAGGTATTAGTACGACAGACAAATATCTTCCTGCATCGCTTCTGCCCAGTGCCAAATAACGGCCTTCCCTTGTCTTGAGCAGTACGGGGTTGTTATAACAGGCTTCTTCCACTTCGTTTGGTATTACCTCATGCCTTAAAATGTGGGAGGTATTTTCTGAATCCCACTCATACGTTTTAAATTTCACTATACCCTACCTTTCTATATATAATATTATATAGAAAATCTATATAATGTCAAGGAAAAAATGATTTTAAACTTAGTGGCGGCCGAACCCCTTCAAAACCGCAAAAGCACGCTGAGAGGGGTGCGGCAATCTAGATGCGAGATTGCTTTGTCGCTCCAAAATGCTTCCCTCCGCAGTTCCGATCCCTGCCCCGCCACAAATATTGGCGGGTAACGCAGGGACTTTCGGGTCAGAGCTAAACCTATGACCCTACAGTCGGAACTATAAGTGAGGTAACCCCCGCAGTTCGTTATTTAGTATCCCCCCAAGCCCCTTCGGGGCTAAAAAAGAGGACCTTCGCCCGCCAATAATCGTGGCGGGCTACGGCGCGGGGGTTTCGCTCCCAGCGAAAGGGCCTGCGAGCCAGAGCCCCGCCAGCTCCTAAGGAGCTTAACGGCGGGATCTACGGGTCAGGACTGAGCCAATGACCCTACGGCTGGGTTGATGGCTCTACTGCCGCAATGACAAATGAGTGCTGAAAATTTCAAAAAAACCGGCGTTTTACTTGACAAAACGATACATTTATGATACACTATTGTTGGAGGTGATGATAATGGCAGTTGAAAGATTGCTCGTGGTCTTGGACCCACCAACAAAAAACCGTTTAAAAGAAATGTCCCGCAGGAATAAAGTTTCTGTATCTTCTATCGGGAGAGATCTTATTAAAGAAGCATTGGAACTTCATGAAGGTATATACTGGGACGGGGTTGCATCTGAGAGAGAGAAAAGTTTTTCTAAACAAACTGCTTTAACACATAAAAAAGTCTGGAGGAAATAAATGCAGGCAGTTTATCACCCCAAAGTCCTTTCTGAAGATATCCCCAGACTTAATAAAAACATTGCTGAAAGAATAAAAAAAGCGATAGAACAAAGATTAATGGCGGCTCCTGAGAAATATGGGGCAAGATTAAGAAAAGGATTGGGGGGTTATTGGAAATTGAGAGCCGGTGATTATAGAGTTATTTACAAAATCGCCGAAAGCAGGCACTCTGCCGAAATTAGGCCCTTTGGAAGGGGAAGTGTAGAACAGGAAGTTAGAATTATGGTCATCGGTCATAGAAAAGATGTTTATTCTGAAGCAGGCAGCCGTATCTACTGAGAATCGTATAATACCTTGACAGTTGTCTTTGCGAGCCGAAGCCGCGAGCTGAAACCACGAGCAAAGCGTGGTGGGCAGCGTGGCGGGCAAGCGAAGTCCCAAAGGTCCCAAGGGGATCCCTTTGGGAGATCCCCTTGGGACAATCCCGTTTTTAACAACGGGATTGCCACGGGCTTTGCCTGCAGCTATGCCTGCACAATGACATCAAAAAGCGTCAACTAATTAAGCGAACATCTGTAGATAATCGGTTAATAAAAAAAGAGCCGGAGATACGATCCAGTTTTTTTATTCAATCACGGGAAACAGGGCAGAAGAGCCGGCCAGAAGTATAAGGGAGAACAGTTCCGATCCCTGTAGCCCAGATAAATCGGGGCTTAACACAGGGACCTGCGAGCCAGAACGAGGCTGATGGCTCTTCGGCCCGGACAGAAAAAAACCTCAAAAAGCCGCAAATCTCAGAAAAAAAGAAAAAATTACGTTTTTACTTGACAAAAAAATAAAATGTGATATAATTTATCTTAATTAACTTGTGAATAATTTCACAAAGTCCGCAGCAGACCCGCCGGAATCATGAATTTTAAAAAAGTTCCTCTTACCGCGATCAGGCGGCTTTCCATTTACGCGAGGATGCTCGCGGGACTTGAAGCGGATGGAAAGCAGCAGGTTTCTTCAAGGGATCTGGGAGAAACAGCAAGCATACCTTCCACGCAGGTCCGCAAAGACCTCGCGTATTTCGGGCAGTTCGGCAAAAGAGGAAGCGGCTATTCGGTAAAGGAACTGGGCTTCAGGCTGAGGAAGATCCTGGGCATTGACCGCGCCTGGAATGTCGCGCTTGTGGGCGCGGGGAACCTCGGAAGGGCGCTCTTTTCTTACCCGGGGTTTAGCAAGCAGGGTTTCCGCATAGTCGCGGTTTTTGACAACAGCCCCGGCAAGGTCAACAAGTCCTGGAAAGGCACCAGGATACAGAGCATAAAAGAGTTAAGTAAGACGGTAAGGGAAAAGAATATATCCATCGGAATAGTAGCTGTGCCTGCGTCAGGCGCCCAGGAAGTCGCGGACGAAATGTGCAAAGCAGGAATAAAAGCAGTGCTCAATTTCGCGCCTAAAAGGCTGAAAGTACCGACGGGCTGCATGCAGGCGAACGTTGATTTAGCGATTGAACTCGAAAATTTTTCCTATTACCTTTCAAAACTCAGATGAAAACCTTCTTTTTAACCCAACCGGACCTAAATAAATTCCTGGCTTCCATGCTTGGCAAGGGCTGTGAACTGTTCGCTCCGTTCAGGGTGATGGACAGCATACGCCTTGAAAAGATCAATGACGCTTCAAAGCTGGGCGAGATCGTTCTTGACGGGGTCAGGGCTGACCAGCCGATGAAGTCCTTTTTCTTCTACACCAAAGAAACAGTCGCAATCCTGCCGAAATCAGCGGCAAATCCCAATAAACCAGTAAAAAGACTTATAGTCGGCGCGAAGGGATGCGATCTGCATGCCCTTAAAGCGTTTGACAAGGCATACCTTGAAGAGGGTATAGTGCCTGAGCCTTTCTACCAGGAAAGAAGGCAGTCCACGTACATAATCGGCAGCGACTGCGGCTATTGCTTAGATTCGTGCTTCTGCACTTTGCTGGGTTCAAAACCGTTCCCGGTCGAAGGTTTTGACCTCAACCTTTCAAGCGCGGATGGCGGGTTCGTGATGGACGTGGGTTCGGACAAAGGCGAGGAGCTTATTGACGAGATGGGCAGGAGCGGGATCTCCGTCTCCGAAGTGCTTTCGCAGCAGATAGACGCGAGGAACAGGAAAAGGGATGAACTTACAAAACGCCTGGCAGAGGCAAATAAAGAGTTCGAGGTGCCTAAAAAATTCGATGACCTGTGCAGGCTTGCTTTCAATTCAGAGGTATGGAAAGGCCTTGCGGACGAGAAATGCGTCCAGTGCAACGGATGCCTGCATACCTGCCCCACCTGTTACTGTTTCCTTCTTTACGACACGAAGAAACAGGATATTTCTGAAAGGGTGAGGATATGGGACGCGTGCATAAACTCGGGTTACGGAAGGGTGGCAGGGGGAGCGAACCCGCGCCCGACTTTACAAGCCAGGCTGCGCCACAGGTTCTTCCACAAGTTCCTGTATTTCTTTGACAATTTCAATATGTTCGCGTGCAGCGGGTGCGGCAGGTGCTTCAATGTGTGCCCTGGCAAGATCGAAATACGCGACACCTTTAGACAGATTAGCTCAAAGGTCAAAGCTCAAAGCTGAAAGCTGAAAGTTAAAAGCTATAAGATTTCCACGAAAACACTCCGCCCGTCTTTCAGCGGGCGAGACTTCACCCACCTAAAAGGATGGGCGAGGAAATCACGAAACAAACTTAACCACACGATTTCACACGATTTCCACAAGATTAATCTTCTACTTGACTCTTGACACTTAGCTTGCCCGCCAATCTTGCTGGGCGGGACTCTTGATACTAAAGATAATCACTGTAATCTCTTTTAAAATCATCGTAATCAGGATCTAATGGAAAAGAACCCGTACCAGCCCATAGAGGCAAAATTATTGGACGTAATAACAGAAACCTCCAACATCAAGACTTTCGTGCTGCAGCCGCTTGAGGACATAGGGTTCAAAACCGGCCAGTTCATGGAGGTCACCTGCCCGGGCGTGGGAGAAGCTCCGTTCACGCCTTCGTCATCACCCTTTATAAAGGAAAAGCTTGAGTTCACGATTATGAAAGCAGGCAGCGTAACAGCCGCCCTGCATGACATGAAGCCCGGGACAATCTTGGGTTTGCGCGGCCCGTTCGGTAAAGGCTACCCTCTTGAGGATTTTGAGGGAAAAGACGTGCTCATCGTGGGCGGGGGCGTGGGCCTTGCTCCCTTAAGGTCTTTGCTTCTTACTCTGTTAGAGGAAAGGAAAAAATACAAGAAAATACTGCTGAACTACGGCGCAAAGACACCGAACGACATCGTTTACAAGGGCTGCGTGTGCGGTTGGTGCGAGATAAAGCCAACGCTTGACGTGAGGCTCACGGTTGACAGTGATGACAACAACGAGCGGCCGAAAGGATGCGGGGTTGGGCTTGTGACAACCACGTGCGACGACCTTCCGTTAGACCCGAAAAAAAGCATAGCGATCGTGTGCGGCCCGCCTATCATGATGAAATTCACGACACTGAAGCTGCTGGACTGCGGCTATGTACCAAAACATATATATCTTTCAATGGAAAAGAACATGTCATGCGGCCTGGGAATATGCGGTCACTGCATGCTGGACAAATACTTCTGCTGTAAGGACGGGCCGGTTTTTACATACGAGCAGCTGAAGGACATTCCGGACATCTGGGCGTAGTTAATTGCAGGGTCAATCCCTGCAATTAACTACCAGTTAAAGGTTAAAAGTTAAAGGTTAAAAGTTTACCACATAAACTATATAAACTGCATCCGCAACCACGGATTAACTCGGATTAGCACGGATTGTAACTCTGTAAAGTTTATAAACTATATAAACTATGGAAACTAAAAAATGAGCAAAAGACTGTACATAGACCTGGAAATATGCAACAAGTGCCCGGAATGCGTGGTAAAGTGCTCCTATCTTTACCATCCCGGCAATAACGGCATAACGCGGCTGCGTGAAGAAGGGGCGTTCAACGCGATATGCAGACTTTGCGACAACGCGCCCTGCGTAACTTCCTGCCCCAACGACGCGCTCAAGAGGGACGAGAAGCGCTTTATAACAAGGAGCGGGTTCAAGTGCACGGGCTGCCATTCCTGCGTAGCAGCCTGCCCGTTCGGCACCATATTCACGGAAACGATCCCGTTTACGAATTCGCAGTGCGACCTTTGCATAAAGATCCTGAAGGAAGGCGGGGAGCCGGCCTGCGTTCCGACATGCCCGTACGGGGCTCTGAAATTCGGCGAGTTCGCGGAATCTGCCGAGGAATTCAAGGTGTTCGTGGGAGAGAGGATGCTGGTGCGGGCGCTCCCGTGGAAAAAACCGCTGCCGGTCAAGAAAAAATAACCATGGAAAACATATTTTTATACCTCTTGTATTTTGTTTTATTCTCAGTGCTGACAGCGGTCATCGGGCTTCTTGCCAGCTGGGTTGACAGGAAGGTTACCGCAAGGGTCCAGTACAGGGTGGGACCGCCCTGGTATCAGGGTTTTGCGGACTTCCTCAAGCTGATGGGCAAGGAAACCGTTGTGCCGGAAGGCGCCAGGTTCACCGGATTCCTGATTTCCCCGCTCATCGGGCTTGCCGGCATAGCGCTTGTTTCAGTCATCGTCTGGGTCGTAAACCTCAGACTGGCGTCTTCATTCGTGGGGGACCTGATAGTTGTCCTGTACCTCCTTGTCCTGCCTTCACTCGCTGTCATTCTGGGCGCTTCCGCTTCCCGCAACCCGCTGGCAGGCGTGGGCGCAAGCAGGGAGATGAAGCTGATGCTGGGGTACGAACTGCCGTTTGTCCTGGCAATGATAGTGCCGATTCTCAGGAGCGGGGGTATGCTCAAGCTGAACGACCTCCTGGTGTATCAGCAGAATAACGGGTCGTTCCTTTCCGGCGGTATAGCTGGAATAAGCATTTCAGGCGCTATCGCGTTTATAACAGCGATTATCTGCATGCAGGCAAAACTCACCCTTGTTCCTTTCGACATCCCTGAGGCAGAGACGGAAATAATGGCGGGCGTCTACATTGAGTATTCGGGACCCGCGCTTGCCGTTTTCAAGCTCACAAAGGCAATGATGCTTTTTACGGTCCCGGCTTTCCTGATAACGGTTTTCTGGGGAGGGATGAATTTCAGCTCGCCGATAAACTGGATCCAATCTATTCTTAAATATATCGTTTTACTGGTAATTATTATCCTCATCAGAAACACAAATCCCAGGCTGCGCATAGACCAGGCGATGAAGTTCTTCTGGGGCAAGCTTAGTTTCCTTGCGATAGCTGCTCTGATCCTTGCGGTGTTCGGATTTTAAACGTGTCAACGTATCAACGTGTCAGCGTGTCAGAGTTTTAATCTGTGTAATCTCGCTTTTGAAATCTGTGTAATCGGCGGTTGATATGAATTTAAAGACGTGGGGACTGAAAAAATCTATCTGGGTTTTTCATGTTTCAAGCGGCGCCTGCAATAACTGCGACATTGAGGTTCTGGACTGCCTCACCCCGAGGTTTGACATAGAGAGGTTCGGAATGGTGCTCGTGGGAAGCGTGCGCCACGCGGATGTCCTGCTCTGCTGCGGCTCGATTACGAAACAAGCAGCTCCCCGCATAAAGAGGCTGTATGAGCAGGCGGCAAAACCCTGTTTTGTGGTGGCAATCGGCGGGTGCGCCTGCTCCGGATGCATTTTTAAGGACAGCTATAACTTCGCGGGGCCCTATGATAAGATCATACCCGTGCACGCCTACATCCCGGGTTGCCCGCCCAAACCTGAGGCAATCCTGGCAGGGGCGGTAAAGCTGCTGAGCACCCTGAAATGAGGAAGTAACAATGGAAAACATTATTAAAAAAGTTAAAGACGGGCTTGGTGGAAAAATCAAGAACTGGGAGGAAAAAAACCCCGGAAGAATTTATATTACCATTGACAAGGAAAACATCAGGGAGACAGCGCGTTTTATTTTTGAGGACTGCAAGGCAAGGTTCATAATACTTACGGGGATTGACACGCCGCTCGGTTATGAAAATCTTTACCACTTTGATTTTGATTCAATCGGGACGGTTGTGACTGTAAAAACTCTGATTCCGAAATCCGCCCCGGAGATAGAATCAATCGCGACGATTATACCAGGGGCAAACTTTATTGAAAGAGAAGTCTATGACATGCTCGGAATAAAGTTCATCGGCCATCCAGACCCGAGACGCCTGCTCCTTTCAGATGACTGGCCTGAAGGAGTCCATCCGTTAAGGAGAGATTTTAAATGAAGACAGTAATACCCATCGGTCCTTTTCATCCTTTGCAGGAAGAACCCGAACTTTTTTCGCTTACCCTTGACGGCGAGACGGTTACGGATGTGGACGTGCGCCTTGGATATAACCACAGGGGCATAGAAAAAATTGCGGAGACCAAAACCTGGGACCAGGATACTTTTCTTATTGAAAGAATCTGCGGTATCTGCTCCACGTCGCATCCCATCGCATACTGCAACGCGGTTGAGGACTGCGCCGGAATTGAGATTCCCGAAAGGGCGAAATACATCCGTTCTATTGTGGGGGAACTTGAAAGACTGCACAGCCACCTTCTGTGGCTGGGGCTCGCGGGACACTTCATAGGATATAATACCTTATTTATGTGGGGATGGAAATGGCGTGAGCCGATCCTTGATTTATTTGAGCAGATAACCGGCAACAGAAATCACTATGCGATGATTAAAATAGGAGGGGCAAGAAGGGACATTAAGAATGAAGATATCCCTTCCATAAGGAAATGCTTGTCAGGCCTTGTTCCCCCGCTTGAAATGATAACGAAGGCAGCGCTTGACGACCCCGTGCTTCACGCAAGATTGAAAGGCGTGGGTATATTAAAAAAAGAAGATGCAATAAAATATTGCGCGGTGGGTCCAACAGCACGGGCTTCAGGAGTTGCAATAGATGTCAGGAAAGACGAGCCCCACGCCGCGTACGGCATGGTAAAGTGGAATGTAATTACCCAGGAAGCAGGTGACGTGTTCGCAAAGGCAGTTGTAAGGCTCCTGGAATGCTTTGAATCCGTGAAAATAGTACAGCAGTGCGTGGATGGTTTGGAGAAGACAAAAGGGGCTGAGTTTTGCAAAGAAGTTGAAAATATCCCGCCTGGGGAAGGGATAGGACATTACGAGGCACCGAGAGGCGAGACGTTCCACTATGTGCGCTCTGACGGAGCGAACCGTCCGGTAAGGCACAAGATACGCGCTCCCACGTATGTAAACCTTCCGTCTTTTAAGGCATCCTGTATTGGCCAGACGATTTCGGATGTGGCAATAACCTTGGCTTCCATAGACCCCTGCTACTGCTGCACGGAAAGGGTAGCTGTGATTGACCCGAAAACAAGGGCAAAGAAACACATAACCGGGGAAGAGCTGGTAAGGCTCTCGCAGGAAAAAACCCGCAAGATAAGGGACGGTCTCCTGAAAGGGAGTATCTGAGGCAGAAATGGACTGTGTTCTAGGATGTTTGAATAATCTTTTTATGGTTGACGCCACGGGATGGATATTCGGTTCCGTGTTTGCGCTCATAGGCGTCCTCTCGCTCATATATTCGTTTTCGTATATGAAGAAATATGCCAATCTCGCGGAATACTACGGCGTCTTTGTAATGATGATCCTCTGCCTTGTGGGCCTGTCTTTCTCCAGGAACCTTCTCCTTATATATATGTTCTGGGAACTGATAGCCTTCTCCACCTGGCGGCTTGTGGGTTTCCACAGAGAACCGGGAAACCTGCTGATTGCGGACAAGGCTTTCCTCGTTATGTTCTTCGGTTCCTGCATGATGCTCCTTGGGTTTGCGCAGTTGTACCTTGAATTCAAGACTTTTGACATCATGCTGATGCGGGGGCTGAAACCTTCCAGTTCCGCAATGCTCTTTATATTCGCGGGCATAATAGCGAAATCAGCCACACTGCCGCTTCATACGTGGCTTGCCGATGCCCACCCGGTGGCTCCTTCACCCATGAGCGCGGTGCTGTCAGGCCTGGTCGCAAAAGTCGGTATTTTAGGATTTGTCCGCATTTTTGTTCAGACTTTCGGGTGGACAGGCAACTGGATTTTAATCCTCGCTGGGATCAGTTCTCTGGCTGCCGCAGGCGCCGCGATGGTTGAAAACGATATGAAGAGAATCATCGCCTACTCAACGGTGAGCCAGCTCGGGTATATTTTCCTGGGGCTTGGCCTGATGACGGAGATGGGTGTAACCGCGGGCATCCTCTATTTCATGGCACATGCCGTTGCCAAGGCAGGATTGTTCCTCTGCGCGGGCATTGTTGAGCGTGCGACAGGCGAGAGGGATATACGCAGGCTCGGCGGGCTTATAAAGACAATGCCGGTGACCGGAATTTCGTTCCTGTTCTGCGCCCTTTCAATTATGGGGATCCCGCCGTTCTTCGGTTTCTATCCGAAACTCGGGACGATAATGGGCCTTGTTGAAAGCGGTCATCTGGGCATGGCGTTTCTTGCGGCTGCCATAGCCATTATGAGCGTGCTGTATTTAACCAGGATATTCAGCTCAATTTTCCTCGGATCCGGAAGCCGGGAGCTTGCCCCTGCCAGGGAGGGAACTGTCCTGATGCTTGCGGTCGTTGTAATACTTGCAGCCCTGTCCCTGCAGATGGGTCTGTTCATAAACGTGCCGCTCGGTTTCGTGAATGCCGCAGTTGCCGCAATAAAATAAATTATTAAAGCGGGTTGCTATGTCGATACTCTTTTATTCCGTATTCCTGCCAATTTTGGGCGGTCTGATATGCCTGCTGATCCCGGGCAGGATAAAGATAGTAAAGGAAATAATCGCGCTTCTGTCAAGTTATGCCGCTTTAGTTCTCGGCATTCTCATTTTCAGGAGCGGAAGCGCGGTATTTGTAAAGGACCTTGGTTTTCTGACGGGATTCTTAAAGATAGACCTTGACCTGCGCGCGGACAGCCTGAATTCCTTCATCGTTCTTTTTATCGCTTTGTTCGGTTTCCTTATCACTCTCTATTCCCTGAAGCTGATGCCGGGAAAGGAGAGGTCAAATGAATACTACGCGTACCTCCTGTTTAACGTCGGCGCGGCAACCGGGGCGGTGCTGTCAAATAACCTGCTGATGATGCTGGTTTTCTGGGATATCGTCCTGCTGTGCCTGTTCGGGATGCTCAGCACCGGCGGAATGAAAGCCGCTTCCGGAAGCGCTAAAAAATCTTTCATAATAATCGCAACAGCCGACTTCCTCATGCTGCTGGGCATTCTCCTTGTGTGGTATATGACAGGGACGTTCAGGATTGACGTCATAACAAAGACCCCGTTTGCCGGCGATTTAAAATTAGGTGCCGTGGCTTTCCTGCTGCTTGCCTGCGGGGCCCTTGCAAAAGCGGGTTCAATGCCTTTCCACACGTGGATTCCCGACGCCGCAACCGAAGCCCCGGTGTCCGTAATGGCGTTTCTGCCTGCTGCGGTTGACAAGCTGTTAGGGATTTATCTCCTGGCAAGAATCGTCCTCAACCTGTTTGCGATGGTGCCCTGGCTGGGAATCATCCTTATGTTCATAGGGGCCTTCACGATCATCGCCGCGGTTATGATGGCTCTGGTCCAGCACAACATGAAAAGGCTGCTTTCCTACCACGCGGTGAGCCAGGTGGGGTATATGATACTGGGCATAGGCACGGGCAACCCGGTGGGAATCGCAGGCGGTCTTTTCCATATGCTGAATCACACCATCTACAAGTCCTGCCTTTTTATGGGGAGCGGGGCAGTGGAGCAGAAGACCGGCACGACAGACCTTGAAAAATTAGGAGGGCTTTCTAAAACAATGCCCGTTACTTTTTTTGCAATGCTGGTGGCGGCGCTCTCCATATCCGGAGTGCCGCCCTTCAACGGCTTTGTTTCCAAGTGGATGATATATCAGGGCGTGATACAGTTCGCCGGTTCCCCGGCAACCGGCGGGGCAATGAGTTTCCTGAGCTGGCTGTTTCTTGTTGCGGCAATGCTGGGTTCCGCGCTTACGCTGGCGTCTTTCATGAAGTTGATATATTCAGCATTTTTAGGCCAACCTGTTAACGAGCCTGAAGGCTCTACTCCTGTTAAAGAAGTCGGCTGGACAATGTGGGTTCCCATGCTGGTGCTGGCGGTCCTGTGTATAGTGTTCGGAGTCTTCGCCCAGATTCCCCTGCGCGGGCTCATAGGCCCGGCTGTCCAGCTCAAATTTCCGGGTGTGCCTGAGGCGCTCAGGCTTTCCGGATTATGGAGCCCTACCCTCGCGACTGTCCTTATATTCGCAGGCCTGATAATCGGCTATATTATTTACGCCGCGGGAAAGGGAACCCGCCCGAGGACCGATGTCTCCTATATCGGCGGTGAAGCCCCGCGCGGCGATATCAACCGCTTCCCCGGGACCGATTTCTACAACACGGTCAGGGAAATGAAGGGTCTTTCAGGCATCTACAGGGCTGCCGAAAAGAAATACTTGGATTTCTATGAGTGGGGAATAGGTTTCTTGAAAGCAATAGGGCATATCCTCTTCTACTGCGTTGACAGATTTGTTGACTGGTTGGTTGTCGGAGTTGGACGCCTTGCAAGGTTTTTCTCGTGGATCTTGAGGGAAGTCCACATAGGAGCCCTTCCCACTTATCTTGCCTGGTGCCTGATAGGGTTCGGTATTATATTATATGTTCTTGTGCGCTGAATCGCATAGGTAGTGGCAGAGCTTGCTCTGCAATTGAGACGAGTAAACTCGTCCACTACAAAAGGTGTTAAAATGTTGTTAATCATTCTTCTAATCTTTATGATCGCGGGTTCAATAATCGCCCTTGAGACAAAGAACCTCCTTTCCGCGGTAATTGCCGCGGGAGCTGTAGGAGCGGGGGTCTGCATCTGTTTTCTGATGCTTGGAGCACCCGATATTGCGATTACCCAGATGGCTGTGGAAACCCTTTCCTTGGTAATACTGATCAGGGCAACAATCAGCCGTGATCTGACCCATATTACGGCTCAGAGAGAGGCCGGGGGACTGGTTGCCGTAGGTGTTTTCATGGCTGTATTTGTGCTTTTTTCGACATTTGCCCTGATGGAAATCCCGCCTTTCGGCAAGCCCCTTATGACAGTCTCTTCTTATTATGTTCAGAATGGCCTTGCCCAGACAGGGGCTTCAAATATAATTTCCGCAATAATTCTGGACTATCGCGGCTATGATACCCTTGGTGAGGCAACGATTCTGTTTGTCGCTGTTGCCGGCGCAATTGTGCTTCTGAGGAAGAAGGGCAGAAAAAAAGCAGAGGAAAAAGATGAATGATCGTTCGGGTATGACTGTAATAGTCAAGACGGTCGTAAGAATTTCAGCAAGCCTGATTCTCCTCTACGGGGCATATATTGTCGCGTACGGACAGCTTACCCCCGGCGGAGGTTTTCCCGGAGGGGTTATTCTGGGCGGCGCATTTATTCTTCTGTGCCTTGCTTTTGGCAAAGAAACCGCATTCAGGAAACTGAGCGTCAATGCTGCTTCTGTCCTGGACTCCGCGGGAGCATTGATATTCCTTGGTATCGCGTTGTCGGGGTATGCCTGGGGTGTATTCTTTCTGAATTTTCTGAATAAAGGAATCCCGTTCCATCTCTGGACCGCGGGCATAATTCCGCTTTGCAACATTGGTATCGGGCTGAAGGTGGGCGCGGGTCTTTTCGGCGCGTTTATCGCCCTGACGGCTTTTAGAGTTGTGAAGAAAGGGGACTAATGATGTTGATCTATGTTCTGTGCATGATCCTGTTCGCCATCGGCATATACGGCATAGTTGTCAAGAAGAACCTGGTGAAAATAATCATAAGTTTCTGCATACTTGATTACGCGGTGAATTTATTCTTCATACTTATCGGATACAAGAAAGACGGTATTGCCCCCATAATGATGCCCGGGCAGGATAAGGCGCAATTCGTTGCGCAGACCGTGGATCCGTTACCGCAAGCCCTCGTGCTTACCTCTATAGTCATAGGGCTCGGAATAACCATCCTGATGGTGGCGATAGCTATCAGGCTGTATGATAAGTACGGGACCTTTGACGTGATGAAAATGCGCAAATTAAAAGGGTGAAAAAATGCAGATTTTACCGTTATTCATAGCAATTCCCATGGGCGCCGCTTTTGTCCTTGCAATGCTGTTGAAAGCAAGGCACAGCGTCGTGGATATTCTTGCAAATGTGGTGACAGCAGTTCTTTTAGCCCTTTCCATAACCCTTATTATGACAAAAGGGACTATTACTTATGAAATGGGCAGATGGGCTCCGCCCTTAGGCATTGTCCTTGTGCTGGATGGCTTGACTGTTCTTATGCTTCTGATCGTGAACCTCATTGCTTTCCTTGCCACAATCTTTTCCATTTCCTATATGGAGAGATTCACTGCCAAAGCAAAGTTCTACTCTATGTTCATGCTGATGCTCACCGGCTTGAACGGCGTCATCCTGACAGGCGATATCTTCAATATGTTTGTATTCCTTGAAATTGCTTCGATCGCTTCATATGTCCTTGTTGCTTTTGGGACAGAAGATGAGGAATTGGAAGCTTCCTTCAAGTACATGGTTATCAGTTCTGTCGGGGGACTCTTTATCCTGTTATCAATTGCCTTATTATACGCGATGACAGGAACGCTGAATATGGCTCACTTGTCTCAGATAATCTCAAGCCAGAAATCCGGAATAGGATTTCTGTTTACCGCCGCCCTTATGATCACAGGCTTTGCGATAAAGGCAGCAATTGTTCCGTTTCATGCCTGGCTTCCTGATGCACATCCCAGCGCTCCATCTCCGGTTTCAGCAATGCTTTCAGGGGTCTTCATAAAGACACTTGGCATCTATGCGATGATGAGAGTGCTTGTGAACGTGATCGGGATTTCTATCCTGGGCAGGGCATGGGGAATAATGCTTGTGCTGGGCGCGGTTTCAATGGTAATCGGGGCTTTGCTTGGACTGGGGCAGAAGGATTACAAGAGACTGCTTGCCTATTCCAGCGTAAGCCAGGTAGGTTACATCATCCTTGCATTCGGACTCGGCACCCCCCTTGGCTATCTTGCGGCCCTTTTTCACCTTACGAACCATGCTGTTTTCAAAGCCCTGATGTTCTTCAACGCGGGCGCGGTGGAATACGCAACAGGGACAAGGGATTTGGAAAAAATGGGAGGACTTAGCGAGAAAATGCCTGTGACCGGCATAACCTCCGTGGTTGGCACGCTTTCTATTTCCGGGGTTCCGCCATTTAACGGATTCTGGAGCAAACTTCTTATAATAATCGCCTGTATTCAGGCAGGCAGGTTCAGCTACGCGGTTATCGCAATTCTGGTAAGCGTTCTGACCCTTGCCTATTTCCTTAAGGTTCAACGCCTTGCATTCTTTGGGAAGATAAAGGAAACCCTGTCTAATATTAAGGAAGTCCCGGTGCCTATGCGTGTTTCATTGATTGTCCTCGCAGTCTTATGCCTGGTCATAGGCCTGGATGCGTTTCGCATCGTGCAGGGCATGGATTCTTCCTGGCTTGTCAGGGTTTTACTTAATCCGGCAAAAGAAGTTCTTGTTAACGGAACCGGTTACGTATCGTCGATTCTTCCTAAATAGCGGTTGTTTTTCAGTTTCATAAATCGGAGCCGAGATGAAAGCAAGTAAGTTCGCGCTATTCTGCATACTATTTGTCCTGTGGCTGCTCCTGACATGGACGCTGAACTATCAGGACGTCCTGGTCGGCTTAATACTGAGTTTTGCCATTGCGGTATTTATGGGAGACATTTTCACGGAGCATCCCGGAAAATTCGGCAATATAACAAGATACCTCTGGATGGCTTACTATATCCCGGTGTTCTTCTGGTATGTTATTACAGCCAACATAGATGTTGCATATAGGGTTCTTCATCCCAAAATGCCCATAAAACCGGGGATAGTAAAAGTGAGAACTACGCTTAAATCCGACGCAGCCAGGACTTTCCTGGCAAATTCCATAACGCTGACACCGGGAACAATGTCCGTGGATATAACGGAAGACGGTTATCTCTACATCCACTGGATCAATGTCCAGGCAATGGACGTGGAGGAAGCCACCAAGAAAATAGTGGCTCCGTTTGAAAATTTCATAAGACATATTTATGAATAGGCGAGGGTAGAATGATAACGTTCCTGCTGGTAATCCTTGGGATATGCTGTTTTCTGTGCCTTTACAGAGTTGCAAGGGGACCGACAACTGCTGACAGAGCTGTGGCAACAGACATCCTGGGAATTCTTGTTGTGGGTTTCTGCGCATTTTTTTCTTTAAAGACCAAGCAGGACTGGTATATGAACATAGCCCTTATCTGGACTTTGCTGGGGTTCCTGGGAACCATCACGCTTGCAAAATACCTGGAAGGAAAACACTTCGATGAATGAGATAGGGATGGTGTTGCTGGTTATTGGCGTGATATTTGATCTGCTGGGGTGCATCGGGCTCGTTAGATTGCCTGATGTCTATAACAGGCTTCAGGCATCCACGAAATCAGTCACCCTGGGGACCTGGCTCATCCTCCTGGGGGTTTTCTTTGTCAGTGGCGGCTTCAATGCCACGGGCGTGAAGGCGCTTATCTGCATTTTCTTTATTGTGCTTACGTCCCCTACGGCAGCGCACGCGCTCGCCAGGGGCGCGCACAAGAGCGGCGTGAAGCTCTGGGACAAGAGCGTCTGCGACAAGTACGAAGAAGACAAGAAAAACAATTAACCACGAAAAATTAACCACGAGATTCCACTAGATTAGATTCTTGTTGTCATTGCGAACCGAAGCCGCGAGCTGAAACCACGAGCAAGGCGTGGTGGGCAGCGTGGCGGGCGGTGAAGCAATCTAGCATTTAGATTGCCACGCCCTTCGGGCTCGCAATGACCGGCAAGCGGTCATCTGTGTAATCGTGTGGTTGAAAAGGTTTGTTATGAAACTTCCGAAGATCCGAGAACTGGGCGAGGCGATAAAAGCTATCGTGAAAGGCCCTTTCACCGCGAAATTCCCGTTCGCTCCTTCACCCGCCGCACCCGCGTACAGGGGCAAGGTGGAGTTCGTTGATAAGGAATGCGTGGGGTGCGGCGCCTGCGTTGAAATATGCCCGGCAAAAGCGCTTGAGCTGGTTGATGACATACCCGGCAGGAAACGTTTTATAATCCACCACTATGACATCTGTATTTTCTGCGGCCAGTGCCAGGCGAACTGCCTTACCAAAAAGGGGATAAGGCTCACGCAGGAATACGACCTTGCGTTCCTTTCGGACAGGGACAAGCAGATCGCGAAAGTGGAAAAGAACCTTGTTTTCTGCGAAGAATGCGGGGAGATAGTCACGACCGCTGAGCACCTGCAGTTCCTCGCGAAAAAACTGGGGCCGCTCGCTTATTCGAACGCCAATCTTATAATAACCGGCCAGCAGGAGCTGGGGCTTGTTGAAAAGCCGTCGGAAAAAGAGGAAACATCCCACAAAAGGGCAAGCCTGATGCGGGTCCTTTGCGGGAAATGCAGGCGCGCGGCCGTGATAAGGGAAGAATGGGGGTTGTAGTGCGTAAGCGTGTCAACGTGTCAACGTGTCAACGTGTCAACGCAAAAGAATTGAAACAAAAATTAAAAGGCAGAGTGGTAATCATAGGGGTCGGGAATCCGTTGAAGGGAGATGACGGGGCCGGCCCCTTTTTTATTAAACAGCTAAATAGAGCCAGAGAGTCCCGCCCAGTCCGCCAATATTCGCGGCGGAGCGGGCAGGCGCCGAGTCAAAGAGTCAGAGTAGCTGCAGGGCTTGCCCTGCACAAGAGAGTAGTGGCAGAGCTTGCTCTGCAGAAAGATCTTATTTTGATCGACGCGGGCGAAGTCCCTGAAAACTACACCGGCGCCGTGACAAAAGCAAAGCCCGATACCGTTATCATAATTGACGCGGCTGATTTCAGCGGCAGGCCCGGCGAAATAAAACTTTTCAAGGCTGAAGAAATAAGCGGGGCGGGTCTTGCCACCCATTCTATGTCCCTGAACATTTTTGCCGCGTACCTGAAGCAGGAAACAGGCGCGGAAGTTTTTCTCCTCGCGATCCAGCCCAAAACCATCAAGGCAGGCTCCCGCCTAAGCAGAGAAGTCAGATCCTCAATAAGCAATTTGATTAAGATGTTAGCGTAAGCCAGCCCTACTTTGCCCGCCCTTGTCCGCCAACGCTTGCTGGGCGGAAACTTGAGAATGGTTCAGGGGTAGCCGCAGGCTTGAGCCTGCGTTTGTAGCCGCAACCTTTTCGAAGACCCCCGCCAAACTGACTGGCGGGCAAGCTGCAAATCTTTAAGGAGGGAGGTTGCGTTTTGTAGGGGCTTGATTTACCTGTCCGCCAGTAAGTTTGGAGGATCACGCCCGATTATTTCATAGTTTTGGGAGTAGGGGCTTTAGCCCCGTTGTTTTACGACCCTTAAGGGTCTACTCCTAAAAGAAGTTCTTTTAACTTGAAGATAAAAGAAGATAGAAAAGTATAAAATACATAAAAATCACCTTTAATCTTGACAATTAGCGATTTCGGGTTATAATACGTATATACCCAATTCTTCCCATTCAATTCCCTAACCCATATTCTTCTTCCCATTCTATATCGTATTTTGTAGGGCAAACCTTCAGGTTTGCGTTTTGTAGCGGTGCGATTTATCGCACATTTCCCCCTAATTAAAGGGGGATAGGAGTTCAATTTGGCTAAGCCATCCCTTTGGGACATTGAACCCGAAGAGCCAGAGAGGAGAGCCAATAGGGCAGAAATTGTAAACGCCCGGGGGATTTTTGTTTTTAAGTAAAAGAATAGAAGAATTAGGCTATTGCTGTCCGAAGATCCTGATACATGCCAATCGGGACAATGCTTCAGACAGGGAGAATAGCGGGATTTATAAAACAAACATAAGGCGCTGAATCCGCCAAAGTATTAGTGGCGGACGGGCGCCTTTTTTATTAATGAAGAATAAGAAAATTTAGGGTTGTTTTATTTAATAAGGATAAATAATGAAAGTAAATAGCAGGAAATATTATTTGTGGGGGAAGATTTCTTCTAGTTTACATATGATCGTAAAAGTGTTATTTTTTATTTTTACTTTCACGCTAATTGCAGTTGCAGGCGAAGCGTCTTATATGCTTGTGGTAAATGTAAAACCCAGTGTAATTTATAATGGTGATGTGTGCACAATAACAGCTAAAGTGACAAAATCAGGTTACCCATGTAAATCTATTAACACAACTTTTTATACAGGTGTGCAAGGAGGATATTTTCTTTCAGCGGGAGGAATTCCCATTTCAACTAAATTAAGCTATGTCATTGCTGGAACCAATTCTTCGGGGGAAGCAACCGCTACTTTTACAGCCACAAGAACAGATAAATATAAAATAAACATTGACTGTTGGGGCCGGATCCTGATGTCGGAACGCCATATATTAACTTAAGTAGCTCAGTAGAAGTAATATGCTATTTTAGTTCTTCAAGCGTAATAGGTATACCTGTAAAGGGAACTCAAAGATTAGTTAGAAATGTAAATAGCTTAAATGGAAATCTCTGTTTTTCTGTTAGGGATTTTGAATTACACGGCAGAGGTCCAGATATAAAGCTTACTAGGACCTATAACAGTAAATCTGATGCAATTGGAATATTTGGCAAAGGATGGACCACTAACTATGATATGAAAATTCTTAATCCAAAGCAAACTACATTCTCAATTGGCGATTCTGTTTATCTCTTGAATCAATCTGGCGCTATTCAAGCTTTCAGATGTGTGGCGACAGGACCTACGTTCTATGATGCAAAATTTAAGGCACCCTCGGGCATTTACCTTTGGCTTTCATTAGAGAACAACGGAAATGATTATGTGGTTAAGGATAAATACAGAACAAAATATTATTTTATAAATAATGAGACTAGTTCATCATCATGTAATGGTTATCTAAAAAAATAAAGGACAAGAACGGCCATGAATTAAATTTATCGTGGTCTTCTTCAAGCGGTTGTCCTGCTCTTAGTTCAATAACAAGTCCAAGTAGAAATAATTTTACTATTAATTTAACTAATAGCCTATATCAATTAGCACGTTCGAATGAGCCTGGTATACCACCTACATACTACAAGATTTCAGTAATCAATAGCATCTCCTTTGAAGGACGGACTTATTGTTACACTTATGAACAAAAAGATCAAAATGTATTATATGCCTGGCCATACCTTTCTGAAGTATGGGTTCAAGAAACTAATAACGCGCAAAAATATTATCATTCCATATATAACGGTTGACGGTTCACCAATATTAAGCAGTGCGATAAGAACAACTTATGGTTATGACCTAAAAGGAAATCCAATAAAGGTTAAGAAATATGCCTCCAATAACCAGTGCTTACAAACAGTTCAATACGAATATGACTGGCTCAATAGAATTGTGTCAAGAATTGAACCTGACCAACAACAAGGTATAGCCAAGACAACAAGATATACTTATTCTTGGGCTTACAATTTAGCTAAAGAAATAATTAGTAAGAATGGAGATGGCATACTAAATCACCTTGATTGTTTTGGTAGAGTAATTACTTGCCAGAATACAAAAGGAGACGGTTCCGAGATAGAGGAATTTAGATACGATGCAAATAATAATGTAATATATACCGCAGGTCCTTACGGAGTAATATCTTATTCTTACAACGATCTTGATAGGTTAATAAATGCGACATATCAATACAAAAACTGCCCTCAGGTGATTATTGGGTATGGTTATGATAAAGTTGGAAATCGCACAGACATGACTCGTTTTTTGGGTGGCTTGGGCGAACATCTCCTCGAGATGGACTACACCTATGATTTTGCTAATCGTCTGACAAGTGCTACCAATTCATTATTCGGCACCGTTGACTATACATATGACAAAGCAAGTAACCGTAAAACAATGACTTACCCAAATAAAGTTGCAAAAATTACATATGATTACGATTCTAAGAACAGAATTATAAACATAACGTATAAAGATAAAAATGGTGCTACGATATCTTTAGTTAATTATGACTATTACAACAATGGTAATCGTGCATCAATGTCCAACGAATTAGGTACTTCGAATTATGAATATGATGGTCTTGACCAAATAACTAAAGTAATCACTCCCAGATGGGGAACACACTCGTATGAATATGACGACTTGGGAAATAGGATTTTATATTCAAGCACAGAATTAGGTATATATGGTGAAACAGTGTTTATCGGTTCCTCAGAAGGTAAGTTATTTTCTTTAAACCGCAAGACAGGGACAAAAGGCTGGGAATATATTGCAAAAGGAACTATTCATTCAACACCTGCTGCAGGAAATGGAATAGTCTGCTTTGGTTGTTCCGATGGTTATTTTTATGCCCTTAATATAAGCGATGGCAGTCTCAAATGGAAATATTACATCGGCAACAGTATCAATTCCTCTCCCGCCATTTCAGGTACCAACGTATATCCGCGCTTGGCATAGCCGCAGACCTTGGCCTGCAATACAAGCTGAACAAGGAAGGTCTGGTTATGGGTCTTGCCCTGCAAAATATGGGCTACGAAGCTCCATTCATTTTAGAAGCAAGCGTTCTGCCTATAAACCTGAAGGTGGGCATATCGAATAGATGCCTGCCTGATAAATCAGAGCAGGGCAAGCCCTGCAGCTACAAATTAATTCTCGCAGCTGACCTGAATTACTCCATCCTTGATTCCATCTGGGCTGTAGGTGCGGGTGTTGAATACTGGGTGCATCCAGTGCTTGCCATAAGGGCAGGATACAAGTATAACAGCGCGATAAACAACACCCTGGGAGCTCTTGCCGGCTTAACCTGCGGTGTCGGCTTCAAGATCGGCATATTGGGCATCGATTACGCCCTCGTTCCTTACGGGGACTTGGGGTATACTCACCGAATTTCGCTCATTGCGAAATTCTAACGCAGTCGAGTGAATGTCCGGCGGAATCCGGTCCCTGCTGCTGTCTTGCGACAGCAAGATGCTGGGACGTCGCTAAACCGTCCCGATTTATTCATCGGGATAGCGACCCTTACGGGGATCTGGGTTATTCACATCGAGTATCGATTATCTCCAGATTTTAAAATGAAAATCCGCTAATTTTTTAAGGCTTGCTAAATTTAGTTTGTAACTGAATTTAGCAGCGTCCCGACCTTTCAAACTATTTAAAACCAGACCGCCTGAAAAGGCGGTTTTTTCTCCCCAAGGGGACTTCGGCTGCGCTTCAGGCTACGCCTCAGCTTGACCCGCCTTGCGAAAATAGGCGAGGTCTTCGTCTCTGAGCTTGAAAGTGGGGTTTTTTCTCCCCAAGGGGACTTCGGCTTCGCCTCAGCTTGACCCGCCTTGCGAAAATAGGCGAGGTCTGCGTCTCTGGGTTTAAAAGTATGCTTTCTCCTTGCTCCCTCGCAGCTCCGATGTAAAATCGGAGCAGGCTGCAGGGATCTGCGTCTCTGGGTTTAAAAGTATGCTTTCTCCTTGACAAACGCGGGTTTTTGATGTATAATAATGTCATATACAAATGACAAATTTACAGAAATTTATCATATAGAAATGGAAAAAGACAAAATTATTGAAATATTGGGCAACTGGAATTTCTGGAACAGGGACCTTGATGCAGGAATCCCACGAGTTAGCTATTTAAGCAAAATGCAGGAAATGGCTGATACCGGAAAAATAATTTCTATTACCGGTGTCAGAAGAAGCGGGAAATCAACCCTGATAAAGCAGATGGCTAAAGCAATAATTATGAAGGGGATAAATAAGGAAAACATCCTGCTTATTAATTTTGAAGAACCCTATTTTGAAAATGCAAACCTTAATATGCTTGTGGAAATATACAATGCCTATTTAGAGATTATAAAACCGACCCAGAAACCATTCCTGTTTCTTGATGAGGTGCAGAACGTAGAAAAATGGGAGAAGTTCGCGAGGAGCATGACCGAGAAAAACGAGGCATTTGTGACAGTTACGGGCTCATCATCAAAATTGTTGAGCAAGGAACTGGCAAGCATACTAACCGGCAGGCAGCTTTATTTTGAAATTTTTCCTTTATCCTTCGGAGAATTTTTAAGTTTCAGCGGAATTGAGATTAAGGACAAGAAGGATATTCCGTTAAATTCACTCAATATAAGGAAGTCATTCAGAAATTACCTATACTGGGGCGGTTTTCCGGAGATTGTTTTAAATAAAAGCGAGGACATCAAGCGCAGGATATTGCTGAGTTATTATGAGGACATTATAAACCGGGACATCATACAGCGATATAAGATAAAGAAGAGCGGCAAGTTAAAAACCCTTGTGCATTTTTATCTGAGCAACCCCTCTTCTTACGCAAGCTTTAATAAGATTTCAAAATTCATTGATTTGCCGGTGGAAACCGTAAGGCGGTTCTCTTCCTATATAGAAGCGTCAAATCTGGTCTTTTTTGTTAAAAGATTTTCCTATTCACTTAAGGAGCAGGAAAACAGCCCGCGGAAGATTTATTGCATTGACAATGGCCTTTCTGAGATAGCAGGTTTTAAATTCTCCGGGAACCTGGGCAGGCTTGCGGAGAACGTTGTTGCGCTGAAACTTAAACGGATGGTTTCCTGGAATCCGGCCATGGAGTTTTACTACTGGAAGAACCATTACGGCGACAAGGAGGTAGATTTCGTTATTAAAGAGGGTAAGTCAGTCAAAAGCCTTATTCAAGTGTGCTGGGATATAGAAGATGCCCGGACAAAAGAAAGAGAGCTGAAGGACCTGGTGAAAGCAATGAATGAGTTCGGCCTTAAAACAGGAATAATTGTGACTGAGGGTTCAGAAGGGACAGAAAAAATAAAAGGCAAAACGATAGTTTATCAGCCGCTGTGGAAATATCTTTTAGAAGAATAAAAGCGAAATAGTGTTTAAGCGTTGAATATTGAATTATTCTCCTGACTTCACCTGTTCATCCTGAGTAACCAGACCGCCTGAAAAGGCGGTTTTTTCTCCCCAAGGGGACTTCGGCTTCGCCTCAGCTTGACCCGCCTTGCGAAAATAGGCGAGGTCCGCGTCTCTGAGCCCTAAAGTGGGGTTTGCACTTGCTCCCTCGCAGCTCCGATGTAAAATCGGAGCAGGCTGCAGGGATCTGCGTCTTTGGGTTTAAAAGTATGCTTTCTCCTTGACAAACTCGGGTTTTTGATGTATAATATACACCACTACTTATGAAGCAATGGAAAATAAACCAAGGAGCATAATAATATGAAAAGGACACAGATCTACATATCAGAAAGGGAGGCGTCAGCCCTGTCAAGCATAGGCGCCATAACGAAGAAGTCCGTAAGCGAGCTCATACGCGGGGCCATTGACCAGCTGTATATAAACGACAGGACCGTGCATTTTGACCAGATAGTCCGCGAGGTAGGCGGCATCTGGAAAAAGAGGAAAGACAACGGCGGGGCATACGAATACGTCAGGGGCCTGCGTTCGGACAGGCGCTCGCAAGCGGCAAAATGAACAAATACCTGATAGACACGGATGTTTTGATCGAACTCCTCAGGGGAAAACAGAAGGTAATTTCCTATCTTGATAACCTTCATAAAGAAGGCAGTGCTTTTTTCTATTCCCCCGTCACAAAAGCGGAGATTTTCCACGGCATCAGAAAGGGCGAGGAGGGAAGGATCAACCTGCTTTTTAGTTCCATGGAATGCGTTCCTGTTACGGACGAGGTCGGGGAAAAGGCGGGTTTATACCTGAAACAGTTCCGGTCCGGTCACAGCACCCAGATGGGAGACGCCATCATCGCCGCGTCTGCTTTTTACGCGGGCGCGGTTCTTGTTACGTGCAATGAAAAGCATTATCCGATGAAAGACATTAAGATTGTCATCCCGGTTAAGCAAACAAAGGCGCGGCTACAGTAAGAAATATATTAGAACAGTAGATATGAAGAGGGCTGAATGAACACAAAGAACCCGCCGGAATTCAAAAAATTGAAGTCGATCGCAGAGCCATTCAAAAAAAGGCTTTATTTTGTCGGCATACTGACCAGGTATCTTAAGGGGGAAGCGGTAAAACCGGTTGTGGTCGGCGGTAACGCCGTAGAATTCTACACGTTCGGAGGTTATGCGACAGGGGATATTGACATCGTGTATCCGGAAACAGAGGCAGCGGGAAGCCTGCTTCGCGGATGGGGATTTAAAAAAGAAGGCAGGCACTGGTTTTCTGAGGATCTGGACATTATGATTGAAATACCTTCTTCCATGCTTGAGCCCGCGGAGAAAAAGAACGTCGTAAAAATTTTGGTGGAAGGGCTGGACGTTTATATAATCGGTATAGAGGATCTTATCGTGGACCGGCTGAATTCTTTTGTATGGTGGAAATACGCCAGAGACGGAGAATGGGCGGCTGAACTGATGGAAATCCACGATAAAAAGATTGACTGGAAATACCTGCGTAAGCGCAGCAGAGAAGAAGGCACGCTCCATGCTTTGGCCAGGCTGAGGAAGAAGAAAAAATGAGAAATTACGGGGATTTTGACAGATACGCAAGGGCAAACAGAAAGAAATATGCCGAGGCAAGAGGAAGGGTGCTTGTCTTGAATATTAAAAAGGACGGCTGCAAGCCGAAAGACGCAGACGAGATGAAGATTCTGCGCATTCTTGCGTCTGCCAGAATGAAACGCTGGCAGAGAGAAGGGAAATTTAAAATAATTGGTCCGCGCGAATACGCGTTAAAAATATTTTAAAGAGGCAAAAATGGACATGCCGCCGCAGTACAACCCGAAGGAAACCGAAGACAGGTGGTACAAATACTGGATGGACAAGGGCTATTTCAGGGCGGACAGCAAAAGCGGAAAAGAGCCTTTCTGCATGGTGATACCTCCGCCCAATATCACAGGTTCCCTTCACATGGGCCACGCGCTCAATAACACCCTGCAGGACATCCTCACCCGCTGGAAAAGAATGAGCGGGTTCAGCGCCCTGTGGCTTCCCGGGACCGACCACGCGGGCATTGCCACCCAGAACGTTATTGAAAGGGAGCTGAAAAAAGAAGGGCTCACCCGCCAGCAGGTTGGAAGAGAAGATTTCATTAAGCGTGTGTGGAAATGGAGGGACAGCACAGGGGGCACCATAATCAACCAGCTGAAGAAGCTGGGCTGTTCGTGCGACTGGTCCAGGACGCGTTTTACAATGGACGAAGGCCTTTCAAAAGCCGTCCAGCAGGTTTTTATAACGCTTTATAACGAAGGACTTATTTACAGGGACACATATATCATAAACTGGTGCCCGAGGTGCCAGACAGCGCTTTCAGACCTGGAAGCAGAGCACCAGGAAGTTGCCGGCCATTTGTATTATGTGAAATATGAACTGATTGGCAATGATATTAGAGTCAAAGTTGCGACGCACGACGCACAGCTTGCCCGCCAATCTTGCTGGGCGGGACGTACGACGCACGACTGTATCACAGTGGCAACCACCCGGCCCGAAACCATCTTCGGGGACGTGGCGATCGCGGTGAACCCGAAAGACAAGCGGTATAAGAATTTTATAGGCAAAAAGGTGCGCGTGCCTGAGCTGTGCGGCGGGAGAGAGATACCTGTTATTGCGGATGATTATGTTGACATCAAGTTCGGGACCGGCTGCCTTAAAATAACGCCGGCGCATGATCCCGCGGATTTCGAGATAGGCCGCAGGCATAAGCTCGAGGCGATAAACGTCATATCCGCTGACGGAAAAATGAACGGGGAAGCGGGGAAATACGCGGGGCTTGACAGGTTCGAGTGCCGCAAGGCCCTTGTCGAGGATCTGAAGAACCAGGGACGCCTGGAGAAGACCGAGGACTACAAATACACGATGGGTTCCTGCTACCGCTGCCACACATATGTTGAACCCTACCTTTCAAAACAGTGGTTTGTGCGGATGAAGGAACTGGCGAAACCCGCTATAAAGGCGGTTAAGGACGGCAAGGTAAGATTCGTGCCGAAGAGCTGGGGAAAGACCTATTATCTGTGGATGGACAATATCAGGGACTGGTGCATTTCAAGGCAGATATGGTGGGGGCACAGGATACCTGTCTGGTACTGTAAAAATGAAAAATGCCCTCCGGTTGTTTCCACCTCACGGCCGGCAAAGTGCCCGGAATGCGGCGGCGCGGAATTTTCGCAGGACGAAGACGTGCTGGACACCTGGTTCAGCTCAGCGCTCTGGCCTTTTTCAACCCTGGGCTGGCCCGATAAAACCGATGACCTCAGATTTTTCTACCCGACAACGGTCCTCTCAACGGCTTTTGACATAATTTTCTTCTGGGTCGCGAGGATGATCATAATGGGGATGCATTTCATGAAAGACGTTCCTTTCAGGACCGTTTACATACACGCGCTCGTGCGCGACCCCGAAGGCCAGAAGATGAGCAAGTCCAGGGGGAATGTCGTGGACCCGCTGGGGATCATGGATGTTTACGGCACGGACGCGCTAAGGTTCACGATGTCATCCCTGGCAGTGAAGGGAAGGGACATATACCTTTCAGAGGAGCGCATACAGGGGTACAGGAATTTCATGAACAAGATATGGAACGCCAGCAGGTTTATACTCATGAACCTTGCTAATAGCTCAATAGCTCAATTGTCCAATAGCTCAATTGTAAAGGAATTATCTTCTAATTCGACGCACGACCCGCTAGGGCGACGCACGACGCACGACGAATTGACGGTGGCTGACAGGTGGATCATGTCGCGCCTGAACCAGGTCACAAAAGAAGTAACAGGCCATCTTGAAAAGTATGATTTTGACAAGGCAAGCCTCGCGCTATACGATTTCTTCTGGCACGAGTTCTGCGACTGGTACCTTGAAATTGCCAAACTACAACTATCAGTGACCAGTGGTCAGTGGCCAGCAGACAGCAAGCTGCAGACAGCAGACAATGAAAAGACTGCTCACTACTCACTACTCACCACTCAACACTGTCTTTTCCGGACCCTGGAGCAGAGCTTGCGTTTAATGCATCCGTTCGTGCCGTTTATTACAGAGGAAATATGGCAAACCTTAAAGACAGTGGACAGTGGACAGTGGTCAGTGGACAGTGAAAGCAATAATTCGATGCACGAGAGTATCATGGTGAGCAAATGGCCGGAATACAATAAGAAGGAAACTGACGCAAAGGCAACAGCCCAGATGGAACTGGTAAAAGCGATAGTGTTCGCGGTCAGGAATATCCGTTCAGAGCTGAACATACACCCCGGGGCAAAAATAAAAGCGATTTTTAGTTACACTGCCAAAAAGCCGCTTAAGGCAATTGATATCCTGAACTCGAACGCAGCATACATTAAATGGCTGGCAGGCATAGAAGAGATGAGTGTTGGGGAAGACCTTACGAAACCCAGGCCCGCGGCTGTGGCTGTGGTTAAAGGGATCGAGATCTACATACCGCTTGAAGGGCTGATCGACATCCAGAAGGAAACTGACAGGATAAAGAAGGAGATCGAAAAAGCCGGCAATGACCTGAAGGGCCTAAAGGCAAGGCTCAGGAACAAGGAATTCCTCAAGAAGGCGCCTGAAGAAGTTGTGACTAAAGAGAAAGACAGGAAAATAGAAACAGAAGCGAGGCTGGGCAAGCTGAAGGAAAATCTCAAAATGCTGGCTTGATAATTCTGTTAAATCCCCCTCATTCCCCCTTTACAAAGGGGGATGGAAGGGGGATTTCGCAAACACAAAATGTATATTATAAAGAGAAGGTTTTTATTTTGGGCAGCGTGTTTTATATTTACCGGCTTATCCATCGCAGGAGCGGATGCTTACTATGAGAACCTGACCGGGAAAAAATTCAAGACAACAGGGGAAGTAAGGGGAGTGATGAGCGAGGACGGCATGATTTCCGTCATGATGGAAAGGGAAGACGGGGAATGCATTGTCGTGTACTGGGATAACAGCACCTACAATTCGCTCAAGAGCGTGCTGTCCAGCGGTAACCGGGTATCGGCGGTGGTAAAGGTGGTTGATGGCGGCAGCATAATCGGGGTTTCCGCGGAAAGGTTGGCAAGGATCATAGACACGAAAAAAACCTCGACCTTGCTGGATAAAAACAGGAAGCTGAGCTCGTCGGACCTGCAGGCGATAAACGTTTACGAGAAAACAATAAAATATTTCAATCCCAAACTTACCAGCGCCGAAGTACGGAAGATCTCTTCAAGCATCCTGACTTACAGCAGGCTGCACAACGTAGACCCAAGGCTTGTTGTAGCGGTTATAGCGGTGGAATCGGATTTCAAAATTGACGCCCGCTCTGTCAAGGGTGCCGTGGGCCTGGGCCAGCTTATGCCCCAGACCGCGAAGAGCCTGAAGGTTAACCCGCATATTATAGAAGAAAATATCCGCGGAACCACGTCCTACCTGCGTTTCTGCATGGAGCAGTGGAAGAAATATCCTTACCTCACCGTCCCTCTCGCGCTCGCTGCCTACAACGCAGGGCCTGCGGCAGTCGCCAAGCACGGCGGGATCCCGCCCTATTACGAAACCCAGAACTACGTCATAAGGGTCATGGACCTCTACGCGAAACTCTGTAGCAAATAAAGATTACAGCGATAACTGAACGATTACAGCGATAAAAAATTTAAAGTATTTATCGATGCCATCGATCTTTTAATCGCTGCAATCATTCCAAAGGAAAAAATGAAATTCAAATTAGCTGCGCCATTCAAGCCGGCAGGCGGCCAGCCGGACGCGGTTGAAAAGCTCGTGAAGGGCATCAGCTCCGGCATGAGGTTCCAGACCCTGCTGGGCGTCACGGGTTCGGGCAAGACATACACTCTCGCGAACGTCATAGAAAAGATACAGAAGCCGGTGCTGGTGATGTCCCACAACAAGACCCTGGCCGCTCAGCTCTACAGCGAGTTCTCGTCCTTCTTCCCGGAAAACGCGGTCCGGTATTTCGTTTCCTTCTATGATTACTACCAGCCTGAAGCATACCTTCCCGGTACCGATACCTACATTGAAAAAGACGCGGACCTGAACGAGGAAATAGACCGCCTGAGGCTGCTGGCGACCGAATCCCTGATGGAGAGGGATGATGTGATAATCGTCGCAAGCGTTTCCTGCATCTACAGCCTCGGCTCGCCTTTTGATTACCGCCAGCTCCACATAAAGCTTAAAAAAGGGATGTTCATCTCGAGGGACACGATAGCCAGGAGGCTGGTGGACATCCAGTACCAGCGCAACGAGATAGATTTCCGCAGGGGAAAATTCAGGATGCGCGGGGATACCATTGAAATTTTTCCCGCTTACACAGAAGAGCCTTTGCGCGTGGAGCTTTTCGGCGACGAGATCAAAAGGATATCGGTGATACACCCGGTAAGCGCTGAGATCCTGGAAGAAAGGGAAGAAGCATCCGTATACCCGGCAAAGCACTTCGTGACCACCCGCCCCCAGCTGCAGAGCGCGCTGGGTAACATAAGGAATGAACTGAAAGAAAGGCTTGGGGAGCTGAGAAGCGAAAACAGGCTGGTCGAGGCCCAGCGCCTGGAGCAGAGGGCGAACTACGACCTTGAAATGCTGGAGGAAATAGGGCACTGCTCAGGCATAGAAAATTATTCGGCGCACCTTTCAGGCAGGAAACCGGGAGAACGGCCTTTCTGCCTTATCGACTATTACTGCAAGGAAGGCCTTCCGGCCCAGTTCCTTACGATCATCGACGAATCGCACGTCTCGATCCCGCAGATCGGCGGGATGTATGAGGGGGACAGGTCCAGGAAGGAGACACTTGTTGAATACGGGTTCAGGCTACCGTCATGCCTGGACAACCGCCCTTTAAAGTGGAAGGAATTCGAGGACCTGATAGGCCAGACAGTGTTCGTTTCGGCAACGCCGGGCCAGTACGAGCTCAAGAACAGCAAACAGGTTGTGGAGCTGGTGATCCGCCCGACATTCCTGGTAGACCCTCCGGTCTCGGTCAGGCCGGTAAAGAACCAGGTTGACGACCTGATAGCGGAGATCAGAAAAAGGGTGGAGAAAAAACAGAGGGTGCTTGTAACCACGCTCACAAAGAAGATGGCAGAGGACCTTACGGATTATCTCAGGGACCTGGACATTAAAGTGAAATATCTGCACTCGGAAGTCGAGACACTGGACAGGATAGAGATCCTGAGGGACCTGCGCCTGGGCAAGTTCGACTGCCTTATCGGAATAAATCTTCTGCGGGAAGGCCTGGACCTTCCGGAGGTCGCCTGCGTCGCCATACTGGACGCTGACAAGGAAGGATTTTTGCACAGCATTAATTCCCTGATACAGATAAGCGGCCGCACGGCGCGCAACATCGACGGCGAAGTGATAATGTACGCGGACAGGATGACGTCCGGCATCAGGGGCGCGGTCAGCGAGATGGAAAGGCGCAGGAAAGTCCAGCTGGAATACAACAGGGAGCACGGCATCACCCCCAGGTCCATCTACAAGACGCAGGAAGAAATACTTGAGGCGACTAAAATAGCGTCGTTCGTAAGGGAAAAGGACGCGGTTGAGCTGGGCCTGGGCGGCAAGACCGGCCTTATCAAGAAAGGCGAGATATTAAGGTTCCTTTATAAAGAGATGGGACGCCACGCCGCAAAACTCGAATTTGAAAAAGCCGCGAAGGTAAGGGACGAGATCAGGAAGATTTCCGGGGATACGCCCAACCCGGTCTATTTCAAGCTAAAAAAATAGGGGTCAGACTTTCAATTTTTTCAAATTTACCATCCATAATTACGACCATTTTGACTTTTCCATTAATTTATGCTATAATATTAATTCAAGGATTTAATGAAGAAAGAATTCAGAAACAAGAAATTGGGGATTTATCAGAATGGCAGTTCTTTGCCGCGCTGCTACTGGAGAAAGTGCGGAAGGAAGAAAGCACCTTCTGTATTGATAAAGTGCGGGGACTGTGATGAAAAAGTAGAGATTTATTATGATAAATATGGAATTGAAATTAATGGCATAAATGCTTCCGTAGAATGGTGGAAAGGATTTTTTGATTATATTTTCAATAAATCGCAGTGAGGACTAATTGAAAATTTACCTTGATGTCTGCTGCCTGAACAGACCCTTTGATGAACCTGCTTCTGATAGGATTCGTCTTGAAGCAGAAGCAGTTCTATCAATTCTTAACCGTGGAGAATCAGGAAAATTAATTTTATTAGGGAGCGAACTGATAGATTTCGAGATTTCTAAAATTCCTGACCAGGAAAGAAAACAAAAAGTTGTTATTTTGTCTTCCATTCTGCAATCTAACATTCTTGTTAATGAAGACATAGAGAAACGTGCATCTGAACTTGGGAATCTTGGATTTAAGCCTTTTGATGCTTTGCATATTGCCTGTGCTGAGGATGGTAAAGCCGACTTTCTACTGACTACAGACGATGAATTGTTATATAAGGCCTTACAAAATATTAAAAGACTTAAGGTAAAGATAGCAAATCCTGTTGAATTTGTAATGGAGGTGATAAAAAATGAAAGTTGAAACTATGAGCCCTGAGAGCATAAGAAAAAAGGGACTTGAAGCCTTGGTAAAGGTTTTGGGACCTGTAGGGATGGTTCGTTTTCTTCAACATTTTGAAGTTGGCATAGGAAACTATACCAGAGATAAAAAATATTGGTTGAAAGGAATAGATATTCAAGAGATTATAAAGGGACTAAAGAGAAAAGAATAGAAGCGGTGGCCAATCCTTAGATTATAAAAAACAGTTCATAAGGAGAAAGGAAAATAGAAAATAAGGCCCTTTTGGTTATATTCGCGGTTGGGTTGGTGTTTGCATCCTTCATATGGAGCAAGGCATCTGCTATTGGCGCAGAAACAAAAGCGGTACTTGCAGGAATTCAGAAAATGAAAATACCCGAGGAATTTCGTTCCAAATATGGTGGACAGGAAAGTTGGCTGGGGAATAAACTTGCGGAATTGAGAGGAGAAAAGCAAGCTGGTGGCGGAACCCTGAAATTCCGTGCCTAAATAGTCCTGGCGCATCCCGCTTTTATCTCCGGGGTGCCCCTGGACGTTCTCTTTAAGATGGTTGACGCATTTAAAGAATTGGGAGTTGATGGCGTGGATATTAACCCGGGTTTTGAACCGTGGCTTCATCCGGAATTGAACAAGGAAGACCTGAACAAATACGATGCATTGATCGAATATATCAAGAAAAATGATCTTGAGGTATGGCTAGCTTATCACTGCGGAGTTGACCCAGAAGCGATAAAGGATTGGGACTGGGAAAAATATAAAAAAGTTGAACTTGCCACCCTGAAAACCTGGGTAGAGCGTTACCATCCCGCGGGGATCAATGTTGTACACGAAATAACTACAATGGAAAGCCGGTGGCGTAAAAGTGTCAGCATTGAAGAGTGGGCCCGGCTGGTGGAAGAGGGATGCAGGCTGATAAAAAACCTTGATCCCGGAATATTGACCGGAGCCGGGGGATTGCCGTATGAAAAAGAGATGGAGTGTTTGCGAAAATATCTGAACGTGAAGGAATTAGATTTTGTACGTCTGAATATATATGACCAGTGGTTCCACACGTTCAATAATTACGAAACTATGATTAAATGGGCAAAGAACGCGGGCAAGAAAGTGTATATTGGAGAGGCCTGGAGAAACGCGGCCTTCCCTGAGCCCGGGAATGTTTTTCCGTTGTTCTGGGAGCCCCTTGATATCAAGTTCCTTGAAGCTGTCACATTATACGCAGGAACAAGAGAAATAGAAGCGGTCTGTTTCTGGTGGACAAATTTATTTTTTAAATACCAGGATCCGGACCAGCCAACGAAGGAATATTTTAAAGCAGTATATCAGGCAATTCATGACGGCAAGCGCACGTCTGTTTATCGGGCCCTTGGAGAAATTATCAAAGCAGAACGCAGGTAATGAGTAGCTCAGATCCTAATGGTGCAGATCAAAAAGGAAGCCGCAAGTGAGCAGGGACAGGAAACCGTTACTTCTTTACCTGGCGCGCAGGAAAGACCCCCATAAAGAATTGGTTGCTGCCGCCCTCTCCTGGATGGCCGAAGAAGCAGGCTGCCTCTTTGAGGCATACTTTCCCGGTTACAGCACAGGGGCGCACTATCCCTATCCCTGGCACTTTCACTCACACCACGGAGAAAGGTACGGGGTAGGGCCCTTCCAGGGAGAAGGTCATGCAGAGCAGTTCTATTTTTTATCCAAGATCTTTGACCTGACCGTGATAAGAACGGAAGAATGCCTGCGGTTTGCTTATGAAAGCAGTCTTTTTTCTCTTCCGGAAATAACAGAGAAGGAAGATAACCCCCTGTGTCTTTTAGAAAAGGCGAGGAATTATCTTAAGACTTCTAATCCTCAGAAAATTATTGTCTTGGGAGAAAAAACCGGTCTCAGGATAGAACCTTATGTTTATCCTGAGATTTTCTTTGCTTCTGCCTGGGGGGTGAAAGTTCCCGCGCTTCTGAGTAATTCAGAATCCATCCTTAAAAATTATGGTCCTATTATTTATGGGCTTTACTTAAGTCCTGACGAAGAAGATTCGCTTAAGGAAAAAGGATTCAGGACAGAAACTATCGATAAGGTTGCCGCAGGAGAATCCTATGCCGAACTAACTGTGAGAATAGCTGAAAGGTGGAAAGGGAAGGCAAAGGCAGTGGCTTATGCTGATCCCTACCAGGCAGAGCATTACGTTCCTTTTAACTGCCAGGAAAAAATACTGGCTTTATTTAATAAGGATATAATGGATTGCGTCCCTCCCGGTCCCGGGTCAGACTGTGATATGAAACGATTGGAGGAGATAGAGCGGGGATTTAAGGATAAGGTAGCGTATTTTGCCGGACTTCTTCCAAGCAAGATAGTTTACGGAAGGCAGGCAACCGACAACCTGATCACGGACCTGTCAAGGTATGGTTTTATATTCCCTGTTTTTGACCCGCACCGCCCCCTTTTCCCGATAAAAAGAAAGATCGCTCCCCAAAGACTGCCGGGAAGCGAAAATTCTCTTTTTACCGCTCAAAGAGACCAGGAGAATATAAGAACAGAAATTATTAAAGCCAATAAGATCCCTGTGGCTTTTTTGACTTACTCTGCTGATTTAAGGCATATCTCCGGTCTGAGGAATTTCTTTGAAGCGATCGCCCTGAGAAAAGTGCCCTGTGGCTTAACCCTGAACGCTTTCTGGTTTATCCATCATCCTGAGTGGCTGCAGGAACTCTTCATCCCTCTTGACCAGGGAGGGGTTTTCCCTTTAGTAGAACCTCTTCTCGGCAGTGCCGGCTGGGGATTGTGCTGCGCGGCTGAAGGCTACGTAGAAAAAGATACTCTGAAGCCCCTGCTCGTTTCTGCCTTGAAAGCAATAGAGGGGTATACGGGAAAAGAGAATCTGCCCATAGGCCTTTATCCTTTCCAGGATGCCAACCCTGAGTATACAGGCCAAGCCGAACCGCTTTTCTCTGCTTATAAGGAAGCAGGGCTTAGATTCTGCTTCACTCAGAAAGACTACAACACTTTTCCCCATATAGTTTATCAGGAAGATGATTTTGTGGCTTTAAACCAGCCCCTGACTTTCTTCCTCGGCGAGTTTTTTCAGAACCCCGTAAAAGAAGTGCAGCGCTGGGAGCAGGAAATCGTCAAATCGGGCAGGACGGGGTATATTACCGCTGTTTTTGATTTTCCTTTGTGGTTCCAGTCCCCGTATATCCTGGATATGGGGCAGAGGCTGCTTTTTTTAATTGACTATGTAAAAGGGGGAGGAGATTCAGGCAGATTAATTCCCGTGCATCCCGGCGAGTTGGCCGAGTATGCAAGAATGGCCGAACTTTCCAAATGATTAAAAGGAGGCAGGCAAATGGCAGAAGAACCCAGAATAATCATTCCTTCTGAAGCGCCGGGGAGGAAGACAAGCGGAGGCGGAGACCTGAAATTTTTCCTGCAAAAGGAAGACGGGCTTACCTGCGGGACATTTACCATGCAGCCGGGGGACAGGTTAAGCAAGAACGTGATGGCCCATCCCGGAGACGAACTTTACTATGTCCTGAAGGGCCCGGCCTATTGCGACCTGCCGGATTATGACAATAAGCGGGTTGAGATCCGGGAAGGGCAGGCATTTCTTATACCCGCGGGCACCAAGCATATACCGAACAATATCCCCGGAAAGCGTGAGGCGGTAGTCTTTTATATGTGCACCAAGTGGCCATAATGAATTTAGCCGTCAAATCGGAGGCAATAAGAATGAGTATGAGGAAAGTAAAATTAGGGATTGTGGGGTGCGGGTGGGGCTCGCGGGACCTCTATGGGTCGTTCTTCAGATATCTTGAGAACGGGGAGCTGGTAGCCGCGGCGGACGCAGATGAAAAGAGCGCCAGGGCATACCAGGAACAGACAGGGTGCAAGAGGATCTATACTGACCTTGGTTCCCTGCTAAAGGATAAAGAGGTGGAAGCGGTTATGGTCCTGACTCCGCCCAGCGTTCACTGCAAACAGGTAGAGCAGATAGCAGAAGCAGGAAAGCACGTTTACTGCGAGAAGCCGATGGCAATAACCGTCGAAGAGGCGGATGAAATGACCTCAGCGTGCAGGAAGAATAAAGTTAAGCTGCAGATAGCGTTCATGAAAAGGTTCAACCCGTCTTTTCTTCTCTGTAAAAAGCTTATTGAGGAGGGCAGGCTCGGAGACGTTTTTGAGATGCGAGCGATATGGGACAACGCCCGCGCGTATGCTTCCGCTGAGAATTACCGCCACCGGCTTCCGGGCGGAGGCTACCTTCAGGAGGATGGCTCCCATCCTCTTGACGTGTGCAGGTGGTGGATGGGGGAAGTGAAGGAGGTCAGCGGCAACGCAATGCTCGTGATGTCAGACAGGATTGAAAATGATGATGTGGCTTGCGTGATCATGAAGCACAAAAGCGGCGCGATGAGTACCCTGCACATAACAATGCTGACGCACCGCAGGGGGCTTGAATCCTACGAGGTGTTCGGCACAAAAGGAACGCTTTTAATGGAATGGCCGTATCACAGCACCCATACGCTTGAGCCCGCGATCATTAAGCTCTATGAAAAATCCAGCAAGGTCACGGATTTAACGCTTTCCACATCCTGGAGCCCGCAAAAAGAAATGGAAAAGAGCTGGCAGTATCTGAACGAGCTGAGGTATTTCTGCGGCTGCGTTATAAATAACAGAGAACCGTCCGTGACCGGGAAGGACGGACGGGCGGTTGTCGAGATCGTGAACGCCGCGTACCTGTCCTCGCAGAAAGGTATTAAAGTGAAGCTGCCGCTAGAAAAATCGCCGGACATCACGAAATTTTTTAAGGAGCTGCGCAAGTCCTCCAAATGGAAGATCGGAAAGGACCTTTGGGGCAGCCGGTATTAAAAAAGGAGCATGAATAGATGAAGGAAGAAATGAAGATCCAGGGTATAGGAAATGAAAAATTAAAAATAGTCTGGAATGAACACCTCGGAGAATATAAGTCAAGGGTTGGCGGAGGAATTTTCTATAAGGATAAAGAATGGCGAAAAATAGCGGATATGGCTGAGGGGAACGCCGTAATTTATCTTCCTGGCAAGAATCAGTATCTTTCAGTAAACCCGACAGGATGTTCAGTAAAGGAGGGAAACGGCTGGAAGAAAATCATTCTGGAGCTGCCTGTTCTAAAAATGGGGGAGATTGAATGGAAAATAGAGGAAGAATGGGCTGTCAGGGACGGAGACAATAAACTCGGCTGGCTGTTTAAATTTACTCCATCCGGAGAGGTAAAAGAAAAATGCTATGTCGGCACAAATTTTAATATTTTCCCGGATATATGGCGCCTGAATGCCCTTCCGTCCTGCTGCGGATATTCCGGGAAAATATGCTACGCTGTCTATCCCGAGGTCTCCCGGCCCTGGTGGATGAGGCTGGAGGGCCCGAAGATCATCGCGAACGTCCACTATCCTTTTACTTATAAACCCTCGCGGAAGGCGAAAGGCCCGGAGCCTGTTGCCCTGCAGGGATTTTTTCTCACAGATGAACTGACGCCCGCGGAATTAAGCAAATTTTTACGGGATTATTTTCAGCCCCGGCCTCATAGATCAAGAAATGCATATAAGGAAGTAATTTCTGCCTGCATGACGATGCTCAACAGAAGTTATGCCGCCGCAAGGGAAGAATACCCTTTTACGGGGGATGAGGGAGCTTTTATTGACTTGAGGAATAAAAAAGAATGGATGCACCATCGCAACAAATCAACTTTTGGGGCAGGGTTCAGCTGCGGCTACAGCGGAGACGCGATTATCCCCCTTATTGAACATTTTAAAAGATCAGGGGACAGGGATGCCGTTAACATGGCTCAGGGAATAACAAACTGGATCGTGAATAACCTCCAGGCAGATTATGGCGGATATTATTTGATTTACGATATGGGGGCAAAGGAAGGAATGGACTTTATCGGAGAAGATTATACTTATCCCTGTCACATAGCAAAGATGACGATTAATATCCTCTCCGCATACGAATATTTTAAAAATGCATCTTACAAGGGATCGGGTTTGAAAGCCTGCGATTGGCTTTTGAGCTTGCAGGAAAAGGATGGAGGAATTCCCTGGAAGGTAATAGCAAGCACAGGCGGACAGGATGGAACAAAGGCGTATGCTGCCAGCAGCGGCTGGATCATTGCCTGCTGGGTAAAGGCTTATGAGATCACGGGAAAAGAAAAATACCTCAGGGCTTCAGAGAGGCTGGCAGAATGGCTTAAAGAAGATTTTATCCGGAATTATCATTACGCCGGATACATTACTGATGACAAACCAAGCGACGGGTTCGATCGCTGGGAAACCCCGAGTTCTCCGGCAGCTTCCTGTGTTATTGAAGGATTGTGCGCTCTTCACAGGGCCTCCAGGAAAAAGAAATACCTGCAGTGGGCGATTCAGGCCGGATATTTCAGCGCCCTCTGGCAGTGGTTATGGGAGCCCGCGGATGGATTGGGAGTAAGGATCAAAGGCACAACCCAGGCATCCGGGGGCATGCAATACACGATCGATCAGACCCTCGGCACTGAATTACCGAACGTTCTTGACGGATACCTCAACTTGTATGAATTAACCGGGGATGAGTTCTGGCTGAATGCGGCAAAGATGGGGATCAGCAGGATGGAAGACGATATTGTAATGGACAAAAATGACCCCAGGTACGGAGGAATAAAGGAAGGCTGGAACCTGAATGAAGACGCGGAAATTTCCGGCTTCAAGGATGACCCGCACATAAATGTTTCCGGGGTGGCTTATTTCATAAATAATATTGAAAGGATGGTAACTCTAAAAGAAGGCCGCCCGGTCAGGCCCGCGGAGATCAGATAACCGCGTATAACGATACCGATTTCCAGAACGCCGGTTTTGAAAAATCACCAGCCGGCGTTTTTTATTTGTAAAAGTTGACTTTTCTTGATAAAAGTTTGACTTTTTTCAATGTATGATATATAATATATAGCTGTATAATTATATAAAAATATTATATGATAAAGTCTAATAAATATAAAATGACAAAGCTTCAGGGAATAGGTAAAAAAGAACTGGAAGAGAAGATCAGGCAGGCGTACGGCCTGCTTTCGCCATGCAGGCTTTGCCCGCGCGCCTGCGGGACAGACCGCCTGAAAAACAAAAAGGGATACTGCAAGGCAGGATTGCTTCCCGAGATAGCAAGCTATCACGCGCACCACGGGGAAGAGCCGCCGATCTCAGGCTTTAAAGGTTCGGGCACTATTTTTTTCAGCCACTGCAGCCTGCGCTGCGTTTTCTGCCAGAATTATTCCCTGAGCCAGCTGGGCGAGGGCGCGGAAGTCACCATACAGGAGCTGGCGGAGATCATGCTCAAGCTCCAGGGAATGGGCTGCCACAACATCAATTTCGTGACCCCGACGCATTACACCGCGCAGATCCTCGCGGCGCTCGCAGCCGCAAAGGACAAAGGCCTGGGAATCCCGCTTGTTTACAACTGCGGCGGTTATGAATCGGTTGAGACGCTGAAAATACTGGACGGGGTCATTGATATATATATGCCTGATTTCAAATACGGGGATAACGCCCCGGCCAAAAAATACTCGGGCGCGGAAGACTACGCGGAACGGGCAAAAGAAGCGCACAGGGAAATGTATAAGCAGGTTGGAGGCTTGAAAGCCGAAGGCGGGATCGCCGTTAGCGGTTTGCTGATCCGCCATCTTGTTTTACCGAACCGCCTCGCCTCAAGCGAAAAAGTGTTTGAGTTCATCGCGAAAGAACTTTCCCCGGACATGGCGGTCAACATTATGGCGCAATACTATCCAGCCCATCTGGCAAATAAATATGATGAAATAAACAGGCTCCCCGCGGTAAACGAATACACGGAGGCTTTGCGGGCCGCGAAGTCCGCGGGTCTTAACCAGGGCTGGCGCCAGACAACCGGTACGCTCGCGCGCGAAAAGATCCCCGAGTGGAAGGACAGCCTGAAAGACAGCTGACAAGCTTAAAAGCTTACAAGTTAACAAGCTGACAAGCTTATAAGTTTAAGATATTATTTACCTGTAAGCTTATGGACTTGTAAGCTGTTTTGCGCGTAACTTTAAGAGGAAAAATGCAGACTAATGAAATTACTGCAACGCAGAAATTACTGAATATCGGAATGGCGCTTACTGTATTTTTATCGCTGTTTGGGGTGATGTTCTTCATCCTTGTGGACAACAACGAGGACCTGGTGCGGGTCGCGTCCGTGCAGGTGCTGGTCCTTGTTATGGCGGTTCTGTGGCTGGCAAGAAAACTATGGAAGGGAGATCCCGGGTTCGCGAAGACCCCTCTCAACCTGCCGATAATAGCGTTCTTCTGCGCCGGGCTTATTTCCCTGGTAAAGGCGGTCAACCCGTACCAGGGCCTATCCGAGCTTCTCACTCTCTCCGCTTATTTTGTATTGTTTTTTCTGATAGTCAATAATTTTAACAACGAGTCTTCTGTTAACAATTTTCTGACAACAATTCTTATTTTAACGGTAATTGTTTCAGCGCACAGCATCTGCCAGTACCTTCACCTGGATTTCCTGTGGTTCATGTTCCCGCCTGACGCGTCCTCGGCAAGGGTTTCCTCCGTGTTCGGGAACGCGGATTTCCTGGGCGGGTACCTTGCCATGGTTTTCCCGATTGCGTTCCTGCTCTTCCTTTTCAGGAAGAGGAAGACCTTTTACGGCATTGCTTCAGCCCTGATATTCACGAGCCTTATCCTTACCTTCACGCGCAGCGCGTGGGTCTCATGGGGCCTGTCGCTCTGTTTCATGCTTGCGATCCTGGCTGTTTTCCGGCCGGATGTGATAAAGCGCAACGCCGGGCTGCTCGCTGGCAGTATTGTCTGCTTCGTTGTTTTCGCGGTAATACTCAATTACGCCAGGGGTGGCGCCATTTTTTCGCGGCTTGCGGCAATTTTCAACTGGAAGGAATACAGCGTGCAGGTAAGGTTCAACCTGTGGCGCACCGCTCTGGGTGTGTTCAAGAAAAGCCCGTTGATCGGCATCGGCTTTGATAATTTCAAGATTGTGGCGCAGGGCTGCAGGATACACAACGAGTACCTGCAGATACTTGCTGAAACCGGGATACTGGGGCTGGGAATTTTCATATGGGTTATTTTCGCCTATTTCAGACAAGGTTTCAAAAGCCTTAAAGTCCTGACTCCCTACAGGCAGGTCCTTGTCATTGCTTTTATGTCCTCCGCGGTTGCCTTCCTCGCGGACAGCCTTTTCTGCTTCCCGCTGCACAGGGTATCGCACAACGTGCTGTTCTGGGGTTTGGCAGGAATGACGGTAGCTCTGAGCAGAATAGAGTCAGAGAGTCCCGCCTCATCGGCGGGTCGCCGAAGTGGCGACAACGTGTCAGAGCCAGAAGCCAATTCAAATAATCCAGGATCCAGGATCCAGGATCCAGGATCAAAACCGCACGCAGGCGTTTGGGGAAAGGTGCTGGCAATTGCGGTGGTTGCGGGAGCGGCATTCGCTGTTTTCATTGTCGCGCGGAACTTTATAGGGGTGTATTTCTACCAGAAGGGCTTTGAGATGAACCAGTATGCTGACAGGAGCCCTGAAGTGCGGCAGAAAACGATCCAGGCATTTGAAAGGGCCGCAAAGCTCGCGCCGTTCCACTACCAGATACAGCACGACTGGGCTGTTGTGGCGATTGAATCCGGGGACCTGAAAAAGGGAATAAAAGCGATGAAGTGGTCTGAAAAGCTTTACCCGGGCAAGCTGCCTGACCTGCGTCTTCACCTGGGCCTGCTGTATTACGAAACAGGCAGGTTTGATGACGCGGAAAAGACCTGGAAGGAAACAATAGACAAATTCCCGGATTGCGCGCAGGCGTATTTCTACCTGGGCGGGTTCTTCATAAACAGGAACCAGCTGGACGAAGGGGTAAAGATGTGCAGGCGGGCGTCCGAGCTTGACCCCGGCAACCTTGAGTATTACAGGGTGCTTGCGAAGGTATATTACAGGACGGGTGAACTGAAAGCAGCGAAGGAAACAGTGAGCAGGGGGCTTGCGGCTGCGCCGAATGATGTTGAATTGCAGAAAATGGATAAGGCATTAAGGTAGCCGCAACCTTCAGGTTGCGTTCACGCAGGCTAAAGCCTGCGGCTACCAATTTAAAACGAGGAAAATGAATGGAAGAAATAAAAGGTTCGAGGCAGAGCAAAATAATCGCGGCAGGCCTGCTGTTCATCATATTTTTCGCATCCGCGGGGCTGGTGTTCTGGAGGCTTATAAAGGACAACGATGACCTGGCGCGGGTTATTTTCGTGCAGGTGATCGCCCTTATTCTTTTTATGGTCTGGGTTACAAAAGAGGGCGGCATAAAATTCAGGAAAAACCCGCTGAACCTGCCTGTTCTGCTGTATGCCGGCGCGAACGCGGTCGCGCTGTTTGCCACTTCGAATATTTACGAGAGCCTGACCGCTATGCTGAAGATCGTTATTTACTGCCTGATCTTTTTTCTCGCGGCGAACAACCTGAAAACAAAGGATGCGGAAAGGTCTTCCGTAACCGTTGTGATCATGGGTTTTGTGATCGCAGTCATAGGCCTCCTGCAGTATTTCGGCCTTGACTGGTTCAGGTTCCTGTATTCTGCCGCACCTACGAACCGCGTGTTCTCGATACTGGGCAATCCCGATTTCCTCGGGGGTTTCCTGGCGCTGGTGCTTCCGCTTTCCCTCGTCCTGGTGCTGAATTTCGGGTTCAAGGGAAGGGAAGGGATCTTCGGTTCGATCTCTTTTGCCGTGATACTCCTCTGCCTGCTCCTGACAGCGACCCGCAGCGCGCTCATCGCGTTCATCGGTTCCCTTATCTTCCTCAGCATAATCGTTTTGCTGCAGAAAGGGATGAAAAACCTTAAAAAGAGATGGATCTTTATGCTGGTCTTTTCGGTTGTCATAGTCCTGATCCTCGGGTTTTCCGGCAGGGGCAGGGTCAAGAGCTTCCTATTCAGGTTCGCTTCTGTTTTAAGCCCGCAGACGCTCAAAACAGACGGCGCTGTGCAGTATAGATTAGCCATATGGAAAACAAGCCTGCTTATGTTCAAAGAACATCCGGTAGCCGGCGTCGGCACAGGGGTTTTCAAGCTCCATTACCCGTTTTACCAGGCGAAGCTGCGCCAGGCGGATCCGTTGATCCCGTTTTCCTCCTCGCAGGAGTCGCGCGTTCACAATGAATATCTTCAGGCGCTTGCCGAGACAGGGGTCATCGGGATCGCGGGCTTTTTCTGGCTTGCGGTATGCGCGATATTCTACGGGGTAAAATACATAGCCGGCGCGAAGGAGCCGAGGCAGCGGATCTTTCTTATCGGGCTGGTATCAGGCGCGTCAGTTGTGCTGCTGGACAGCGTTTTCGCTTTTCCTTTCCACCTTACTTCGCACGCGACTCTTTTCTGGCTGTTCCTGGGGTTGATAGTAGTGATCGGTGAGAGCGCTGGAACTCAGATTTCCGCAAAAGATGCGGGTAAACCCGCGGGGCAGGAACCGGTTAAACAGAGATCAAAGATAAAGAAGAAGATGATCGTCAGCAGGCGTTCCTGGGAACTGATATCGGTCGCGTGGGTCGCTTCCGCAGTCCTGATAATACTTATACTGCGTTCTTTTTTCGGCGCGTTCTATTACAAGCAGGGCATAGTATACGGCAACAACCAGATGGACCAGCAGTCGATCGAAAGCTACAAACGGGCGATAAAGCTTTCACCCTATGACCCGGAGATACATTTCACCTGGGGATATATCTGCCTGAACAGCGGTATGATAGACGACGGCCTGGCTGAATTCAAACTCGTGGAAAAACTCTACCCGTGGAACGAGGACAACCTCCTCAACCTGGGAGTGGTTTATAACAACAAGAGGGAACCTGGAAAAGCGCTTGATTATTTCAGGAAGGCGATAATGCTGAACCCCGGGATAGGCGCGGCGTATTTCAACGTGGCTGGGATATACCTGAATTACTACAGCAACTCGCCCTGGGCGAAAGAAGAGGCGGTGAACTACTGCAGGAAAGCCGTTGAAATAGAACCGTCTAACAGTTATTACAGGGAAGTGCTGGAGAAGCTGATAAAAGAGTAATTATGAATTATGAGTTATGAATTATGAGTCAACAGCAAGGATTTTTAATTAATATTTTCTTAAATATTATTTCTTAACATCTTTTCATAACATTTTCACCTAACAGATTAACACGCAACCCGCCAACACGTAACAGTTTTTTACAGGAGGCAGACGTGACCTGCAAGGAGAGAGTAAAGAAAGCGATCGCGCATGAACAGACCGATATCGTACCCTACCAGATAGGGTTTACTATTCCGGTATACAAATCGATGCAGGAATATTACAAAGATCCCGGGTTTGAAGCCGGGATAGGCAACCATCTCGCGGGTGTTGAGGCGGCCCTGAAATGGACAGAGGCAAAACCGGATTTCTTGCAGGACGCGTTCGGCGTTATCTGGGACAAGAGCGTTGACAAGGATATAGGTGTTGTGAGCAACGCGGTCATAGCGTCTAAAAAAGACCTTGACAGTTACAGATTCCCCGACACGCGCGGCAAGGACCTTTACGCGCACATCCCGGCCGCGATCAATTCCTGCAAGGACTTTTTCATTCTGGGGAACATCGGCTTTTCCCTTTTTGAGCGCGCCTGGACAATGCGGGGTATGGAAAACCTGCTTATGGACATGGTAACGGACGAAGGATTTGTTGACGCGCTGCTGGACAGGATACTGGAATTCAACTTAAGCCTGGTCGAAGAGCAGGTGAAATTCCCGCTTGACGGTTTCATGTTCGGGGATGATTGGGGGCAGCAGCATGGGCTGATAACAGGCCCGAAACTCTGGCGGAGGTTTATAAAGCCCAGGATAGCGAAGATGTACGCGAGAGTGCACCGGGCAGGGCTTCCGGTCTGGATACACTCCTGCGGGGATGTGGACGAGCTGTTCCCTGACCTGATAGAGGCAGGCCTGGACGTTTTCAACCCGTTCCAGCCGGAGGTCATGGATGTTTACGAGATGAAAAAGAAGTTCGGCGGCAAGCTGTCTTTCTACGGTGGATTGAGCACGCAGAAGATCCTTCCTTACGGCACTCCTGACGACGTGCGCAGGGAAACAAAGAAACTTATGAAGGAAATAGGAAGGGACGGCGGATATATACTGGCGCCAGCCCACTCCATACCCAGGGGCACGCCGCCAGAGAACATAGCCGCACTTATCGAAACAGTTAATAAACAATAAGCGTGTCAGCGTGTCAGCGTGTCAACGTTTTAATCTGTGTAATCTCGTTTTTGAAATCTGTGTAATCAATAAAAGGAGAAATATGATTTCGACACCGCTGGTAAAGAGAATAATATGGATGGCGCTGAAAGAGGATATCGGCGCGGGTGACGTTACAACCAATTCGCTTGTCCCGAAGGGCGCGAAAGCAAGGGCCCGCCTCTACGCGCGCGAAGACGGCATTATCGCGGGCCTGGATATCGCTATCGATATATTCCGCCACCTTGACGGGAATATAAAGGCTGAAAAATTCGTGGAAGACGGCGCGAAGGTGAGAAAAAACCAGCCGCTTGCCGAGATCAGGGGAAGCACAAGAGCGCTGCTTTCAGGGGAACGCACCGCGCTTAATTTTCTCCAGAGCCTGTCAGGCGTGGCAACGCTTACAGGCAAATACGTTGACGTGGTAAAGCCCTGCAGGGTGAAGATATTGACCACCCGCAAGACGACTCCGCTTCTCCGCATACTTGATAAATACGCCGTAAGGGTGGGGAAAGGGCATAACCACAGGATGGGGTTGTATGACATGGCCATGGTAAAGGACAATCACCTTAAAATACAAATGCAAAATGCAAAATGTAAAATGAAAAATGTAAAAGTAACGGATATTGTCAAAACACTGAGAAGAAAGATACCGAAAGGGATGAGGATAGAAGTAGAGGCGAAGAATATAAGGGAAGTAAGAGCGGCGCTGGAATCCGGGGCGGATATAATAATGCTGGATAACATGCATACGCGGGTGATGAGGAAAGCGGTGAATCTTATCCACCGGTCCTTCGGCTCACACGGGCACGTAAGGCCGATGATCGAGGCGAGCGGGAATGTCGGGCTGCACAACGTGAAGACGATCGCAAAGACGGGGGTTGACTGGATCTCGATAGGCAGGCTTACCCATTCAGCGCCGGCACTGGATATTTCCCTGGAAATAGTTTAAAACAGATGCTGGATACTGGATCCTAGATCCTAGATGAAGGAATTTTATTTAAATTGATTCCTTGATCCAGCATCCAGGATCTAGTGTGGTGTTACATAAATCCCTTGACATTTGATTCTGCTTTGAGTTGTCATTGCGAGCGACCAAAGGGAGCGTGGCAATCTCGATTTTTAGGTCGAGATTGCTTCGTCGTTAACACTCCTCGCAATGACAGCCCAAATGTAAAGATCTGTTAGAGACACCACACTAGCATCCAGGATCAGCAGTGAACGATATGCGATAGGCGATATGCGACAAGCGAAATTAGAGATATTATTTCTGGGGACGGCTGCTGCCGAGGGATGGCCCGGGATCTTCTGCGAATGCGAGCCCTGCAGGAAGGCAAGGAAGCTGGGCGGGAAGAACATACGCATGAGGTCTTCCGTGCTGATCGGGGACACGTGCAAGGTGGACCTGCCTCCTGATGTCTACGCGCAGATGATCCGCGGGAAACTTGATTTTTCAAAACTCGAGCGCCTTTTTATCACGCACGAGCATTCAGACCACTTTTGCCCGTCAGAGCTGGGTTACAGGTTCAAGCCGTTCGCGCATATTGACAGCGGCAGGATCCTTGATGTTTACGGCAATTCAAGCGTTGCCCGCCAGCTCGGATCCGCGAAAGAAGTAATGGATAAAAGCAATATCCGCGTTCATGAAGTGAAACCTTTTGAGCCCATTGACGCGGGAGAAATTAAAGCGCTGCCGCTGCCCGCAGACCACTCGCCCGGAGCCCTTATCTATATTTTTCAAACCCGGGGCAGGACCGTGTTATACGGCCATGATTCGGGCTGGTTTCCTGAAGAGACCTGGAAAAAAATAGAAGAATTCAAGTTTGACGCGGCCATCCTGGACTGCACGAACGGCCCGGTCAATATGGAAGACAGATGGCACATGGGAATTAAGGGCGTGATAAAGGCCAGGGACCGCATGCTTAAAACGGGAACAGCAGGCCCCGGCACCAAATTCATTGCTACGCATTTTTCGCATAACGGCGGCCTTTTGCATAACGAGTTGCGCCGGGAATTCAAGCCCGCGGGAATTATTGTCGCTTTTGACGGCCTTAAAATCTATTTGTAAATCGTGTCAACGTGTCAGAGTGTCAGCGTATCAGCGTAAATTCAATTAAAACGACCTAAATGCTAATTTATTTAAATATAGATCCTTGTTTCTGCGTTGACACGTTGATACGTTGACACATTGATACGCTTTTGGGGGGTAAAATGACGGAAAAAATGAGGAATTTTACGGTACTTATGCTCGTAGTGCTCGTGCTTATGCTGGTACTCATACAGAAGGAAAGGGAGGCGAAAGAAATAGAAAAGAGCAGCGCTTCCCAGGTTATCCAGCTGCCCCAGCCCGTGAAAAAAGGCGGGTTCTCCGTTGAAGCCGCGATCCTGAAACGCAGGTCAAGAAGGGAATTCAGCGGCCAGGCGCTTAAATGCGAGCAGGTATCGCAGCTTCTCTGGGCTGCCCAGGGCATAACCGACCCTGACGGATCTATGCGGGCCGTACCCTCGGCAGGCGCCCTTTACCCCCTTGAGATCTACGCCGTTTGCCCTGAATCAACTTACCATTATCTTCCGAAAGAACACTCCCTGGAAAGGATCTCGGACAAGGACCTGCGGTCCGATCTCAGCAACGCGGCAATGGGCCAGACCAGCATACTGGACGCGCCGATGGACATAGTCATAACCGCGGTTTTTGAAAGGACTACGGCGAAATACGGGGAAAGAGGGATCAGGTACGCGCATATGGAGGCAGGCCACTGCGCGCAGAACATCCAGCTGCAGGCAGTCGCACTCGGGCTGGGCTCTGTGCCTGTAGGTGCGTTTTCAGACGACGGGGTTTCAAAGGTTCTGGGGCTTCCGGCAGAATGCAAGCCGCTGTACATAATACCGGTGGGATACCCGCAGTGATTATTTAATTATGAATTATGAATGATGAGTTATGAGTTAAAAACAAGGTATTTAATTTGAATAAAATTCCATGCTGTTAATTCATAATTCATAACTCATAATTCATAATTTCAGTAGAAAATAGAGGAGATAGAATGACTTCGAGAGAAAGGCTGTTAACCGCTCTCAGGGGCAAGATGCCGGATAGGGTCCCGGCGAACCTTTATGAGATCAACCCCTGGGCAGAAGGGAGCTTTTACACGACCGAGTCAAGCTGGAAAGGGCTGGTCGGTTTTCTGAAGGAAAATTCAGACCCGTTCGGGTGGGGAGGGGTGAACCTGGGTTCGTTCCATTCCGATCCCGCCAAAATAAAGATCAGCAGCAAAACAAGGCAGGAAGGCAATTCAACCTTCATCAGCTGCGTTATAGAGACGCCGAAAGGCCCGCTGACAACCGAATCCAGGACAGACGCGGGAGTTGCCACAAGCTGGGCGCTCAAGCATATGATCGAAAACGACGAGGACATAGAGAAATTCCTTTCCATAGAATACGAGCCGTTCCAGCCCGACCTGGCGGAGTTTTATAAACTCGAAGAAGTTATGAAAAAGGACGGCAGGGGCGTAATGCTCATTTCCCTGGGAGACGCGGTCGGGGAAGCCGCGGGAATGATGGATTTTGAATTCTTCGCCACGAAATCCGTGGAAGATAAAAAGACGATGATGGAGCTCATAGATACCTGCCAGCAGAGGTGGCTTGCCCAGTATGATTACATGGCAAAGAACGTCAGGGACACTGTTTTCAGGATATGCGGCCCGGAATACGTGACCCCGCCTCTCATGCCGCCTTCATACTTCCATGATTTCGTTGCGGCGCCGGACAGGGAGCTTTCGAGGGCGATCCGAAAGCACAGCGGAAATAACAATTTTGTATGCATACACTCGCACAGCAAGATAGTCCGGCTCCTGGATGAGATCGCCTCGATAGAAATTGACGTTCTTGAGCCGGTTGAATCCCTTCCAGCGACCACGGCTGACACAACCCTGAAGGAAGTCCGTGACAAGCTGGGGAGCAGGGTTTGCCTGATGGGCAATATTCAGACAAGGTATATTGACTGGAGCCCAAAAGAGGAACTCGACGCGTTTATAAAGACGGCGATATACGAGGGCGGGGCAAAAGGCGGTTTCGTGCTGATACCGACGGGCGCCCCGATAGTCTCGCCGCTTCCTGAAAAGACAGTTGAGAATATACACCAGTATTTCGAGTCCGCCCGCAAATACGGGCATTATCCGTTAAAATAAAAATAAACCACGGAGGCACTGAGGCACGGAGAATTATTAGAGCCATAGAGTCAAAGTAGAAACTCTGTGTCTCCGTGTCTCTGTGGTTATTCTGGAGGATTTATGATTGATATGAAATTCATAAGGGAAAACGCGGAGCTGATAAGGAAGAACCTGCAGGACCGGGGTAACAAGCTCAACCTTGACGAGCTGCTCGGTATGGACGAGGAAAGAAGAAAGCTCATTAAAAAGGCGGAGGAACTGAAATTCAAAAGGAACGTGGATTCGGAAAAGATCGCGCAGCTCAAAAAAGAAAAGAAGGACGCGGACGCTCTCATCAAAGAAATGAAGGAGATAGGTGACGAGATCAAAAAGCTGGACGGAGAGCTTGGCGTGTACGAGAAGAAAGTGAACGATATGCTCCTTCTGATCCCCAATATTCCGGACCCGTCGGTTCCGGTAAGCACGGACCCGAAGGACAACAGGGAAGTAAGGACCTGGGGGAAGAAACCGGAGTTCGATTTCCAGCCGCGGCCGCACTGGGACATAGGGGAGGCCCTGGGCATACTGGACCTTGGCAGGGCGTCCAAGATAACCGGCGCGCACTTCGCTATTTACAAAGGGCTGGGAGCGAAACTTGAAAGGGCGCTGATCAATTTCATGCTGGACCTGCATATAGACAAACACGGTTATAAGGAAATATGGCCCCCTATTCTGGTAAACCGTGGGTGCATCACAGGCACAGGCCAGCTGCCAAAGTATGAGGAGGATATGTACCGCTGCGACCTGGATGACATATTCCCGATCCCAACCGCGGAGGTCCCGCTTACGGGATTCCATAAGGATGAGGTGCTGGAAGAAAAAGACCTGCCGGTTTACTACACGGCGTATACGCCCTGTTTCAGGAGGGAGGCGGGTTCATACGGAAAGGATACCAGGGGTCTTCTGCGCGTCCACCAGTTTGACAAGGTGGAAATGGTGAAGCTGACAAAGCCGGAAGATTCTGACGCGGAACATGAGAAAATGGTGCAGAATGCGGAAGAGGTTATACAGCTGCTCAAGCTCCCGTACAGGGTTATACTTTTATGCACCGTGGAGATAGGTTTTTCGGCGCGCAAGTGCTATGACCTTGAAATATGGGCGCCTGCGCAGAACAGATGGCTTGAATCTTCTTCTTGCTCGAACTGCGGGGATTTCCAGGCGCGCAGGCTGAACATAAGATACAGGAAGAAAGACGGAAAAACGGAGCTCGTCCACACCCTTAACGGTTCCGGAATAGCCCTTGCCCGCACCTTTGCCGCGATACTCGAGAATTACCAGCAGAAAGACGGCTCTGTGATCGTGCCGGATGTCCTGAAGCCGTATATGGGCGGCGTTGACGTGATCAAATAATACATTGCAAAAGTCAAAATGCAAAATGTAAAATGCAAATTGAAAAGATTGTCACGAAGGCACGGAGAAAACCATAAAAAATGAAAGACATATACAAACGGTTGATAATATATTCCGCGGTTGCCGCGTTTTCCATTTATGCGTATTCCCTCTGGGATAAATTCAACTGGAAGGGTTATACTACAAAGCTGGAAGGTTACCGATATACCATATATTCAGACCTGCCGCGCGAAGACCTTGATATTTACGCGAAGATATGCGAAAGCCTGAAGTCCTATTTTGAGCGCAAGTTTTTCAGCACCGGAACAAAAAAGGTAAAGATCTACCTGTTTGCCACAGCGGATTCATATAACAGGTACCTGAAAAGACTCGGAAGGTTTGCCCCTGAAACCGAATACGGGTTCTACAAGCTCGGAAGAGCGCTTATAGCTTTTGACAGCACAAAAGGGCTTGGTACTTTTACCCACGAACTGTCGCACCATTTCATTAACACTTCGGACATGAAACTGCCTGTCTGGCTTGACGAAGGTTTTTCTGCGTTCTTTGAGAAGTTCATCGGAATATACCAGAAAGATGGCTCGATCCTGTTGACATTCGGTTATGTTTCGCCTGAAAGGTTCAGCGAGGCATGGCATCTTAAGGCCGCGGGCAGGTTGAAGCTCCAGCCGCTATTCAGCGAAAAATTCCCAAACGAATCGCTTGCCTGCAATTTTGTGCTGTTCGCGTTTGACAATGACAGGTTGAAAAGACTGCTCAATAACACCGTCCTGGAGAAAGACAGCGTGAAGCTGGTTGAGGAAACTTTCCACAAGCCCCTTCGGGATGTTGAAGCGGAATGGGACAAATGGATGGAAGAGGCGAAGAAAAGGCCTGAGATCCCCTGGATCGCGGAAAACAGGATATTCACATATGAACAGCTGGAAGATGAAATGCATAAGTTCTACCCGCCTTTAAGGTTTGACCGTGATAAGGAAAGGTTCTTATACGATTGGAAAGTCTTTCATTTCAAAGACGAACAACGCCTTCCTTTTTAAGTAGTTGAAAGTTGAAAGCTAATCTAAAAATAGTTCCTTCATTCATAATTCATAACTCATAATTCATAATTGGGGGTAGAATATGAAAGTTCTGGCGATACTGGGGAGCCGCAATCCTGACGGGCAGACCGCGAAAGCGGTAAAGGCCTTGCTTGCGGGTGTGGAAGAAGCAGGGGCGCAGATGGAGCAGGTGTTCCTCCCGCAGATAAAAATAGAGCACTGCGAGCAGGAGGGCAAGGATGGCTGGGGTTTATGCACAAAAGAGGGGAAGTGCGTTTTAAAGGACGATTTTGCCTCGGTGGCTGAAAAGATCAGGAATGCAGACGCAGTTGTGTTTGCAACGCCGGTATACTTTAGTGATCTGAGCGAAAGCCTGCGGGCTTTCCTGGACCGCCTGCGCAGGATATGTATGCACGAAAACGGCAGAAAAGGGATAGGCGGAAAAGACACAGTCGGCGTGTGCGTTGCCGGAGGAGGAGGCGGCGGGGCTCCGGAATGCTGTGCCAGTCTTCAGAAAATACTTGGTATAATCGGTTTTAACGTCATAGACATTATCCCGGCGCGCAGGCAGAACCTGGACATGAAGACGAAGGTGCTGAAGATCGTGGGCAAATGGCTTGTCACGCAAAAATAAACCACAGAGGCCACTGAGAAAAATCTTTCGCCACTGAGAGCACTGAAGGCACTGAGTTTTTGTAACTCAAACCTTCAGGTTTGACGGTAGATTATTAAATATAAGATTCAATATTTAATAAAAAGAGAGAAAATGAAGAAAATATTTTTAATAACAATTACTACTTTTTGTTTAGCAGCTAACTTATACTCAGCTAAAAAAGTGGTTGTTGTTGGTGATAAATTAAATGTATATTCAGAAAATGGTAGTGAATTATTTGAAATAGATTTACATGTTCAACCATTCGATATAAAGATTTTTTCAGAAGAGAGTCATGCAGATTGTAAGAGCTATTATGATAATGGCAAGGTAAAAAGAATCGAATATTTCTTTAGAAAAAAACCAGCAGGATTTGTTGATTTTACCAGAACTGGCGAGATTAAAAAAGCTTTTATTATCTATAAAACTGGATTTGAAACTGATATATACTATGGTGGCGGAAGACAAGTTAAGGAGATAATTAAAAATGTAGGTTTAATCAGAAAAGGATATCCTGCAGAATATCACTATTTCTTTTCTATGAGAGGGGAATTGAATAGAATAGATTTGTATTATAAAGAATCCGAACAGTTTTACATTCTTAAAGAGGATATTCTTTTTGAAGGCAAGAAGGCAATAATAAGGAATGTTTTAAATATTAGAGATGAAGAATATAGGGTCTATTCATGCGTAATTGATGAATTTGAGAAGCGTCCAGAAAAATCGAAATGGAAATTTTTAGTTGTTCAAGATGAAACCACATTATATTTTAATGATAAATTTAGCCAAAAAACGGTAGATTTTTTTGAAAAAGAATCAAAAGAAAAATTGTCAGAAGATATTATTGCGGATTTTTCAAACCAAAATAAAAGACCGGAGACCTTATAAATTATCAAATAAATTTAAAACAAATGTAAATATATTTTTAATTTCAAAGGAAAGTAAAGAAGAAATTTTTAATAGAGAGAAAGGATGGGAATATTTTTACAAAATATATCCCGATTCCACTGGTATAGCGGAGATTTCTAGGGTAGGATTTAATAGAACTGAGGACACAGCCTTTGTTTATTATGGAATCAGTTTTGATTATGGACACGGTGGAATAGGGTATTATATATTATTGAATAAAATAAATGACAAGTGGGAAATTGTAAAAAAAGTAATGGTATGGATAGCATAATAAATTGAGTGATAGACAGAATTAATATAGCTTTTTAATTTTAATTCTCTCAGGGCTGAAGCCCTGAGTTACAATTTCTCAGTGAATTCAGTGCGTTAGTCCCTGCGTTTAGGTTTGAATAAACAAACCTGCAGGGGTCCTCAGTGGCAAAGTGTATTTCTCTGTGTCTCCGTGCCTCTGTGGTGAGGAGTTTACATGAAAGATATTCTTGAAGCTATACGCGACAGGGCGAAGAAGAAGGGCGTCAGTTTCATGGACGCGAGGTTCGTCGAGAACGAATCCACAAGCATCAGCCTGCAGGACGGCAAGGCGGACAAGGTATCGTCAGGCAAAAGCGCGGGCATCGGCGTAAGGGTTATTTCAAGCGGCGCCTGGGGTTTCGCGACAACCAACGAGACCGCGCTGAAAAGCGCTGAGGATTGCCTTGACCAGGCGATAAGCATGGCAGACGCGTCCGCTGAAAAAGGCAGGGTCGTGGAGGTAGCAAAGGTAAGCCCGGTGATCGACGCGGTGAAGGCGAAATTTGAGATCGACCCCCGCTCCGTCCCTTTTAAGGAAAAGGTGGACAAAGTCGTCATGTTCGAGAGCGAGGCAAGAAAGGTTGCCCCGGAAAAAATATCCAATACGATCGCCGGGTACGGCGATATCTGGCAGAGGGAAGTGATCTGCAACACGTACGGGACCCTTGTGGAGAATGAATATGTCCGCACCCATACATATATAATGGTTGTTACAAAAGAAGGGGCGCTAAGGCAAAGGGCGTCCGAGCACGACGCGATTGTCGGCGGATTTGAGCTTATCAGAAGGATAGAGCCGGAAAATTTCAGCGTGAAGGCCGCAAAAAGGGCTGTGGCGCTGCTGAGCGCGAAAAGGGCGCCTTCGGGCATGTTTCCTGTGCTCCTGCACCCGGATATTGTTGGCCTTTTCACCCACGAAGCTATCGGGCATAACGCGGAGGCGGACGGGGTTATGGCAGGCGTGTCTATACTTGAGGGAAGGGTCGGGCAGAAAGTGGCTTCAGAACTCGTGACGATAGTTGACGACGCGACTATTGAAGGAATGTGGGGGTCATATAAATACGATTCAGAAGGAGTTCCCGGCAGGAGAAGGGTCCTTGTCGAAAACGGGGTGTTAAAAGGTTTCATGCACAGCCTTGAAACCGCCGCGAAATTCAACGCTGAGCCCAACGGGAGCGCGAGGGCTCAGAATTTCAATAACAGGCCTATCGTGCGAATGAGCAATACGAATATCCAACCCGGTAAACAGCCTTACGCGGAACTTCTGAAAAGCATTGACAACGGAGTTATGCTGACCAAGGGGCTGGGGGGTTACGTGAACCCTAACAAAGGGCAGTTCACGTTCAGCGCGGGTGAGGGCTGGATGATACGGAAAGGCGAGCTTGCAGAGCACATAAGGGACGTGAATATGTCCGGTATCCTGCTTGAAACCCTGCAGAAAATTGACGGCGTCTCGAAGGAATATGACCCGGATACACTTAAGGGCGGGATGTGCGGCAAGGGCGGCCAGGGAATGTTTGTTGGCGCCGGCGGTCCGTATGTCCGGGTGAAGGAACTGATGATAGGCGGCCAGGAGTGACTTCAGCTGAAAGCTGAAAGTCAAAATCCTTAATAATCGGCGTAATCGTTATTTAAAAATCTGTGTAATCGGTGGAAAAATATGGAAAACTTGGTGGAAATTGCGGAATACGGGTGCGAAGTGGCAAAGAAGGAAGGCGCTGAGTTTGTGGATGTCGGCGTGCACAGCGGCATGGGAATGTCCGTGGATGTGGAAAGAGGCGCGGTAAAGCACGGGGACACGGCTGTTTCTTCGGGCGTGTCTGTCCGCGCTTTCATTAAAGGCGGAATGGGATTTACAGGCGCGTCCAGTTTGAAAAAAGAGGATGTGCGCGGCGCAGCGCTGAAAGCCGCGGCGCTCGCGAAGGTCGCGCAGCCGGACCCTGATTTTGTAAGCCTTCCTGAACCTTCCGGTTCCTACCCTGTTGTTGAAAAGCTGTGGGATGACAATATCCGGGGCGTCAGCGCCGGAAAGCTCGTCGGGTACCTGAGGAGATCAATAGAAGAAGTAAAGTCTGTAAGAGGAGATGCGATCATAAACGGCGGAGCAGGGCTGGGCCATTCAGAGAGCGCTATAGCCAATTCACTCGGTATCAGGGCCTCCATAAAAGGTTCAAGCATCCGCATGAGCACGTCGGTAACGTTCAAGGAAGGGGATGACGTGGGCACATACTTCGATTTTGACAACTCGCGGCTCCTTCCCGACTTTAATCCTTCAGGGATCGGGGTGAATGCCGCAAAAATGGCTTTGAAATTTTTAGGCGCGCGGCACATTCAGGGCGGGGTGATGCCTGTTGTGTTCGGCCCGCTTTCAGGCCTGAGCATTTTCAGGGTCATATGCTGGAATGCCAACGCCGAGGATATACAGAGGAACCGTTCCTACCTGATAGGGAAAAAAGGCGCGCAGATCGCCTCGGATATCGTGACCGTTGTTGATGACCCGCTCATTCCTGCCGGTATGGGGTCCGGCCCTTTTGACGGGGAGGGGTTCCCGCACAGCAGGCTTACCGTGATCGAGAAAGGGGTCCTTAAGACCTGGCTTCACAATTCCTACACCGCGAACAAGGGCAAGGAAAAAAATACAGGGAATTCAACGCGCGGCGGCACCAGCATTACGAATACCGTTGTTTCACTGGGCACGAAGACCGAAAAGGAGCTCATAAGCGAGATCAAGGACGGGCTTTATGTGGCTGTGGGAAGCATATTCCCGAATCCCCAGAGCGGCGACATCTCGGAAACAGTGGACTGGGGGTTCAAGATCGAGAACGGAGAGATAGCCTACCCGGTTAAAAACGTTATGATAGGGATGCATATGCTGGAGTTTATGAAGAACATTGACGCTATTTCAAGCGATTTCCGCGAGGAGCCCGGCGCTATAATGCCGTCTGTCAGGGTGCGCGACGTGCGCGTCGCCGGAGGCAAATAGATACTCGTGCATCGTGCATCGTTCTTCGTGCATCGTAAATACCTCCTCGCCCCTTGCCTGCCCGCTAATCTTGGTGGAGGGCGGGAGAGGATGAAAGGTGAGGGGTTTAGGGTAACTCAGGGCTTTAGCCCTGAGCAAGTCAGTTTAAGTTCTCTTAAGTTCCCTGTTGAAAATTTTTTATCCGTGGAAATCCGTGGCTGAATTTTTTCCAGGAGGAGATCATGAGCGTATTCTACAAAGAAATAAGGAGATGGTGGGGGCAGGCGATAGTGATAACGCTTGCCGTAATGGTTTCGGGCTGCGCGGCAAGGCCTTACAAAATGACGAATTTCTTCACTTCAAAGGCCATCAATGATCTGCGGGAAAAAAGGGTGGCTGTCATTCCCTTCAAGAACCTATCCCCGATCCCCGAGGCAACAGATATGCTTACGGATGAGTTCAACCTGCAGCTGGGGAAGCTGGGAAAATTCAGGCTGATCGAGAGGATAAGTATACAGGAACTGTTCAAAGAGCAGGACCTTGACCCCGAGCGCATAGACGAAGCCACCGCGGTAAAGATCGGAAAAATGCTGGGAGCGAACGCGATAATACTGGGCACGGTCACCACTTATTACCCGTATAAATACAAGGAAAAAAAGGAAGCCGAGGAAAAAGAGAAGAAAGAGCTTGAAAGGGCAAGGATAGAAGCCGCTGGAGCGCCTAAAACCGTAGTGATCATTGAGCAGCAACCCGAAAAACAACCGGTATTTGTGCCGCCGGGACAGCAGAAAGATAAGGAAAAGGGCTGGGAGAAGGACAAGGATAAAGAAAAGGAAAAAGATAAGGAAAAAGATAAGGAAAAAGATAAGGACAAGGATAAGGATAAAAAAAAGGAAGAAACCGAAGTAAAGAAAGACGAGGGTAATCCCTGGGTCGCTCTCGCGATCGTCGGCGGAATAATACTCACTGCCGGGATACTTTTCTTTGCTTTGAGCCCCAAGCCTACCGCGGAGATCGGTATAAGCGTGCGCATGGTAAACGTTGAGACAGGCGAGCAGTTGTGGCAGGCGAAAGAGACCTTCAAGGGCAATGACCCCAGGATCCAGGCGCTTGTTGACCCGCAGGACAGGGATAAACTGGTGAAGGACGTTGAATTCCTCAGCCAGACCCTGTGCCGCGAATTCGCTCTTACAATAGAAAAATAACTAAATAACCACAGGTAAACACAGGTTAACACAGAAATACTTTTACAGGGAACTTAAGAGAACTTAAAATTCTTAGGTTAAACCCAGAAAAAGTAATAAGTTCAGTTTAAGTTCTCGTCAATTCCCTGTGAAA
>MNUP01000057.1 GCA_001871075.1 Candidatus Desantisbacteria bacterium CG1_02_49_89
ACCTAAAAATCGAGATTGCCACGCTCCCTTTGGTCGCTCGCAATGACAACTCAAAGCAGAATCAAATGTCAAGGGATTTATGCGACACCATACTAGATCAAGGATTTATTTGAATAAAATTCCTTCATCCAGGATCCAGGATCCAGGATCCAGTATCCAGCATCTTTTTGGAGTTGGGACAGAGATGGAAGAATTTAGAAACGCCTTAAAAAGATATATGGCAGTCAGGCTGATCGTGACCACGGTTATACTGCTGGTGGCTGTTTTTACCGTGGATTCCAGCGTCAGGGTGCCTTTTATCGCCCTGGTGGGCATCGCGTATGCAGCCGGGATCGTATACACCATTCTGCTTAAGCGGGGGAAGCACCTTAAGGTGCTTGCCTACCTGCAGATAATTGTGGATGTCGTGATCGTCAGCGCCTTCGTGTCGATCACGCAGAGCGTTTACAGCACCTTTACTTTCCTTTACGTGCTCTGTATACTGGCAGCAGGGGTCCTGCTGACATTCCAGGGCTGCATAATGACCGCAACCCTTTCAAGCGTTCTGTACAGCGGCATTATCTTCCTGGAATACCGGGGGCTTTTTAACCCGCCTCCGTTCACGGGCCTGGAAGGCAAAGATTTTTATAATATTTTTTTCTCGGTATATGCGAAGATATGCGCTTTTTACTTTGTGGCATTCCTAAGCGCGTCTCTTGCGGTGGGTTCCAAGAAAAGGAGCGAAAGGTTTGAGAAGGACATGATGAGGGCTGATAAACTTTCGTCCCTGGGCCAGCTTTCCGCTTCGCTTATCCACGAGGTTAAAAATCCGCTTTCCGCAATAAAGTCTTCAGCCGAATACCTTCAGAAGGAACACAGGGGTGATATTTACACAAGCAAACTACTGGAGATAATAGCGCAGGAAACAAGAAGGCTTGATCAGCTGATCTCCCAGTTCCTGAATTTTACGCGTTCGGGCACCGAGATCAATGATTCCTGCCGGCTTACCAAGATCCTTGAGGACACACTGCTGTTGCTCAAAGGCCCTATTTCCAAAAACATAAAGATCACAAAGGATGTCGGGCTGGATCTGAAAATAAAAGGGAGCCCGGAACAGATAAAGCAGGTTTTTCTCAATATTATGCTCAACGGGCTGCAGGCAATGCCTTCCGGTGGTGAGATGAAGATCAGGGCAAGCCTGACCAACGGCCAGGCCAGCCCGGGCAGGAAAACGGTCAGGATAGATTTCAGCGATACGGGATGCGGTATCCCGGGCGGGGACCTTCGGAAAATATTCGAGCCATTCTATACGACGCGCGATAACGGAACGGGCCTGGGGCTTGCGATCGTCAAGCGTATAGTGGAACAGAACGGCGGCACCATAGATGCCGCCAGCGAAGTGGGCAGGGGAACGACATTCAGCATATGCATTCCCCTGGCAGATGAAAGCGCGGGAGCGGTTAACTGATGAAGGACAGGGTGCTTGTTCTTGATGATAATGAGGGCATAAGGAATTTGCTTACGCTGATCCTGGGAAAGAACGGCTATGAAGTTTCGGCCGCGGAGAACGGGAAAAAAGGCATTGATATAATGTCAAGGGACGGCGCCGATATAGTTGTTACCGACCTGCACATGCCGGAGATGGACGGCCTTCAGACCCTGAAAGAAATACTGAAAATTAATCCCGAAGCTGTCGTTATAATGATGACGGTTGACAAGTCGATAAAAAAAGCAGTAGAGGCTATGAAAGAAGGCGCATACGATTACATTGCCAAAGACGGTGAAGACGGGATAGACCCGGAAGAGATGATGCTGGTCATTGAAAGGGGATTGAAGGAAGCAAGGCTCAGGCAGGAGAATGTTTTTTTAAGGGAAGAACTGCGTAAAAAAGCTGATTTTTCGAAAATAATAGGCAACAGCCCCGAGATAAAAGAGCTGTTCCGGACCGTGAAAAGGATCGCGGATATAGATTCGACGGTGCTTATTTCAGGCGAGAGCGGAACGGGCAAGGAGCTTATCGCTCAGGCGATCCATTACAGCGGCATAAGAACGGCGCACCCTTTCGTTACCATAAACTGCAGCGCCCTGCCGGAAACCCTGCTTGAAAGCGAATTATTCGGGCACGAGAGGGGGGCGTTTACCGGGGCGGCGGATTCCAAAAAAGGGCTTTTCGAGATCGGGGATAAAGGCACTGTTTTCATGGATGAGATCGGCGAGATGCCGCTTTCGATACAATCAAAGGTCCTGAGGGTCCTTGAGGAAAAAGAGTTCAGGAAGGTCGGCGGCACCAAGAATATCAAGGTCGATGCCAGGGTGGTGGCGGCTACCAACAGGAATTTGCAGCAGCTCATAAAAGAGGGAAAGTTCAGGGAGGACCTTTTTTACCGCCTGAACGTGATCCCGATAAGCCTTACCCCGCTGAGGCAAAAGACCGGGGACATACCCCTGCTTATCAGGCACTTTATAGAAAAACATAACAAGCTCCTTCACAAGAAGATCAGGGGGATCCGCGAAGAAGCAGTCATGGTATTGGAAGAATACCCCTGGCCGGGTAACGTAAGGGAGCTTGAAAACCTTATCGAACGCATAATCACGCTGATAGACGAAGGTAAAGAATTTATAGCCGTTGAAGACCTGCCTTCTGAGTTCAGGGCAGCCGAGAATCCCCGTGGTGTCCTTGATGGGGGGGCGGCAGTTCCTGGACCGGAAGGAGCGATCGATTTCAAAGCCCTTGTGGGCAGCTACGAAAAGAAGATCATAAGCGCGGTGCTTGGCAGGACGCGCAGGAAAAAAGAAGCGGCAAAAATGCTTGGGCTGAACCCGCGCATGCTCCGTTACCTTGTCAAGAAATATGGACTGGGAAATGAAGGCAAACCTGGCTAATATCCTCACATTCTCAAGGATGATGCTTGCAGTCCCCGCGGTGTTCTTTCTCCTGAAAGACGGTCCGCATTACCACCTGCTGGCCCTTCTTTTTTTCTCGGCGGCTTCCGTTACTGATTTTCTTGACGGATACGCAGCCAGGGTCCAGGGAACGGTTTCCGAGTTCGGAGGCAAGCTTGACCCTTTCGCGGACAAAGTCCTTGTTATTTCCGCGATGCTGGGATTCGCCGTTCTGGGGCAGGTTCCCCTGTGGATGGTCATTGTGATGATCGCAAGGGACGTGGTAGTGACAATTCTAAGGTCAAGAAGCGCGCGCAAATTTGCGCCCGGAATTCTGGCCAAGTCCAAAACAGCCCTGCAGATGTCAGCGGTAGTTTTTCTGATGCTGATGAGGTGGCTGGGAGCAGGGAACGGCACGTTCCGGGGAATCATATATCCCGTGATGCTGGGCGTTACGGTAATTACCGTTGCTTCAGGCCTGGAATATGTTTTCAGGAGAAGCTGATGCAGGCATCTCTCATAGTGACAGGCAATGAAATCCTGCTTGGCGGCGCAGTGGATACAAACGGCGCGTTTATCGGAAGAAGGCTGCACCAGTCAGGTATCGAACCGGTCTTAAAGATCTCTGTTCCTGATACTGAAAAAGAAATAGCGGGCGCCATCGGTAAGGCGTTCAGGAAAACATCGCTTATCCTGGTTACGGGAGGCCTGGGTCCCACAAGAGACGATGTAACCAGGGAGGCGGTCGCGGGTTTTACCGGGAAAAGGCTTGTGTTTCGCAGAGAATTGTTGAAAAATATAAAAGCGTTCTTTAACAAAAGAGGTATGGAGATGCCGCCCATAAGCAGCAGGCAGGCTTTTCTTCCTGCAGGGGCCGCAGCTGTCCGCAACAGGTTCGGGACCGCGCCCGGTTTCATACTCAGGCACAAGGGAAGGATCATTGTGGTCCTGCCCGGACCGCCCAGGGAAATGAAACCCATGCTGGAAAGCCTTGTGCCTTTTTTCCGCAGCATTGCAGGCCGGAAATACGCATACAGGGTCCTGAAAACATACGGGATAGGGGAATCGGTTATCGAGGAAACTCTCGCAGACATAAAAAACAGCAGGGATCTCGAAATAGGGTTTCAGGCGCATCCCGGGCAGGTAGACATCAAGATCACAGCAAGGGCGGCGAACGCCGGCCTTGCCGATAAAAAAGTAGATGAGGTTAAACGCCTGATCTCGGGCAGGCTGGGAAGGAACATAATGGGCAGCGGTGATATCAGCTTTGAGGGGATCGCCGGCTCGCTGCTTAAAAGAAAAAGAAAAACCCTGGCGGTCGCGGAGTCATGCACCGGCGGGCTGGTCTCAAACCTTATAACAAATGTCCCCGGGTCTTCGGACTATTTTCAGGGCGGTGTTGTGAGCTACAGCAATGAAATGAAGATGAAAATACTGGGCGTGCCGCAGCCCATCCTGAAAAAATTTGGCGCGGTAAGCGGTCAGGCAGCGGGGAAAATGGCAGAAGGCATTAGGAGGGTCGCGGGTACTGATTACGGCCTGGGTATAACAGGTATTGCCGGGCCTTCAGGCGCGACCAGGAACAAGCCGGCAGGCCTTGTTTATATAGCGCTTGCATCAGCGGGCAGGCTTAACGCTGAGAAACACAATTTTTACGGGGAAAGAGCAGAGGTTAAGGAAAGAACCGCGCGTGCCGCGCTTCTGATGCTGATAAACCATCTTAAAAATTTGTAATTTATCCCAAAGGGATCTCTTCGGGACAATCTGAAATGAAGGAATAGAAACCTGAAATGAAAGTTACTCATAAATTCGAAATTTACCTTTTAATCATATGCCTGCCAGCGTTATTGCTGGGTTCCTGCACGATGAAAGACGGAGAAGGGCCGCTGACAGGGCAGGATAAGATCGTGCCCCCGGCGCAGGTGCTTGACTTGCAGAATTCCTTTATCCGGGTTGCAGAAAGCGTAAAACCGTCAGTTGTGAACATTTCGGCCACAAGGGTTGAGAAGAGCAGTTTTTCCTTTAAATTCCGCAGCCCGTTCGGCGAGGACCCTTTCGAGGAATTCTTTAAGTACTTTTTTCCCCAGGAACCTGACGAAAGGAAACTGCGCAGCGTGGGTACCGGGGTCATAATAGACGCCGGCGGATACATACTTACCAATTATCACGTTGTGGAGGGCGCCAAAGACATACAGGTAGCGATAAGCGACGGAAAGGACAGGAAGACTTTTGCGGGCAGGCTTGTCGGAAAGGACGGCCAGATAGACCTTGCGGTGGTGAAGATCGACGGGAAACCGCTGAAGGGTTTCAGGTTCCCGGTCGCAAGGCTGGGTGACTCTGACAGGATACGGGTCGGCGAGTGGGCTGTTGCCATAGGCAGCCCTTTCGGGCTGGAGCATACCGTAACCGTCGGCGTGATCAGCGCCAAAAGACAGAATGTGTCCGTGGAGGGCAGGAATTACGCTGACCTGATCCAGACGGACGCTTCGATAAACCCGGGCAACAGCGGCGGGCCGCTCGTGAACGTATACGGTGAAGTGATAGGCATCAATGTCGCTATTTTTACCCCCAGCGGCGGATTTGTCGGTGTCGGGTTTGCCATACCGATAAACAAAGCGAAGGAAGTACTTGCGGACCTTATTACCCGGGGTGGCGTGGAAAGGGGATGGCTGGGCATAAAAATACAGGAATTAAACCCTGATCTTGCGAAGGCGTTCAAGCTCTCGAAACAGGATGGAGTTGTCGTCAGCGAGATCCTCCAGGGTAGCCCGGCGCAGGAAGGCGGGATGAAGAACGGGGATGTTATAACCGGTTTCAACGGTTACGCAGTGAAAAACACAGGTGACCTGCACCAGATGGTTTCTAAGGCAAAGCCGGGTACCGTGGCCAATATCGATGTAATCAGGGAAGGAAAGAAACAAAATATTTCGGTGAAGATCGGCCGCGTGCCGCAGGAGGAACAGGACCTTGCTCCGGCCGGCAGTGAAGAAAAGATCAGCCTGAGAATTTTAGGGCTCACGCTCCAGAACCATTCTGAAGGAGTTCTGGTGGCAGGGGTTGAGTCCGGCAGCATTGCCGAAAACGCGGGTATACTGGAAGGCGATGTTATAAAAGAAATCAACAAGGCCCCGGTCAGGAACACGCAGGACCTGCAAAAAGCCTTAAAGAGCGCCGGAAAAAATATCCTCTTCCTGATAAAAAGAGGGGATGCGACCGTATACATCGCGATGAACGCAGAATGAAGAAACAGGAAATAAGAAAAAAAATGCTTGGGATAAGGAGGCTTCAGCCCAAAGAAACCAGGAGGAAGCTGAGCCTCATGATCTGGAAGAGGTTAAAGAGCCTGGATGAGTTCTCGGGTGCGGAATCAGTTCTTTTTTACCTTTCGCTTCCGGATGAAGTTGATACGGAAAAAATGATCAAAGAATCGATCAGGATAGGAAAAAAAGTTTTAGTTCCCGTG
>MNUP01000040.1 GCA_001871075.1 Candidatus Desantisbacteria bacterium CG1_02_49_89
AACGAACGAAGTGAGTGTGGCAATCTCGTCGTTAAAACCGAGATTGCTTCGTCGTTTCACTCCTCGCAACGACAAATTACTTAATGCGTTTGTATTAGACTACAAAATCTTACCAGGAAGTATAAGAAATATGACGCAAGTTGAAGTTATGAATTTAAGGAAAACCCATAATTTTATCTATTATTTCACAGGCCTTTTTTTCCTGTTCCTCAGCAAATTGAAGAATTTAATGCAGGGTTACAGGAGCCCGCGCCCGTTCGGCATCCTTGATTTTAAAAAAGCAATTGAATACGATTTCAGGGTTGTTGATGGCTGGCTGCATTTTTTGAAAGAATATTCCGGCGATGATTCCCTGAAAGGAAAAACGATCCTGGAGCTGGGGCCCGGCGCGGACCTGGGCGTGGGCATCATAACACTTATGAAAGGCGCGGAAAAATATAATGCGATAGACGTAAATGATCTGGTAAAATTTGTGCCCGATGAATTTTACCGGGAATTATTCGGGTATATAGATAAAATTAACGGAATAAAGCCGGACATAGATTTTTTAAGAACACAGCTTGAATTGGCGTGTGGCGGCAAAACCGGTAAACTGAATTATCTATGCCGCAGCGATTTTGACATATCTGTTTTCAGCGGAGAACAAATAGACCTGGTTTTAAGCCAGGCTGCGTTTGAGCATTTCGACGATATTGAAAAGACCATAATGCAGCTCAGCGCGGTTGCAAAGCCGGGAACAATGCTGATAGCTGAGATTGACCTGAAAACGCATTCCAGGTGGATACGCGATGCCGACCCGCTTAACATATACAGGTACCCTGATTTTATATATAATATTTTTAAATTTAGGAGTTCGCCTAACAGGGTCAGGCAGTTTGAATATGAAAAGATATTGAAAAAATTTAAATGGGTCAACATAAAAATATTTCCTATTATTGTCCTTGACAATAAATACTTATTGGCTGTGCGGGATTTTTTGAGCAAGCGTTTCAGGGGCGGGGATAGCCGGATGGAAGAGCTTACTGTTGTTTTGTGCGCAACAAAAGAATGAGCGCAGAGATCTATAAAAAGGAACGCAGCCAAAAGACTATGGAATTACGGAAAGACAAGTATGGCCGGGGCGCGGCATCGGAAAAGACCCTGGATATTTTTTCAGGCCTTGCCGTAAACCAAAGATAATATGAAGATGGAGTAAATTATGTGGCGGAGAAACTGGGTTTACTGGATGGCGGTGGACGGGTGCATAATACTGGCGTCTTTCCTGTTTTTTTATTGGCTAAGGTTTTATACGCCGCTGAGCTATTTATTCAAGTTTAGGGGATATCCGGGTTTTTTAATTTACCTGAAGGGCGGTGTAGTCACTGCCATGGTATGGTTGTTTTTCTTCAAGGCGCTGGGCGTGTACAGCGAAAAAAGCTTCCGTTCTTTTGTGAGCGATTTGCAGGTGATAATGGAAGGTTCCTTCTTCGGCATGCTTTTTATGGCGGGATTAATTGTTTTGCTAAGGCAGTTTTCATATTCAAGGACGGTGGCATTATACGGGGGGATACTTGCTTTCTTTCTGCTTTCATTACACCGTAAAATACAATATAATTTTGAAATAAATTCTTCAAGCGGCGAAAGCCTTAAAAGGGTTATCATAGTCGGGTGCGGGAAAAACGGGGAAATAGTCCTTAAAAGGCTTAAAAGAAGTTCGGAAAAAGGGTTTATCCTCGTAGGTTTTTTGAGCACCGACCCCAAAATGGCGGGAAAGGAAATTAACGGCGTCAAAATTATCGGGGATCTGGGCGGCCTTGCCGGGTTTGTAAAGTATATGGAGAACCCGAAAGTCATAATCACCTTAGGTTATGACGAGTGGGACAAAATGAAAGATGCCGTGAGCCTTTGCCGCGAAAACAAGGTGAATTTCCTGATAATGCCTGACCTGCAGGAACCTCTTTTCGGCGGAACAAGGATTGAGATGATACACGGCCTGCCGCTGATAGGCATGAAAGAAAGCCAGCTGAAAAAGTCCGGGTACAGGTTCATTAAAAGGTGCGGCGACCTATTCCTTGGCGTTCTGATAGTCCTGATCCTTTCCCCGCTTCTGCTGTATATAATCATAGCCATCAAGCTGACATCGCCGGGCCCGGTTTTTTTCAGGCAGAAAAGGATCGGCTTCAGGAGCAGGCCTTTTTCCATCATCAAATTCAGGACGATGCGCGCTGAGGAAGGCGGCTCTGCCTGGACTGACATAGACGACGCGCGGTGCACTGATTTCGGGAAATGGCTGAGGCGGCGTAATTTTGACGAGCTTCCCCAGTTGTTCAACGTCCTTAAGGGCGATATGAGCCTGATAGGGCCCAGGCCGCTCGCGGTTGATGACGTGGAATTCCAGAGTGTCTCTTTTTTCAATGACCGCCACGAGGTAAAACCGGGAATGACCGGCTGGGCGCAGATAAACGGATTAAGGGGAGGGCATGTGGAGCCTGAGGAGCGCATCCGTTACGACCTTTACTACATAGACAACTGGTCTATATGGCTTGACCTGACGATCCTGCTTATGACGCCGTTCTCTCTGGTGAATGCTTTTTAGGTTGATATCCGTGGCTGAGACTTTTAAATCTCATTCGAAGATCCCTGTGAAGAATATTTTAAAGCCTTTTAAGTTCTCTCTAAAAAATTGTAACTCAGGGCTTTAGCCCTGATATCAGACCTCCCTCCTTAAAGATTGGCAGCTTGCCCGCCAGTCAGTTTGGCGGGGGTCTTCGAAAAGGTCTGAGTTACAAATTCTCAGTGAACTCAGTGGCAAAAGAAGTGGATTGGTTTTAAAAAATGCAGGATTCCTGCAAAGGGGAGGTAGAATGAAGAAAGTATTAGCAGCTGTATCATTATTGTTCTGGGCGGGATGCGCGTCAGCGATAACCTTTGTGGAGCCCGGGCTTTACACGACCGACCTGTTCGCTGAAAGGCCGTATCTTACTGAAAAGGCCATGGTCCTTGATCAGGGAAAGTTTGAGGTGCAGGGGGGGTACGCCGCGTTCCTGACCCGGTCAAACACGATGACGCAGAGCGTGCGCATACACCTTAACTACGGCGTGACAAAGGACATGACCCTGGGTATCTGTTTTCCATTCGGGGGAGACGTGCCAGGCGTAAACAACTCGCAGTTGGGCATAAAATATTCGTTCAACCCGCTGTTGTCAACCATGTTCCCAAACAAGGACCTGATGGACGTGTCGTTTAGCTATTCCTGCGCGCTGGGCAGCATGGGCTACTCGGTCAAGCTTATCATGGGCAAGGACTGGGGCAATTTCCGCCTGTATGGTAATCTCGGTTACCTGAAGCACGAAACCTCAAAAACCGGTATTATTTATGGCCTTGCCACGAATTTCCTGGTCGGAAGGAAATTGGATCTGGGCTGTGAAGTGATGGGAACCATTGAAAGAGATACAGGCGCAGTCGCCAATGTAAATGTCACGGCAGGCATGAAGTATTGGATCTCGGATTATGTTGCTATTGATCTGGGCGTAGGCACGTGTTTGACATCTGACCCCATGCTCTTCGCGACCACGGGTTTTTCCTGGATAATAGGACAATAAGCAGCCAGTTTTTACAGTTTACAGAGTTTACAAAGTTTATGTAGTTTACAGAGTTAAATCCGTGGACATCCGTGGCTGAGCTTATTAAATCTCTTTAAATCCCTGTTAAAAGCTTTTACAGGGATCTTGCGAACGGGATTTAAGATACCGTCGTGCGTCATGCGTCGAGCGTCTTACGTAAATACCGTCGTATGTCGTAGGTCATACGTTTAAAAGATTCATGCGCACGACGCAAGACGTACGACGTTCGACGTGAAACGCACGACGTACGACTTACGACGTAAGACGGAAGCGAGTTTGATATGAAAGTCCTGGTGACAGGCGGGGCGGGTTTTATCGGAAGCCATATCGCGGAGGAGCTGGCAAAGCGCGGCTTTGACGTGATAGTGCTGGATAATTTCGATACCGGGAACAGGGAAAACACAGCGCGCCTGCCCGGCAGAGTTGAAGTTATTGAGGGGGATGTAAGGGATCTTGCGGCAGTAAAAAAGGCGGCCCGCGGGGCCGGATGTGTTTTCCACTTCGCGGCGATCGCTTCTGTCCAGCGCTCGATAACCGACCCTGTTGAAACCAACGGGGTGAACATAACCGGGACCCTCAACGTTCTTTTGGCTTCAAGGGATGAAGGCATAAAGCGCGTTGTGTTCGCTTCTTCGTGCGCGGTTTACGGAGACCCGGGGGAAGGCAAAAAAAAGGAAGATCTGGCCCCGGATCCGATGTCGCCTTACGCGGTTTCCAAACTGGCAGGCGAATATTACTGCAAAATTTTCCATTCGGTTTTCGGCCTGGAAACGGTCATATTGCGGTATTTCAACGTTTTTGGGCCCAGGCAAAGCCCTTTCTCGGATTATGCCGCCGCAATACCGAAGTTCATCTCGCTCATGCTTGAGGGCAGGCAGCCCGTGATATTCGGCGACGGAAAGCAGTCGCGGGATTTCGTGTTTATCAGGAACGTCGTGCAGGCAAACCTGCTGGCAATGAGCGCCCAGGGCGCGTTCGGGCGGGCGTATAATATAGGATGCGGGATGAGCGTGGACATGAACAGGCTGGTTGAAAAGCTTAACGCGGTCATGGGCAAGGACCTTCGGCCTGTTTACACCGACCCCCGCCCGGGGGATATAAGGCAGTCGCTTGCTGATATTTCAGACGCTGAAAAACTGCTGGGATACAGCCCGGAGATAAGCCTTGAAGAAGGATTAAAGGAAACGGTTGAATACTTCCTTAAAAAAAAGTAAACGACCCTAAAGGGTCTACTCCTTAAATAAAGGGGAGGTGTTCATTTAAAATAAAGATTGTTCAAAGCAAAAGATTGTTCAATTTAGTTGACTTTTCGTAAATAAAATATATAATATGATAATGCTAACTAAAATTATGAATTATGGATCAACAGCAAGGATCTTGTTGTAACTCAGACCTTTAGGTCTGATGAATCATCAGGGCTGAAGCCCTGAGTTACAGTTTATAACTTGTCACTTGATACTTGTTACTTGTCACTGTAGTTTATGGTGGGCCGTAAGAACCTGTCCCGCCTTATCGGCGGGCCAGAACCTTGTTACTTGGCAACTAAACGTCGGGGGCGTGGCGTAATATGCTCAGCTTGAACTTTTGACCTTTGCATTTTGACTTTTGACCTTTGACTTGTTTTTAATGATATGGGCCAGTAGCTCAGTTGGTAGAGCACCGCCCTTTTAAGGCGGGTGTCGAGCGTTCGAGCCGCTCCTGGCTCATTTCTTCTTCACTTTAACACTTCAACGGCACTTGCTCCGAAGGAGTTCCTTCGGGACATCCCATCCGATCCCTTACCCCTTAATTTTAAAGCCAGCATCCACTAACCTGATCTCTTACTACAGACACGGATCCTTTTATTTATATAAGAGACTTAAATATATGAAAAAATCTCTCTCTTTCTTTATTCTTGGGCTTTTACTTGTCACTTGTGACTTGTTACTTGTTACTGTAGTTCGCGCCGGCGGCCCCGGTTTTGCTTCCTTATATAAGGACCCAAAATAACAGAGGATACTTCAACACCGACGGAACAGACTACGCCACTGTCACCGTCATCGTGATCTCGGAAACAACCACTAAGATATCCGGCCAATACGTAACCATTTATACGAACCGCGGAGCCGCGTTCGATACGGGCTCAGGCGCTTCAAAGGTTACGAATGCCAACGGCGCGGCTACTTTTACGATCAGGTCCACGACCCCGGGAGAGGCCAATTTTTACGCGGTGTGCATGGGAGAGACCCTGTACCCGAACCTGCTCAACAACGCGTCCATGGAGAGCGCGGGGACAGGCAACACCTACGCTCTTTACTGGACAGGCGTTGGCGCTGCTATACCGCCGTATAACTATACGCGGACAAGCACTGTAAGGTATGAAGGCATATACTCGGTCAGGCACGAGTCAGGCCGCGCAGGCAATCCTTACCAGGACGTTTCTATCATAGAGCGCAGTTCTTTATATGAACTTTCCGCGTACCAGTACGGACCGCTCAGGCAGCCCTACCTGGACCTTAATAACACAGGTTACGACAAGAACATATACGCAGCCACCCCGAATACCTGGTGCTATTCCTCGGATATCTGGTCCAGCACAACAAATACAACGGCGAGGGTAAGGTTCCAGGTTGACGGATCGCCCGCGAACCTTGACTGGTGGGATAATATCCGGTTCCAGAGGATCCCGACAGTCACATTCATGAGGATAGTTGAGTTTCCCATAGCGATAGAAGCAGAGCATGACGATGTCTGGCATCTGGGCGGTGTTTCCATAGTAAACCCATGGGTAAACGGGTCTATCAGCGGAGTATTCTGGAGATTTAATAATAACAACGACAGGGTCCTTCTTTACGGCAGGGTGCCCCAGGTATGGAATGAATTTGAAACACAGATATTCAAGGTTTCATTCAGGGCTTTCGGTTTAAACGGGGGGGCCTGGCCTATCGCCGGCGTCGCGGTGGACGACGCGAACACAAAGAACATAAGCGTTGAGACTTCCGCGGTGCAGGTTTTTTATTCCGGGACCTTTACCCTGGGCGTCGGCCTGCACAAGGTCGCGATCGTGCTCACAAACGGCGCCGCTTCAGACCTGTTCATTGACTGGTTCGGCATAGGGCCTGTGAAGAGCGCGGCGGATTCTCCGGCGCTTTCCAGGGAGGAGATCAAGGTCAGGCAGGACGATACCTACGTGATACCGATGTGGGAGTTCGACGAAGCCGGGAACACGGAAGGATGGGAGGGCTATAACGGCGCGAGCGTCACGGGAGTTTCAGGCGGAAGCCTGAACCTTACCACCACGAACACAGAGCCGGTGCTTTTATCCCCGCGCGTATTTGTGGACCAGAACCAGAACAAATACGTTTCCTTCAAGATGAAGGTTGACAGGGGAACAAGCGGAAAACTGCAGTGGGTCAGGCAGGATATCCCGGGGCCTTTGGGAGAAATGAGCTTTGACATAGAGGCGGACGGCCAGTTCCACGTTTACAACATTGACCTGAGTTCCGGTTCCAATTACGCGTTCTGGGGAAATACCTGGAACTACTATTTGACAGGGTTCATGTTGTTGCCGACTAACGCGTCCGGAGCAAGCGTCCAGATCGACTGGATAAGGATTTCGAACGTAAAGCAGGGCGAGGCAGAGATCAATATCACGTATTTCGGGATCGAGGAAGGCGGCAGGGCGGGAGAAAGCATACCCCTGTGGCTGAAAGTTGAGAACGCGGGCGGGGAAGCGGCTGAATACGTTGCCGCGACTTTGAGCCTGCCCCCGGGCCTGGTGATAGCGAACGGCGGAAATACCTTCGGGGTCATAACCCTTTACAATAACACGACATTCGCCTGCACTGTCATAAGCTCAACCGCGATGTCCAGCACAGCGTACGTGACCGTGAGCGGGCGGAACTTCCTTTCCGAGACCGCTTCCTGTTCGATAACCATAACCGCAAAGCTGGCGTCAGACACCGACTACCCTCCTGTGCCCGAAACCGTGACCACCCCTTACGATGTCGGGGTTTATTACTTCCCCGGATGGAAGCAGGGAGAGCACTGGGGCTGGGACGTGATAAGGCCCGAGTACCCGCAGAGAAAGCCGCTCCTGGGATGGTATAACGAGGGAGAACCGCCCATCGCTGACTGGCATATTAAGTGGATGGCTGAGCACGGGGTGAAGTTCATTATCTACGACTGGTACATGTGGACTGACTATAATGTCGGCCTTGAACACGCGCTCAACGCCTACCTTGATTCCAGATACAGGTCCTATATCAAGTTTTGCCTGCTCTGGGCGAACCATTTTGCCGGCCACACGCGCGACCTGATACTTTACACCACGCAGTACTGGATCGACCACTATTTCAACCAGCCCGAGCATTACACGATAGACAACAAGCCTGTGGTAATAATTTTCTCTCCTTTTCAGTTCAGCGAAGACCTTGGAAGCTACGCGGCTGTCGCAAGCGTGTTCGCCGAGATGAGGCAGATGTGCGTTGACGCGGGGTACGCGGGCCTTTATCTGATCGCCGGCAACGGCACCAGCCAGTCAGAGATCCAGGCGATCCAGACCATGGGTTATGACGCGTGCACCGGTTACAATTATGCCGGGTCAGGCATGAGCCCCGAGGAAGCAGTTCTGAACAGGTCCCCGTATTACAAGTGCATAAACGGGCACCGCGCGATCTGGGAGGCGATACAGGGATACGGATACCTTCCGTACATTGCGCTGACAGAGCCCGGGTGGGATAACGGCCCATGGGCCGGTTCTGCCGCTCTCGTGCGGACCAACAGGAACAAGGCTGATTACAAGTCCATGCTCATAAATTCCAAAGCGTTCGCTGACAGCTACCCTATCCTCGGCAAAAAGATAGTCATATCCGAGTGCTGGAACGAGTTCGGGGAGGGCGCGGTTGTCGAGCCCTGCGTGGAATTCGGCTTCGACATGCTGGACGCGATCAGGGAAGTTTTTGTGGATACCAACCCGCACACGGACCTGGTTCCGGCTGACATAGGCCAGTCCGTGCCCCAGTGGTTCTTCAGCTACGGGGACGGCCCGTGGTACTCGGCGATGAGAAGGGCAGCGGTCCGGCTTTCCAGCGCCGCGGCAGGTGATCTGCCTGTTACGGATACGATAACTTTCACGACTTCGCGGTCTGACACGGTAACAAGACTGACGCTTTTTTACCCGAAAGGCTGCGTGCTTACAGGCGCAAGCCTTGTTTCAGTGAAGATCGACGCTATTACCGCGGGCACGATCTCGGTAAGCACTGAGACCATAACGTTCATCGCTTCAGCGCCTGATTCGGTAAGCGCCGGGACCGGGTGCACTATTGTTATTTCCGGACTGCAGAACCCCATTAAAACAGGAGGGTATGAAGTTGTGGTTACCACTTATGATTCGAAGGCCCAGCCGGTTGACGGCTTCACTCCCGCGACATTCACGATAACAGCCGCTCCGTTCTCTCCAAGCTCTTCCTGGCTTTTCCTTTCAAGGTCGGTTTCGGCTGACAGGACGGCTAAATGCACGATAACCGTTGTAGTGACAGACCAGTTCAGGAACCCGATCCCCGGTAAAACCGTCCTGATAACTTCAAGCAGGGGAGCGGGTATTGATACCATAACCCAGCCTTTGTCCGTAACCGACGCAAGCGGCATGTGCACGGGTTATCTGGTTTCTTCACAGCCCGGGAAGGACACAGTAACAGCGTCCGTTAACGGGGAGATGGGCACAATACAGAACGTTGTTTTCAGGGACATATCTTTCGGCATCTGGGATTTTGAGGACACGAAAAATTATACGGCCTATGATTATTCCCAGAGCCACAACAACGGCATTATATACGGCAACACCGCGGAAACCATCGGTTACCGGGGCGCCGCGAAATATTTTGACGGGAACGCGGACTATATAACAGTTCCTGACAACGATTCCCTGGACCCGTTCGAGGAAATAACGGTTGAGCTGTGGTATATGACCGGCGTTACCCAGACCGACAAGTGGATGTTTAACAAGGTGCCAGGCTCAGGCAATATGGGATACAGGCTCGGGATCTCAAGCGCAAACGTCGGATGGCAGGTTGCGGGCGCATCCGCCTGGAGCTATCACCTTTACGATCCGTCTCCGGCTCCGCTGAACGCCTGGACGCATGTTGCAGCGACCTATGAAGGCAATACAATGCTGCTCTACGTGAACGGCGTAAAGGTCAGTTCGCTTTCAAGGCCTGAATACGGGATATATCCGTCCAGCATTCCTTTATACCTGGGAACATGGGCGCCGGGTAACGCATTCTACACAGGATGCCTTGACGAAATAAGGTTCTACAACAAGGCGCTGACAGCCGACGAGATACTGCTCAGCTATCAGGGAAAGGCAAAACCGGTCATTTTCACCGGCGTTGAATCAAAGATAAAGATAACATCCCCGCCCAGGTCGGTGAAGCAGGGCAATATTTCGGATGTAATACTGTTCGAGGTCCAGGACAACATAGGGCAGAAGGTGAGTTATTTTACCAATACCGTCACACTCTCCGTTTCCTCGTCCACCGGAAGGTTCTCCCAGGACGGTTCAAGCTGGAGTTCCTCGAATACTTCGGTCATCTACGCGAATGAAGGTTCCGGGTATTTCTACTTCCGGGACACAAGCGCGGGCAGCCCCGCTGTCACGGTCTCAAGGTCCGGGCTTTCGCCCGACACGCAGGTTGAAAGCGTCAGCGCCGCATCAGTTTCAGAGACCCTGTCCTTCCTCAGGCTTAACGATGCAAAGATACCTGCCAACGGCACAACGGTCAGCACTATAACGATCTATGTAAAGGACATAGCGGGGTCCGCGTTATACGGAAGGCAGGTCACGGTTTACACAAGCCGCGGCCCTGTTATTGACACGGTAACACAGCCGTCCCTGACCAATGCGTCAGGCATATGCTATGCGGCGATAAGATCGTCAACCGCAGGCCAGGATACGATAACCGCGAGATGCGAAGGCGTGACTATTACTGAAAATATCCTTAACAACCCGTCTTTTGAGGACGGGACATCGGCACCAAGCAGCTGGGCGCTGAACATTTTATCAGGCGCATCGTGGGGATGGGACACAACAACGGTTTACAGCGGCGCGAGGAGCGTGCGCATTTCCGAGACTGCTACAGCCCAGGACAATTACGCGGAGGCAAACTGGGCCGGAACAACATACAACAACAGGTGGGACATAGACCCCGGATCTTCGTTCACCGTGTCGCAATACCTGAGAACAGACCTGGCCTCGGATTACGCAGGCATGCGGATCGTATGGTGGAACGGGGGGACATACGCGGGCGAGGTGAACGCCGACACCAGGACAGGGGTAAATCCCTGGACCCTGCTGCAAAAAACAGTTACCGCGCCCTCGAACGCGAACGGGCTGATGTTCCGCTGCGACAACAAAGGGGTGGGCACTGCGTGGTTTGACGCGGTCCGGGTTAAAAGGACCCCGACCATGGAATTTCTTGCCGCCGAGAAACTCGCAATAATCACTCCGGTCCGCGCGACCATCGCCAATTCGGCTTCCGAGTCGATCTGCATCCAGGCGCAGTGGGGCACAGGGACAAAAGCGGGTTCATACAGCGGGTTCTGCGCTCTTTCTTCCTCGTCAGGCCTGGGGAAATTCAGCGTTTCAAAATACGCGCCCGCGAACAGCTGGACTTCCGCGATCACGGTAAAGATAATAAGCGGAGAGACCTTTGTGTACTACAGGGACACGCTTAAAGGTTCGCCCGCGATATACGTTACGAGCACGGAGCTTTCAGGCACAAACCAGCCCGGCCATTCCGTAGGCGTCGGTCCGTTCTCGGAGACAAGGTCTTACGTGGTGATGCCGAGAACAGGGTACGCGAACGGCACCCAGTATACGGTGAGCGTTTACGTGACCGATTACTGGAGGAACCCGCGGTCCGGGGAGAGCGTGGCCATTACAACGTCCCGAAAGGGAACAGCCGAGAGCGGGTATGACACTGTGCAGCAGCCCGCGACAAAGACGTTCGATAACGGCAAATGCACGGGAAAAATATGGTCCACACTGGTCGGCATAGACACGGTAACCGCGTATGTATCGGGGCAGCCCTTAAAAAGGATCACGAATACGATCTTCTCCGACCTGGGCGGGGGCGCGTGGAACTTTGACGAGGGCACAGGTTCTTCCGCGGCTGACGTTACCGGGAACGCGAACAACGGAACTTTCTACAATTCCCTGTGGGAGGACGGGGTTATCGGCAAGGCAGCGCGCACGGTTGACGGTTCAAGATATGTTTCCGTGCCTGACGACAGCACGCTTGATTTTTCAAAGGCCCTGACAATGGAGGTGTGGGCCAAGATATACGACGGGAACGGCGGGCAGACCATAATGAGGAAAGAGCTCGCGTATTATTTGCGCAGGGACGAGATCGCGGAAGGCCCTGACTTCACCGCTTTTGTGTATACGACCGGGTGGGAACCAAGGGTGCCCAGCAACTTCATGCCGGATTCAGGCACTAACGCGTCATGGTACCACGTAACTGCTACCTATGATAACGACACTCCGGCAAACCAGCTTAAGATATACGTCAACGGCGTGCTGCAGAACCAGATATCCAAGTCGGGAAACGTGAACATCACCTCCAATGAGCTCTTTATGGGGATGAGCGGCTGCATGGACGAGGCGCGCGTCTACGGCGCGGCGCTGACCCCGGAGGAGATCTACGCGAGCTACACGGGGGCTTCCAAACCTATAACATTCTCGCTTCCCGCAAAACTGACGATCACCACTCCGCAGAGGGAGGTGAAACAGAACAATCCCTCGGATTACATCACGGTTGAGGCGCAGGACGACACCGGGAACATTGTAGCCGTATTCAATGAAAGCATCACGCTTGCCTGTTCTTCCACGACAGGAAGGTTCTCGCTTGACAGGGTCAGCTGGTCCGCTTCAAACAACACATTTATATACCTCGTGAACGGCACAAGGGATTTTTATTTCAAGGACACTGTTATAAACAGCCCGGTCATCACGGTTTCGCGTTCCGGCCTGCAATTCGATACTCAGGTGGTGATCGTTACCCAGTCATCCGTGTCCGGAACGCTCTCCTATATCCGCGTGGATGTCAACAACGTGAAGATCCCAAGGGACGGCGTAACCCTTTGTACCTTTACCATTTCCGTCAGGGACATGGACGGCGGGACCCCGCTCTCTGGCAAACAGGTTACGGTCTACACCGCGCGCGGCCTTGGCATAGACACGGTCACGCAGCCGCAGCTCACTGATCTTAACGGGTTATGCACTGCCGCCGTCGTTTCCACGACCGCCGGCGGCGATACAATATTCGCGGTGTGCGACGGGGTAACGATCACTGAGAACATAATCAACAATATGTCTTTTGAACAGGGCACGGGGGCATATCCTGACGGGTGGGGCGTTAACGCGAATACCTGGACATGGGTCACCGATGTGGTTTACAGCGGCGCGAAAGCAATGAGAAATTTTTCCGACGCTGTAACCGACCAGTTTGTTGAGGCGCAGTGGACAGGGACTCCTTATTTTAACCGATGGCCCGTGCATCCGAGCACTGTTTTTGTTGCCAATCAGTGGACAAGATCCGATCTTTCAAGCGGGGACGCGCGTATAAGGATAATATGGTTTAACGGCGGGTCTGTGATAGGAGAGGTAGCCGCGGCTCAGATATGGGGCACCCAGCCCTGGACACTGCTTTCCGGGACCCTGACTTCCCCTGCAAATGCGGACGGGCTTATGTACCGCGCTCATAACGCCGGCCTGGGGACAGCGTGGTTTGACTGCATACGCCTGCAAAGATACCCGATGGTGGAATTCACGGCTGCGGGAAAGCTTGCCATAATAACTCAGCCCAGGCAGGTTAATGCGGGCAGCGTTTCCGAATCAATAGTGATACAGGCGCAGTATCTGGGTGGCACAAAAGACTCGTCTTACAACGGGACCTGCACCCTTGTGTCTTCGTCAGGCATGGGATTTTTCAGTACCAGCTCAACAGGATGGGGAGAAACATCCACGATCATACTGGACATTGTGAACGGCGAAACGTATTTCTATTACAGGGACACCAAAGCCGGTTCACCGGTCATCACTGTCACAAGTCCCGACCTTAACTCCTGCACACAGGCGCAGTCCGTGTACCCGGGCCAGTTCTCCGAGACAGCTTCGTTTATAATGCTGCCCAGGGAAGCGATCGCCGTGGACACATCCGTGTGCACGGTCACCATCTACGTTATGGACTGTTACAGGAACACGATCAGCGGACAGCAGATAATAATAACCACAAGCAGGATGGGCACACCGCAGGGGATCTATGACACAATAACGCAGCCGTCCTCAGTATCCGATACATTTGGGACCTGCACCGGAACGCTTGTCTCGACCCTTTCCGGTTACGACACCGTGACCGCTTATATACCGGGCTACAGTTCAAGGCGCGTTAAAAATAATATATTCAGGGACATAGCCACGTGGGTTACGAATTTCGACGAGGGGTCGGGGAGCTCCGCGAACAGCATTTCGCCGTACGGCGGCACAGCTTCCGTTGCGGGCGGCGCGCAGTGGACCCCTGACTGTAAATTCGGTTCGTCTATCTATTTTAACGGTTCTTCCGCTTACGCGCAGTCAGCTGATCAGGACATATACGACACCACGCCCATGTCCTTTGAAATGTGGATAAAGACCGACGTAGTGCAGGGCGACAAGCAGCTCATAAACCGCATTACGAGCGGAGATCAAGGGTGGAGGACCACTGTTTCGGGCCAGAATGTCAATTTTCAGATGCCTGTGACCAGCTGGTCGCATTCGCTCGGAAGCTCCATAACTTTCAATTACGGTGAATGGTCCCACGTGTGCGGCACATACGACGGTGCGAATATGTGCCTTTACATAAACGGCAGCCCTGCCGGGCAGCTCGCCAGGACAGGCGGGTGCACGAATTCGGGACAGCAGCTGAACATTGCCTGCTACAGCCCGGGCGGAGCCGCGTTCAACGGCTGGATTGACGAGATCAGGATCTACCGCGATGCGCTGACCGCTGTTGAGGCGCAGCAGAGCTGGATGGGCGAGGCAAAACCAATTTATTTTGTCAGCTATGCCTCAAAACTGGAATTCATAACTCCTCCCAGGACGACCAGCGCGTGCGTAAAGTCAGAGTCGATAGCCGTGGAGGCGCAGGACGGTTCCGGCAATAAAACTAATTTTTCCGAGATGATAGACATAGCGTCTTCTTCTTCATCCGGAAAGTTCTCTCCTGACGGGGTCAGCTGGAGCAGTTCGAATAACACCTCGATAATGATGGCGGACGGCTCAATGTTTTTCTACTACATTGACACGACCGCAGGCAACCCTGTAATTACCGTTTCGCGCGTTGAACTTGCTTCTGACACGCAGGTTGAGACGATCACGCTGTCTCCGGCTGTCGCTGAAACGAACTCCTACCTGCGAACGAACACCGCCACCATCCCCGCGAACGGCGCCGCGCCCTGCTCTGTGAACATAGTGATCAAGGACATTTACGGCAACGGGCTGTTCGGCAAGCAGGCCACGGTCTATACGTCGAGGGGATCTTCGTTTGACACGATAACCCAGCCGTCCCTGACGGATATTAACGGCTTATGCACAGCGCTTATAGTTTCCTGCACACAGGGCAGCGATACGATCACAGCGTTGTGCGACGGAGTTACGATCACCGAAAACATAGCGAACAACCCGTCTATGGAGAACGGATCAGGAGATCCTTCTGACTGGTACTACAATACCGCTTCAGGAGTTTTCTCCTGGGTGGCGGACGACGCTGCTTCAGGGATAAGGTCCATAAGGCATTACTGCCCCACCAATGCGGATAATTTCGCTTATATAAACTGGCCGGGAGCCCCGATATGGGGCAGGTACCCGGTAACCCCCAATACTCCTTACATCTTCAGCCAGTATTCGAAAATAAGTTCTGCAAGCGATACCATGGTCATCAGGCTTATCTGGTGGAACAATTCAAATTATATCACCGAGGGTTATTACGCTAGCCTCGGGAACGGACCAGCCGGATGGACAAAGATATCCGGCACAACTAACGTTCCAGCCGGCGCGAACATGGTTGAATACAGGGCAATGCACAACGGCACTGAAACTGCCTGGTTTGACTGTGTGCGCATCCAGAGGGTTCCCACAATTGATTTCTACGGGGCCACACAGATCGCTTTCGCCACGCCGGCCAGGGCTTTTTCAGCTGGCAGCGTGTCAGATTCCATCTGCATCCAGGCGCAGTTCCCTGACGGAACAAAAGACTTAAGCTACAACGGCGCCTGTTCCCTTGTTTCGACTTCCGGACTCGGAACTATTTCGGATACGAACGCGGGCGGCGGCACATGGTATTCCGGAGCTGTCACGCTGAACCTGAAGAACGGAGAAACCGTTGTTTTTTACAGGGACATAAAAGCAGGTTCGCCGATCCTGGCCCTTTCAGCTGCAGGGCTTACAGGCAATACCCAGGCGCAGTCTGTTTCTGCGCTTGGTTTTTCCGAGACAGTCTCTTACCTTGTCATAAAACAGAGGCTGATACCTGCGGATAATTCATCTGCCTGCACAATTACGGTTACGGTTACCGATTACTACCGCAACCCGCTTTCAGGCCAGGCAGTGATAATTACGACAAGCAGGAAGGGCACAGGGCTGGACGCTTATGACTTCATAACCCAGCCCGGCATTACCGATCCAAGCGGCGTGTGCACAGGCGCAGTGGTTTCCAGTTACGGCGGCCTGGATACGATCACAGCGTATATTGAGGGGAATTCCGTAAAACGCGTGGAAAATACCGTGCTGGCGGACGGCCTTATAGGGATGTGGAACTTTGACGATGGATCAGGAGATGTTGCTTACGACCTTTCGATCAACAATAACACCGGCACGATAACCAGCCCTTCCTGGACAAACGGGTTGCTGGGCCCCTGCCTTTCGGTTAACGGCACTACCGGATATGTAAGCGTGGAGAATAACGCGACGCTGAACCCCGGAGCCGCGATCTCAGTGGAAGCGTGGGTAAAAATGAACGCGAATGACAACTATGCCGAAATCGTGCGTAAAGAACCCTGCTATTTTATGCGCAAGACCAGCATAGGTGAAGGCAACAATTTCAATTTCTTTATCTGCACCGGCGGCGGCTGGGAACCCAGGGCTGCTTCAAGCCTTATTCCGGATTCAGGGCCCAATGCTCCCTGGTACCATATTGTCGGGACTTATGACAGCAGTATTGGCGGGAATAACAACAAATTATATATTGACGGAGCCGTTGACGGTTCATCCGCGAAAACAGGTCCTATTGATTCAAGCGCGAATCCTCTGAGGATCGGAGGCCTGGGAGCGATCTGGAACGGTGTGATGGACGAAGTGAGGATGTATAGCCGCGCGCTTCCCCTGGACGAGATCAAGGCGGGTTATGAGCGCAAGCCCAAGCCCGTAACGTTTACCGGTATGAATTTAAAGATCCTGACGCCGCAAAGGACCGCGGCGCAGGGCGCAGCCACTGATTCAATAACGGTAGAGGTCCAGGGTCTGGGCGGAGGCAGGGATGTAAGCTTCTATGATACGGTCATCCTCTCAAGCAGTTCGCCGGGCGGCAGCTTCTCAATAGACAATATTGTATGGGCTGATACCACGAACATATACCTTTCATCCGGCTACGGGGTATTCTACTACAAAGACACCAATATAGGCAATCCCGTGATAACCGCTTATCGCGAATCGCTTATCGCAGATACTCAAGGCGAAACAATAACAGCAGGGGGAGCGGGATACTTCAGTTTCATCAGCCCAGAATTCAGAATACGGGCTGCTGATACATCACCGCTCGTAACAGCGGTCGCTTATGATTCAGGCGGGAACACTGACGTTTCGTTCAGCAGCACGGTAAGTTTATTCACAAGCTCCAGTTCCGGGTCCTTCTCAGTGTCAACAACTCCATGGGCAGATACAAGCACGATCACGTTCCTTAATGGCTTCGGCTATTTCTACTACCGCGACAACGCTGTCGGTAATCCTGTGCTATCAGCTATGAGCTATGAGCTATCAGCTGACACACAGGTAGAAACAATAACTATACGGTACCTGCGATTCTCAAACACAACACCGTTCACCATAACAAGCATAAGTACCGCTCCGGTGTTCTTAAAAGCAGTAGATGGTTCTGGGAATACAGCGGTTCTCTTTAATGATACGGTCCAACTGCTTACCACATCAACAAAAGGTTATTTCTCCGTGTCAGGCACTACCTGGGTAAACACAAGCATCGTGTACCTCGTATCCGGCGGAAAGACCGTATACTACAAAGACAAGATAGGCGGTAACCCTGTCATAACCGTGACCAGGACAGATTCCTGGACATGGACAGACACTCAACAGGAGACGGTTACAAAGCCAACCGTTCTAACTTCTAAGGTTCAAATGAACGTTCGTTCAGGAGAAACAGGTTCAATGCCTATGAAATTCTGGGTTTCTGACACTGTTGAATACACTGTTTACATTTCAAACACAGGCACAGAAACCGCGACAAACAACCTTATCGTTGACACAAGGTCTTTTGATACCAGCGTCAATAATCCTGTTGACTACATTTATATGGACACTTCAGGTTTTGCTGACACCTGGGCATACACAACAGACCTTGTTTCCTGGACAACAGGCAATCCTGCTTCAGGCACTTCCAATGTCAAAGGCCTGCGCTGGAGAATAGATAGTCTTGGCATAAATCAAACCAAAGCCATAAGGTTCAGAGTAAGAGTGAAATAAATCCCCCTTCTTCCCCCTTTATCAAAGGGGGAGTGAGGGGGATTTAGGAGTAGGGGCTTTAGCCCCGTTATTTAAACGACCCTAAAGGGTCTACTCCTGAAAAAGCAGTTTAAGTTCTCCGCTAAAAGTTTTAACACCGTAATCTCTTTTAATAATTTACCCTTCGACGTGTTCTACGAAGCTTTAGCGTAGTAGAAAGCTCGAAGAGCATAGTAGGGTCACTGTAATCGTTTACAGGAGAAAACATGGAATGTAAATATTATAATAAGGAACACAGGGCGATAACTACCATAGGAAGGCTGGACAGCAGCACCGAGACCAGCGGTATGTGCGCGCTTAAGCAGAAAAACGAGAAAAAGCTCGCGGAGGTTTTCGGGGCGCTGGCAAAGAAAGGTCTTGAGAAGAATTTTGAAAATGAGGAATGCCCTGTGGCTGAAGACGGCAGGTGGGACGAATGCCCGTTCTTTAAATAAAAAGCGTGTCAACGTATCAGCGTGTCAACGTATCAGCGCAGTAACAAGGATTTTTATTGTAACTCAGGGCTTCAGCCCTGATAAGCAGTTTAAATCCCGCTCGAAGATCCCTGTTGAAAATTATTTATCCATGGTAATCCGTGGCTAAAATATTTTACAAAAAGGAGCATATGTTATGGCAGATAAATTTCCCAGAACCAAGGTAGGCGGGTTGCCGCTTTCAAGGATGATAATCGGAACAAACTGGTTCCTTGGATACAGCCATACTACAAGAGCCAAGGATGAATACATAACGGAAAACGTGATGGACAGGAAGAAGATCGCGGATATCATCGAGGTTTTCCTCCGCTCCGGGGTTGACGCGCTGATGGGCCCCCTTAACAACCCGATCATGACAGACGCGATGAAAGACGCGGAGGACCGCACCGGCGCCGGGATAATCCGTATCTCAACTCCCTCTATTCCCGTCAACCCGAGGACTGTTATAGACGGACTCGATATCGGGGCGGTCGAAAAGATCCTTGACGCGGAAGCAAGGCTGGGCGTGCATATCGTAATGCCTCATACCACATCGACAGATATGCTCGTTGACAACTGCACGGGCGAGCTGCGCCAGGTGGATAAGTTCTGCAGGCTAGCAAGGGAAAGGAAGATGATCCCGGGACTGAGCACGCATTTGCCGCAGTCCATTACTTTTGCCGATAAAACCGGATTGGACATCGAAACATATATTTCTATATTCAATGCGATGGGGTTCCTGATGCAGGTTGAGGTTGACTGGACGGCGAGCATTATAAGGAACGCGAAAAAACCCGTAATGACAATAAAACCTATGGCAGCCGGCCAGATACGGCCGCTGCAGGCTTTTACTTTTGTATGGAATGCGATAAGGGACTGCGATATGGTGACAGTGGGCACGATGTCCCCGAAGGAAGCCGCGGAATGCATAGAACTGTCACTGAGCATCCTTGAGCACAGGACCGCGGATATAAAACTGCAGGAAACCCGCTCCAAATCCATATTGAAGTAATCGTTCTTCGTGCTTCGTGCATCGTTCATCGCAAAAGATATGTAGCCGCAGGCTTAAGCCTGCGTTGACAATCAGAGGAGGGGAAATGAGAAAATATGTTATTTCAGTAACGCTTATTTTTATTTTTATTTTAGTATTCGTCTACAATCAGAAGAAAGCAGGTTCAGTATCCGCAGATACTGTCCCTCAGGTCACAAAGCTTCCGCAGCCTGCTAAAAAAGGCGCGATGTCGCTTGAGGAAGCGATACAGAAACGCCGTTCAATGAGGGCGTATAAGAACCAGGCGCTTACGAAAGAGCAGGTGTCTCAGATCCTGTGGGCAGCCCAGGGCATAACCGACCCGGACGGCAAAAAGCGCGCGGCCCCTTCGGCGATGGCAATGTATCCCCTGGAGATCTACGCGGTCTGCCCTGAAGCGGCATACCATTACATTCCGAAAGATCACGCCGTTGAAAAAGTCGGCGACGGGGATCTGAGGAAAAGCCTGGGCGGGCAAAAAACCTCATCAGAAGCCGCGATGGTTATCGTGATAACCGCCGTACCCACGCTTTTTTCATCCAGGGTTGATGAGAACAATAAAATGAAGTTCATATACCTTGAAGCCGGGCATTGCGCCCAGAACATACTTTTACAGGCAGTCGCGCTAGGGCTGGCCGGGGTCCCTATGGCAGGTTATTCGGAAGAAAGCATTTCAAAGGCGTTGTCCCTGCCTGCGGACCGCAAACCGATCTATATCATATCCGTCGGTTATCCGCAGTAAGCTAACGCGTAGGGGCGACCTTGGTCGCCCTTTGTAGGGGCTCAATTTACCTGTCCGCCAATTTTATTAGGAGGGAGGCTTGCGATTAGTTGATAAGTGTATAAGGGGATTTTGGAGTAGGGCCTTTAGGCCCATTATTTTAAAGACCCTAAAGGGTCTACTCCTGAAAAAACAGTTTAAGTTCTCTGCTAAAAGTTTTTACACCGTAATCTCTTTTAATAATTTACCCTTCGAAGCTCGAAGAGCGTAGTAGGGTCACCGTAATCATTTTTGGAGGAGAAATTATGGAAAATAAAAATGAAGTTAAGGGATTGTGGGGCGGGGATCTGAGGATACCGACTTTCATCCAGATCAATTTTAAAAAAATGAGCGACCCGGCAGAAGGTTTCATGCTTATTGGAAGTATCCTGGACCTGGGCATAGTCGGAGTTAAGCTGGAAACGGAAGTGCAGATAGTGCAGGGAGAAAACCTGCTTTTGAGGATACCGCTGTCTTTTCTTCCCCGGGACTACAGTTTTACCGGGACAGTGCGGTGGGTTAATAAGACCGCGACGGAATTTGTCGCTGGCGTGGAGCTGCTGATGAACGATAAAAAGATCCATGAAATAATGAAAAAGAATATTAAGAAGATGATGAAGTCAATGCTTTAGGCGCAGCAAAATATGATTACGCCGATTTCGTAAAGATGATTACACAGATTGATTTCATAATTAATTATTGTGTCTCCGGGATTCCTGGTAGGATGATAGATCCCGTGTGCCATTCTAACTATTTAGAGGAGAAAAAATGAGATACAAGCTCTTTTTTATCTCGATGATCGGGTTGATATTATCCGGGTGCGCTTCAGAAACTCTCGTTATAAGATTTGAGCAAAGTTCTGATACGATAAAATGCAACGCGGACGCCATAAAAGAGGGGATTGTCATAAATAACGAGGACATCCCGATCATTCAGTGCAGGATCGATACAGCGGCACTGGAAAAAATAAAAAGCACTGAAGGTAAGGATATGAAGAACATTGTTTTGATCTGCCATAAAGGGACATATTATCTTGCGGCGGAAGGATTTAAGAATGTCTGGACGATAAAACCCCGTAAAGACGGTTCCACGGCAGACTGCGGTTTCATCCCGCTTCCGAACGCGGTAAAAAGACCGGAGTTTGAAAATACAGATACGGGTGTTTTGATCATTTCAAAATCAAAGGACAGATATTTCATAGGTCCAAAAGGAAAGATCGAGGAGTGGAGATGAAAAAGAAAATCATTTTTTTTACTGTTTTAACTTTCTTTTTAATAGTTTCCGTTTCGGGCGCGCAGCGCGCGGGAACAATGCGGGAGGAGCGCGATTCCATACTTAACAGGCTTTCTGCCATTGAGGCAACCCTTAACGGCTCAGGGACAATGGTCAACACGGACACGCGCCTGGTCTTTGCGAAAGTAGACGGCCTACTCGGGAGTTTCAGGGTCAAATGGAGCGGGAACCCGGCCGGAAAGGTCACTTACAGCGTTTTAAAGAACAGAAGGGATAAAATATTCAGGATCTACAACCAGGCTTCGAAAAAGGTGGGAGAGATCCTAAGCCTTTGCGGCAGGATCAGGGACCTTGAGGAAACAATAACGTACCTGACCCAGCGGATGCAGGAATCCGACTCCGAAATCCAAAATTTAAGGAACGAGCTGTATGCGAAGGAGAAAGAGGCCGGAAATTTAAAGAAAGAAAATCAGCGCCTGCAGGCCCGGCTTGAAAATTACAAAAAGAAGCTCGATAATGTCTATGAACAGGCCCGGGACCTGCTGGGATATATATTTAACGAGATCTCGGCCACAAATACTTCGGATAAGAATATAATAAACCGGTTTACGGCAGGCATAGAATCGATCAAAAATACTTTTGTGGGTTACCACAGGATATTTAACGACCTGAGCGAAGAAGAAATAAATACCAAAGAAAAAAGGGAAAACTGGTTGTCGCGCTACCGGATCGAATCTGAAGCGTACGGCAAGATCCTGAAGCTTTGGTCGGACAGCAGGGATAGGATCGTCGGGTTATTCCAGAAAAACGAAGATATAGCGAATATCAGCCGGATAGATGAGGCCATCGGCAGGATTTCAAATTTATTGCCAAAGCTGGAGGCCAGGAAAGAGATATTGATCAAAAGGCAAAAGCAGGAAAAATTAACAGCTTTAATCATACTGGCCGTTTTGGTCTTGGCCGCGGCAGCGGCATGCCTGGTCATCAGAAATCTTTCAAGAAAAAGGACCGGTTCACGAAAAATGCCCGGATAGCCGCTCTTTTCAACGGTATCCATTACATCACGAGATAAAAAAAAGAGGGTCAGACCTTGAATAAAGGAATTATTCTATTTACTCCCCGCTAACTGCTGGAGTCTTCGTCTCCGGGTGTGAACGAGTGTTTTTTCTCCCCAAGGGGACTTCGTCTGCGCCTCATCTTGACCCCATGCTGTCCCGATAGAACATCGGGACAAGACGCCGGGGTCTGCGTCAGAAAGTACCAAAGTGGGGTTTTTCCTTGACAAATATAAAAAAATAAGTATAATAGTAGTTGCAAGTGTGACTACAATATAAGGAGTTCCAGGAATAAACCTGGAGGAGCAAAAAATGAGCGTTGCCACGGCAATATTAAAAGCTGACCATATCGGTGTCAGGGATCTAAAGGAGCATCTGTCTACAAAAATTCTGGGGAAAACCCTGGTTATCACGGAAAGGGGCGTTCCGGTAAGCGTTAATTTGCCATATGAAGATGTGCTGGAATTGACGGATTTACTTGATGAACTTGCAGATCCGGAAACCCTTGCAGCCGTGGCCGAAGGCAGGAAAGCAATAAACAAAGGAACCAAGGGTAGGGCAGTTTCTTTTCTTTTTGAAAGAATACAGGCAAAACGCAAATGACGTATGGAGTTAGATTTCCGAGTCATTCGACTGAAAATAAGTTTGAAAAAATCCTTTCCAGAATTTCTAAAAAAAACATTCAAGACGAAATTATGGATGCCGTAAAGAGTTTGGCGGGCAATCCTTTTCCTTATGGTGAAAAGCCGTTCAAGAAACTTGATCCTCCCGTAATTTTTTACCAATTTACGGCTCAATACCGGATAAGGGTCAGAGATTACAGAATACTTTATGATGTGGACAAAGACAGAAAAATCGTGTGGGTTTTGGCTTTAAGAATACGCTCTGAAAAAACTTATAAATAACCATATATTTTACAGGAAGCACGCCTGTTTCGCTACTGCTGATCTCAGATACGGCAGTAGTTTTTATTTTTAAAGCTTTCAGCTTGTTTTAATCCCTTATTTCTTGACTTTTTTCAATATATAAGGTATAATATATTATACTTTATACTTTATATATTAAATGGTTCCGTAGTTCCCGCCTCATCGGCGGGTCGCTGTAGTGGCGACTGTGGTTCAAGGAATTTATTTTAGAATTTTATTTAACTTGCTACTTGTCACTTGTTACTTGTCACTGTATTTGAGGATGGCCCCATCGTCTATTGGTTAGGACACCGCCCTTTCAAGGCGGCGGGAGGGGTTCGACTCCCCTTGGGGCCGATTTTTCCGCACAGCGGAAAATTCAGAGCAATGGAGCAATAGAGCAATAGAGAATAGAGCAATGGATAAATACAAGGCGATATTGCGGTCCATTCTCAATTTTCTATTTTCGAAATTCTTATTTTAACCGGGAGAAAGGGGAGTCGAAAGATAACGAGCGCCACTGGTAAAGACTTTTTCACAGGGAACCCTCCACCAAGATTGGCGGGCAGGCTTAAGAGAACTTAAAAAACTAAAAGATATCAACAATTTAGATTACGTAACTCAGGGCTTTAGCCCTGATAAAAATAGCAAACCTCCCTCCTTAAAGATTGGCGGGTCTACGAAAAGGTTTGCGTTACGTAAAATATAAGAAAAAAATTATAGCAGTTTAAATTCCCATAAGGTCCCTGTAAAAGTTGTATTCAGATTGTTTCCCCGCCACGAATACTTCCACCATAAGAATTGGCGGACAAGGGCGGGTCGCAATGACAGTAAAAAAGGAGGATTTATGCGTAAAGTATTAGCGATGTTGATTGTCGGGGGTTTGGTGGCGGGGCTGGTGTCCGCAGGTTTCGCGGCTGAAGCGGCGAAGCCGAAGGTAAAGATATACAAGGAATGGGATTTTACGAAATCCGGCGTGGTTGACGAGTGGGCTGAGGTCATGAAGAACAACCTGGAAGCGCAGGATTCCGCGAAGTCGCTGAAACTGGAAACAACAGGGCCGGACCCGTATATTTTCTTCCCGGAGGCGGGATTCGCCGCCGAAGAATTCCCGTTCATTGTCATAAAGATGAAAGGATCGAAGGCCTCGGCCGAAATGACCCATCAGATCTATTTCGCCACAGAGGACATGCCTGATCTTGGCGAGGACAAAGTGGTTATAGTCAAAATTAAAAAGGATCAGGCCCTTTTTAACATCGATATGAAAAAATGCAAGAACTGGACAGGTAACTTAACCGTCCTGCGCCTTGACCCGTTCAGCGGAGTAGAAGAAGTCGGCAACATTACGGAGATCGAATCCATAAAGATAGCGAGCGGGCCCATTGAATAACAGTTAAAGGTTAAAAGTTAAAGGTCAGTTAAATGTTGAAAGCTAAGAAATAATCAATACATACAGCTTCCCAATTTCAAGTTCAAAAGCTTTCAAGCTTAATAACCTATAATCCATTGTTTGAAGATTATAGTTTATATGTATTTTATTTAACCGCGAAACCATTAAGCCATTAATCCTTAATCTATTAATCTAATATATTCAATTGAAGGGGACTGATGGATATAATAGACTATATCAAGTATATTGAGAGGAACGATGAGAATGCGGTCTATATAGACTCCATCAAGGGCAACGAGGCGAAATACGGTGATGTTAAGCTGCACCCATCAATAAAAAAAGCCCTTGCATCCAAAGGCATAGAAAAGCTGTATTCGCACCAGGCAGAAGCCATAAGGCTCATAAGGGACGGCAGGAGCGTCGCTATTACAACTCCTTCGGCAAGCGGTAAAACGTATTGTTTTAATATCCCAATCCTGGAAACAATAATATCAGACCCGCAGGCAAAAGCGCTTTATATCTATCCCCTTAAGGCGCTCGCGCAGGACCAGCTTAAAAATCTTAATGAATTGGTTAAAAGTTTAAGGTTAAAGGTTGAAGGTTCAAACCAAGACTATGAGATAGCGAAGATATATGACGGGGATACGAATTCCTATCAGAGGACCAAGATAAAGAACGACCCGCCTAACATAATAATGACCAACCCCGACATGCTGCACCTGGGATTACTTCCTTTCCACGAACAGTGGTCCGGATTCTTCAGCAACCTGAAATACGTAGTTATCGACGAAGCGCATTACTATTACGGAGTGCTTGGCAGCCACGTTGCCAACGTTATCAGGCGGCTGCGCAGGGTGCTGAAGCATTACGGCGCCAACCCGCAGTTCATCGCGTGCTCAGCCACTCTTGCCAATCCGGAAGAATTCATCGAACGCCTTGCAGGCGTCCCTTTTTCCGCGGTGAAGGAAAGCGGATACCCCAATTACACCAAACACCTGGTTTTCTGGAAGACGACCGGAAGCGCCTACGCGGACGCCGAATCCCTGTTCAGCGAAAGCGTGAAAAGAGGGCTGAAAACGATCCTTTTCGCTAAGTCGCGCCTTGTCACCGAGCTCATACACACCTGGGTTAAGATGGGCGCCAGGACAGGCAAGGAAAAAGTAAGCGCTTACAGGGCGGGATACCTCGCGGACGAAAGAAGGGAAATAGAAAGCGAGCTGTTCGGCGGCAATATATCAGGCGTTATTTCCACAAGCGCTCTTGAGCTGGGCGTTGACATCGGGAAACTCGACGTGTGCATACTGCTGGGTTATCCCGGGAGCATGATGTCCTTCTTCCAGCGCATAGGCAGGGTGGGCAGGAGGGATAAGGAATCGCTGGCGGTCATGATAGCCCTTGAAGAGCCGCTGAACCAGTACCTGATAGCGCACGCTGAGGATTTCCTCAAAAGAGAGGTTGAAGCGATAGTCGTCGATCCTTATAACAGGGAGATCTTCAAAAAGCATTTGCAGTGCGCGGCAAGCGAGGTTCCGCTGGAGGACGGCGATGACTGCTACGGGCAGAAAATGCTCCCGGCGCTCAAGGAACTATGCAGAGACGGGCTTGTTGCCCAGTCAGACACCGGGACAAAATGGTTCAACCAGGGCAAGCGCCATCCGCAAAGGGATATAAGCCTGCGCAGCGTGGACGAGCAATACAGCATAATAGACGAGGGAACGGGAAAGACCATCGGGACCGCGGAGACGTCGCGGGTTTTTTACGAGTGCTATGAAGGCGCGATATACCTGCACCGGGCGGAGCAATACCTTGTCAGGAAACTGGACTTCGCCAATAAGAACGTTTTGGCCGGGAAAGTCATTGTGGATTATTACACGGGCGACCTCGGCAGGGAGGACATCGCGGTCCTCAGCAGGATAGGGTCAAGGCAGGCAGGCGGCCTGTCGCTGAACTACGGGGAGGTTATCGTTACCAAACAGGTAACCGGATACGCGAAGAAGCAGTTAAGGACCGGAAGGCTCATAAGCAAACACGCGCTCGATATGCCCCCGCTGAAATTCACCACCAAGGCGCTGTGGCTTGAGATACCAAGCAGGTACAGCGAAGAACCCGATTTTCCCGGAGGCCTGCACGCGATAGAGCACGCGGTGATATCGCTCTTCCCGCTGTTCGTCCTGTGCGACAGGAACGACATAGGCGGGATGTCCACTCCCCTGGACACGGACACGGGTAAGCCGTGCATTTTCGTATACGACGCTTACCCCGGGGGCGTTGGGCTTGCGGAAACTGCCTATCACAGGATAGAGAACATACTGCGCGAGGCGTACAGGTTCATCGCGGGCTGCGAGTGCGATGACGGGTGCCCGTCCTGCATACAGGACCCCAGATGCGGCAACAACAACAAACCGCTGAGCAAGGATATGGCTTTGCGGCTCCTGGAAGGATGGACGCAGAACCTGGACGTGATGGACCCGGCGTCAATGGATGACCGGGAAATAAAGGTCAGCCCGGTCAGGGCCGGAAAAATCAAGGCCGTGGAGGAAATAAAGATACCCGTAGACGAGATCCTGTTCTACGACCTTGAAACCCAGAAAAGCGCGGAGCAGGTAGGGGGATGGGATAACAAGCACCTTATGAAAATGTCGGTAAGTGTTGCGTGCTGCGGTTCCTGGAAGGAGAAATTCAGGGTTTACCGAGAAGAAGATATAAGGAAGCTCATGAAGGATCTGCGAGCCGCAAAACTGATAGTCGGCTTCAATATAATAAATTTTGATCTGGAAGTTCTGAGGCCCTATATGAATAACGGAGACCTGGACAGCCTCCCGGTATTTGACATACTTAAAACGGTTTATGAAAAGCTGAGGCGGCGCATCAGCCTGAACAGCCTCGCGATGGCGACTCTTGAGAAGGGCAAGATGGCTGACGGCCTTCAGGCGATAACTTGGTTTGAGCAGGGCGATTTTGATAACCTTATAACTTACTGCAGGGCTGACGTGGAGCTTACCCGCGACCTGTTCAAGTTCGGCCGCGATAATGGGTACATAAAGTTCGAATACCAGTCTGAAAGGGTGAGATTGCCGGTGGAGTGGTGATTACTTTAATTATGAATTATGAGTTATGAATTATGAGTGAAGGAATCACAACGATTACAAACTGCAATTTTAAAGTTATTCCAAAAGATCTCTACGAAATAGATACTAATTTTAAAATAAACATCCTCACAGTTGATTCATAATTCATCATTCATAACTCATAATTAATTCTGGGAGGGAAATATGGATACTCGGGCTCCCGCTGTGGCGGGGCAGTTTTATGACGGGACCGCGGAAGGGCTGAAGTTACAGCTGGATAAATGTTTCATGCACAGAGTAGGGGTGAAGAAGATCCCTGTGCTGAACCCGGACGGCGAAAGGAAGATCCTGGGTATCGTAAGCCCTCACGCCGGATACACGTATTCCGGCCCTGTTGCAGGCCACGGTTTCAGCGCCCTTGCTCAGGATGGTCCCTTAGGGACCATCATAATGATCGGGCCCAACCATCACGGCGTGGGCAAGCCGGCGGCTGTTTCAATGGCTGATTCCTGGGAGACTCCTTTGGGAACAGTCCGGATAGACAAGGAAACAGGCGAAGCCCTGAGGGGATCCTGCCGTTTTCTTGAGGCTGACGAAAGCGCGCACAGGTTCGAGCATTCCCTTGAGGTCCAGATCCCGTTCCTGCAGTATATCTACGGGGACGCCTTTTCCATAGTGCCGGTGGCCATGATGAGCCAGGATATAAAACTCTGCAAAGAGCTGGGGAAGGGCATAGCGAAGGCGGCAGGCAAAAAAAACACGGTTATAATAGCGAGCTCTGACTTTACTCATTATGAAATAAATGAAGTAGCGGAGCGCAAAGACGGGCAGGCAATAGAGCGCATACTTAAATTCGACATCGAGGGGCTTTTTGCAGTTATAAAGGAGATGGATATTACCATGTGCGGGCCGGGCCCGGTCGCGGCGATGCTTTACGCCGCGAAAGAAATGGGCGCGGCAGACGCGAAACTGCTCAAATACGCCACTTCCGGGGACGTAAGCGGGGATAAATCCGCGGTTGTCGGCTACGCCTCCATCATTGTGAAAAAATAATTATGAATTATGAGTTATGAGTTATGAATCAACGGCATGGAATTAATTGTCCCAAAGGGACTCCGTATCCCCGACGGTATGTCGGGGCATCGGAGTAACTCAGAGCTTTAGCTCTGATTCATAACTTTGCCCTTCGGGCAACATTCTCGTGCGGTTTTGCAGAATGTTTTCGAATTCCATAATTCATAATTCATAATTCATAACTCATAATTAAGGAGTTGGATATGCGACGATTATGGGCGCCGTGGAGGGCGAAATACATCCTGGGTTCCAAGGGTTGTAAAGGGTGTTTCCTGTGCAGGCACGCGAAAGAAAAGAAAAAAGACAGGAAGAACTACGTGATACTGCGAAGCAGGTACTGCTTTGCAATCCTAAATCTTTTTCCGTATAACAACGGCCATACGATGGTTACACCGTACAGGCATATAAGAGAAATGGAATATTTAAGTGACGCGGAAATGCTGGACTTGATAAAGACCACGTCAAGAGTGATCTCAATGCTCAAGAAAACGTTAAAGCCGCACGCCTTCAACGTGGGAATGAACCTGGGCCGCGTCGCGGGGGCGGGGCTTGAGGGCCACTTCCACATCCACATCGTCCCCAGGTGGAACGGGGATACGAACTTTATGCCGGTGATCGCGGGCACCAAGGTCATATCGATGTCGCTCGAAGACACTTATAAAAAATTGAAAACAAAGATTTCCACCATGCAGTCCCGATATAAAACCGGGACTAAACGCAGGGGCTAATGCACGAAAGCACTCCGCCCGTCTTTAAGCGGGCGAGACTTCGCCCATCTAAAAGGATGGGCGAGGAAAGCACGAAAAAAGACTTTTTCACAGGGAACTTCGAAAGAGATTTAGATTCCGTCTTACGTCGTAAGTCGTACGTCGTGCGTTTCACGTCGAACGTCGTACGTCTTGCGTCGTGCGCATGAATCTTTTAAACGTATGACCTACGACATACGACGGTATTTACGTAAGACACTCGACACTAGACAAACGACTGTATTTTAAATCCCGCTCGAAGATCCCTGTAAAAGATTTTTTCAGGGCTAAAGCCCTGAGTTACCTTCTGTGTATTCAGTGATCTCAGTGGCAAAACCGTGTTAACCTGCCTGCCCGCCGCAGCTGGTCGTGCTTACAGGAGAACCCACAAATGGCGTAGGAGGGTGTTCACCTGTGGTTAAAAATGTTTTTTAGAGGAGGAATTCTTTATGAAAAAAACAATGATATTTATTTTCATATTTTCAGTGGTTGTTTTGTATTCTACGGTATGCGGGGCGGCGAAAGTTCTGGACGTGCCGGGCATAGCGGAGGCGGAGGACCCCGAATACGTCGAGCATCTTAACGGGCTGGGCAATGTTTCGGGCTGGTGGGCTTTCTGGAGCAACGGCTCCATCAGCGTCAAGTTCAGCGTAAAGGAAAACGGCCTTTACAAGCTCGCGGTGCAGGCCGCGGGGACGGCCGCGTTAAACCCCGACACGCAGGAGAAATGGCCTAAAATGCTGGTCGAGATGGAAGGCGCAAACGGCAGTTCAGAGTGGGAAGTGAAAGAGAGCATGGGAAGCCCCAAGGTTTATTACACGGACGCGCTGGTGTTTGAGAAGGGCGAATATTCAGCCCGTATTTCATTCATAAACGATTACGGAAGAGCGGGGGAAGACAGGAATCTTTTTATTGACTGGGTGGGAATAGGCCCTGTGGCGGACCGGGACGCGAAGCCGGCGCTGACCCTGGGCGAGAAACTGCTCCAGGAAGACAAGCAGGCAGTCGTGCCGGACTGGGTTTTTGACAGGGAAAAAACCGCAAAATCATGGAAGGTGTGGAAGGACTGCAAGCTGGAGCCGGGAAAGGAGACCCTTAAGGTTAATGCCCTGGAAAAGGAGCCGCTTGCAATGGCTCCGCGCACGGAATTCAAAGCGGAGGACCTGAGCTGGATCACGTTGGTCATGAAGGCTGACAAGGGCACAGCAGGCGAAATACTGTGGTTCGTAAAAGGAAAGTCCGGCGTCGCAAGGCATGAGTTCCCGGTCATAGCGGACAACCAGTTCCATACATACGTGATAGATATGTTCTCAGATCCCGGGTGGGAAGGCACGGTTGAGGGGATCGCGGTGCGCCCTTCAAACGCA